>NZ_JBEZZG010000016.1:0-174341 GCF_040639085.1 Nonomuraea sp. NPDC023979
GCTCGGCGCAGGTACTGGTGACTTCCGGTGTAGAGGGCGAAGACGCCGGCCAGGGTGTGAGCTTGACCATCGGGATCGGGGATGTCCACGTCGTAGCGGGCGACCGCGCCCAGGATCTTGCGTTCGCTCATGCCAGCCGCGCGGGCTGCCTGCACGGTGCGCTCGAACGCGGCTACGTCCTCGTCGGCCCGCCGGAGGGAGGCCGCGGCCTTGCCCGCGTCCGCGCCGAGCCAGGCGAGCCAGCGCCGCTCGGTATCGGCGTCCATGCCCGGCTCAGCGGGAGCGGCCGCCTGGCGGCGTCCCCCGGCTCGTGCCGACGGGCGCGCGACCGACGCTCGGCCGCTCTGGCCGTTCTTGGCGGGTGACCGGGTCGCCGTCGTACCGCCTGCGCGGCCCTCAGCTTGATCCTGAGCGCCGTTCTCCCCCTCTGGGGTCTCCTGGTCCCGGGAAGCGCCCCCCGAGCCGCGAGAAGCGGCGTCGGCTGCGTCGGCCACGGGCGGAGTCGCTCCGTCGAACACGTCGAACTCGTCCAGCTTCGCCATCACGCTGCCGCCTCCATCTCCTCAACCAGTTCCTTGGCCTCTTCGAGATCAGCGTGGGACGTGACGTTGGTGCCCATCGCATCGGCGTAGACGGCCGGCTTCAGCGACAATTCCCGCTGCAGCATCGGCAGCTTCGCCTCGATCTGCCGGCGCATCTCCTTGTTGGCGGCCTGCCGGCGGTTGTCCACCTTCGTGAAGACCACGGCCGCGTCGATCTCGCTGGTGCGACCAGCGTCCTTGGCCGCCTTGAGCGCTGAGGCGAACGTCGCGGAGAGTCGGCGGATGTCGGCCTTGTTGGGCGTCGTGACGACGAGCGCGTAGGTGCAGACCTCGACGGCCGAGCGGAGGATGGCGTCGGAGTCGCCGCCGCAGTCGATGACCACCACGTCGTACTTGCCAGGAGTACGGTCCGCGACCATGTCGCCGACCTGGGCGTGCGGCCACGTCTCGATGTCGAACGGCAGCGGCGTGTCCCGGTCGCGGGCGAGCTTCCACCAGTCCCAGCCCGTCTGGCTGGACGGGTCAGCATCCACGTACAGAACGCGCTTGCCGCGAAGGACGGCCCACACGAACGCGATGAACATGGCCAGGGTCGACTTACCGATGCCGCCCTTGAGCCCACTCACCGCGATCACCCTGTCGGGCATGTTTGCGGGAAGATTTGGCACTGTAGCCTCTCTCTCGTTGCGGGTAGCTCCGCCCGCCCACGGAGGCCGGTGAAATCTCCAGGGGCGGGCGTCCCGTACGGTATCGGGCCGATCATCGGCGCCGCATCTCCACGACACGCGAAACGCCGCACCCGTGCAAGCGGATGCGGCATTCGTGATGCGGGATCAGTTGGTGGTGGCGTGTCAGGCGGCGTCGCGGCGGGCCTTGGCCATGTCGGGCACGAAGTCGTGCCAGGCGCCGCCCTCAGCGTGGTGCTGGCGCAGTTGGGAGGCCACCGCCACGCCGAGGGGTGTGAGCCGCCAGCGGGCCGCGCCCATGAGCCGCTTGCGGTCGCGCGGGGTGATGCGGTCCGGGTCGGACACGGCGCCCGAGCCGACCATCTTGGGCGTGATGTAGTCGCCGGTGGCGGTCTGCCACGTCTGCCCCGCCGCGATGGGCATGTCGGCGACCAGGAGGCCGGCGGCGATGCAGTCGGACAGGCAGGAGTAATCGTCATGGGCCTGGAGCGCTTCGGCTCCCCAGGAGCCGTCGTCGTTCCGCGCGGCCTTGATCTTGGTCGGGTAGCGGCCGCCATCGCTGGAACTGTACGGGTTCTTGAGGGCGTACAGCTCTGGGTGCAGGCGGGCCGAGCAGCGCATGTGGTCGTGGCCGAGGTAGCCCTTCCGGTCGACGGCGCGGGTCTCGACGTAGGCGAACGTTGACCAGTGGTCGGCGCCGAACCGGTCGATGGGGATGGGGGTGTGCTTGTCGAGGATCCACTCCAGGACGGGCATGGTGGTCATGACGCACCGCTCTCTTCGAAGGTGAATTGGGGGGCGTTGACAAGGGCGCTGACCACGCTGAGCATGCCGCGCGAGCGGCCTCTGGCGGTCATGTGTCGTACCACTGAAAACGCCTCCAGCCGGGAATGTCGCGGGTCTGGCCAAGTTCTGCGACCCGCTGAGCGATCTCGTCGGCGAGACGAAGGCTCTCGCCGTTCCAGCGGCGGGCTGGGCGGGGCAGGCAGGTGCGGCAGGCGTATCCGACTCGGGGGACCCTGGCCACCGCGAGGTTGGTGCACCGGTAGCCGCAGACAAGATCCTCTGCAGGGCCGAGGAAGTTGCGGGTGGTGAACAGTCCGACCAGGCAGACGGCGCAGGCGGAGTCCCAGCACTGCGGGGTGTCGCAGGCGAGGCAGACAGCGCGCTGGCAGTCGCGTCCGAACCGGCCACAGTAGCGGCAGCAGTTCGGCCGGTGGGGGCCGGGCTTGCCCCACCGGCCGACGTTCGCAGGCGTGGTCATGCGGCGTTCGGCCCCATCGGAGCGATGTCTTGGAAGAAGGCGGCGGCGCAGGCCATCATGGCGCGCTCCTGGCCGTGGCTGCCGCCGGCGACCCGGCCGAGCTTGGCCTGGTGGCCGTCGAGGATCTGCCAGGTGTGGTCGTGGCGGAGCATGATGCGGCCGATGGTCAGGCTGTTGACGGCGTCCCGGTCGAGGAGGACGTTCCACTCGTCGGGGGCGCCGGTCGGCTCCAGGTAGATGGCGGCTCGCGGGCCGGTGGGCGCGCTCACGGGGCGACGACCGGGTAGTTCTCGGTGAACAGCAGAGCGTCGGGCAGGTAGGGGTGGGCGCGGGCCCAGTCGACGAGGCGGGCGGTCTCCCAGGCGGCGCGGCGCCGGGCCTCGGTGATGCTGTCGGGGCGTGCCTCGATGGGGCCGTGCATGAGACTGTTTGCGAGCACGTCGACCAGCGCTTGGTAGCAGGGCCCCCCTACCGGTTCATCGTTGCTGGCGACGTGCTCGGCCAGCGTGAGGCAGGCGATGGTGAACTCGTTGGGTGTGGTGGTGGTAGGTGCCATCTCGGCGGTTCCTTTCGGCTGTCCACGCGCGGGGTCGCGTCCGCGCACCTCCGAATGTAGGCATGCTTACGTACGGCGTCAAGAAGGCGTGACTCCTGGGGGCCGTACTCTGGGGATGTTCCGCACCCCGGATGCGACCCCGGGGTGGCCCGACAGGTCAGAAGGGGGCGCTCGGTGGCGCATCCCGTCCTTCCCGACGGCTACGTACCCGGCTACGAGCTGTCGTGGGCCCACAAGAAGTCCCCGCATGGGAGCTCACGCTCGGCCGCATGCATCTACCGGCGAGCCGGCCAGACCCAGCTACGCGACGAGACTGGATCGCGCGCACAAGGTCTGCGCGCAGATCGACCCGTTCAACGCCAAGCATCAGCAGGCGCGCCGGCGGTAGCCTGCCGCTAAGGCGCTACACCCCCGGCCGGACGCGACCCCGGCCAGACGAGAGGACCGGCCCATGCCCACGACGGCAACCAGCCCCGACGAGATTGTGGCCCTGATCAAGGCCAGTATCGGCCAGACGGTACATGTCGAGACGCCCGGCGGCGTCGACTACCCCGACGGCTACCGCAGCCGCGACCATCACGCCATCCACATCCTGAGCGACTACGCGGTCGGCCCGGACAACCGCATGTACGCCTACTTCCGCACCCTGCCTGGCCGGTCGAGATGGACGGCCTACTACGCGATCGCCTCGATGACCGGGGTGGAGGTGTCGTGATGGGTGAGCCGCTGTTCGTCGGCCCGCACGGGCGGCCCCTCGTCATCCTGGGCGAGCGGGTACTCACCCTGGCCGACGCCAAGGCCCGCTACATCCAGCTGCGGGCTCAGATCCGGCGTGACGACCTGCGCGGCGGGTCGGAGCCTCGTCACCGCCAGGCGGTCCGGCAACTGGGCGAGGCGCTCGCTCATCACTACGGCTGCACACCGTACGACATTCAGATCCGGTTCCGGCTGGAGGTCGCGAAGGCGTGCCAGGCCCTGATGGCGACCTGAGACGCGGACGCAGGCGCGGCCCGTTGCTTCCTTGCTTCCTTCGGAGGTGACGGGCCGTGGCTGTTCCTCGGCCGAGTCCCGGCGCCGGTGGGCGTCATCGCCTCGACGGGTTTACGATCCGCTGTACAGCATCTGAGGAGGCGAAGACTTGGCCGAGGTCCGCGACTACTGGCTTGGCGTCGACCCGCACGTGCCGGCACACGAGCGGGTCCAGCACGCGGTGCCTGTCAACGGCAGCGAGGTCCGCGGCTGGCAGGTGTCGGTCTGCTCGCTGCGGGTGGCGCTGCTGCTGCACGGTCGTTATACCGCCTCCGGCATCGGCGGGGAGCCGCTGTGGTTCGATCCAGCCGTATCGACGTGTTGCTCCGAGTGTGCTGCTCACGTCCTGGGCGCCGAGGTGAGCACTCCATCGGTGCCGGTGTCGACTCTTCACCCCCAGGCGTCGTAGGGGACCTCCGGCGCGGCCAGCTGGTAGTCGAGGCGACCAGTCGTGATGATGTGCTGCACGTTCACCGGCAGGTCCTCGTGGTAGCCGATGCGGATCACCTCCAGCACCGCGGTGGGGGCGGGAAGCTGCATCTGGGTCATCTCGGCCCGGTTCGCGAGCCGGGGGAGGACCGTCTCGTGGTAGCGGGTGGGCCAGTCTTCGGTTGAGGTGTGATCGCGGTGCTGGTAGCTGATGGCCAGCGCGTCGACCTGGTGCCCGTCGGCGCCATAGGTGGTTTGCTGAATCATGTTGAGGACCGTGTCTGACGGCACGTCGAGCAGGTCGGCCAGGGTGTGGGAGCCAATGGTCCGGGCGGCTGTGGCCACGTCGACCAGCACATCAGGATGCGGTTGGCGCGGTACCTCCGGCGCGTCTTCAGGGACGTCGTCCGGCGAATCGGCAACCGGGCGGGTGCGCCGCATCACCAGATGAGAGATGCCCCGGCGGTAATAGCCCTTGTACCGCACGGCCACCACAAGTCCTTCGTTGCGCAGTTCCGCGTAGGCGCGGGCGACGGTGACATGAGTGACGCCGAACTGCTCCGACAACTCTGCCTGGGACGGCAGGGCCGTACCCGGCTCGGCCTCCTCGGCCAGGGCGCGCAGGTGGCTGAGCAGGCGATCCGCCTGGGAGGTGCCGCCTCGGTTCCGCGTGTCCATGACGTCGATAGCTCCTGTGCTGTTGGTGGCTCCCCTTCGTGGCGGAGCGACGGCGATGGTTGTCAAGTCGGCGCCCTTCTCGCTTCACAAGCTAGAGTATAGGAGTTATAGTAGCCTTGCTAGTGCGACGCGAACCGCACAAGACAGGAAGGAATAGCCAATGCATTCCCTGAAGACGGCTGAGGCGGCGCACGTCTTGGCTCAGCAGCAGGTGCCGTCCGGCGCGATCGGAACCTCGATCTTGGCTGTGATCGCTCTGGGCGCCCTGGTCTGGTACTGCAAGAAGCACAAGGGCTACGACTGGCCGCAGATGGTGCTCGGCGGGGCGTTCGTGGTCGTCCTGGCCGCCACGCCGTGGGGCGGCGGCCTCATCAACGGCATCAGCGGCGCGATCTTCTCCATCTTCACCGGGGTCGGCCAGGTCCTCAGCTGATGACCGACATCGCCTTCGAGGTGGCCCGCCATCTGGGGGCCGTGCACCGCCAGGCACTTCTGGCGGTGCACCCCCTCCTGCTACCGCTCCTGGCGGTGGTGCTCGTGGTGGCGCTCCCCCTGGGGGCGGCCGTGATGGTCCTCACCGCCGGCCTGCGCCAGCTGGTGTACGGCGCCGTGTGGGTGTGGGTGCGCTACCTGTCCTCTCCCAAATCTGGAGGTTGCTGACCATGGAACCCGTGAGCGCGCTGCTCCTGGCGCTCCTCGTCGCCGGGGGCGTGCTCGGCAAAGTCGGCCAGCAGCAGGCGGTCAAGGCTGGCCAGGAGAAGCCCGGCCTGTTCCAGGGTGCCCTGGATATGACCGTCAAGGCAGCCAAGGAATCCGCGCTCAAGGCGCGCGAGGCCGCAGAGCAAAAGGCGCAGGAGGAAGCCAAGATCAAGCCCCTGGGCAAGCCCTACACGGGGCCCATGCCCGCTCACAGCGCCCGCCGCCCGTCCGGGCAGGAGGAGTTCCTGGCCACCCCGCACGCTCAGCGCAGCCTGTGGCAGATGGTCCGTGACGCCGCTACCGACATCAGTGAAGGGCTGGGGCTGCGCAAGCCCGAGCACGCTCCCCAGACGGCAGCCGGACCGGACACCGCCCAGCCCGCCAACGCTCCCGGCCCGCCCGGTTCGGAGGCAGCCGGGCCGAACAAGGCGGGCGACGCCCGGCAGGCGACGACCGTCGAGGACGCCCCCACAGAGCCCATCATCGCCAACCCCATCGTGACCGAGCCGATCACCGAGCCCGACACCGAGTCTGTCGAGCCCAACACCGAGCCCGCCAAGCCCGTCACCCCAACCGACGATCCCGAAGGGACCGCACCCATGAGTTTGAGCATCCCCAGCGAAGTCCTTCCGGCCGCCTACCTGCGCGGCCTGGCCGTGTTCCCGCCCAACGGGGACTTCACCGCCCTCGACGAAGCCCACCGCTACCGCAGCCTCGCCGAGATGACCTTCTCCCGGTGGATGACCGAGCGGATCGTCACCGTCGACGACGCCACCAACAAGGCCATGTACGCGGCGTTCAATCGCGCCTGGGATGCAGCCGAGGCGCAGGCTCAACGAGCTGACGAGGAGCGCGCGCGGGCCAATCTAGCCGAGCAGGAGCGCGACGAACAGCGGCAGGCCGTCCAGGACGCGACCGCTGAGACGGCGCGGGCGACCGCCGCCGCCCAGCAGGAGGCCCCGCAGGTGCAGCGCGTGCAGGCGCAGGCCACGCAGACGCAGCCGGCCGACACCTCCTCGGCCTCGCGCACGCCAACGTTCGTGAGCTTCGAGGAACTGCAGCTCGCCCAGCAGCAGGCGTACGGGCGTCTGCAGGAGCAACTGGCCACCGCGACGCCGGAACAGGCGCAGCAGGCGCAGCAGGAGTTTCGCGACCACTGGAACTCCCACGCGATGGACACGGCGCTGTACAACCACGCGCACAAGCTCGTCGCGCTCAAGGACCCGGCCGAGCGGGCGCGAATCCACGCCGAGTTCGTCGCCAACTTCTACAACGCCACTCCCGACGTCAACGCATTCCTGGCCGAGTGGGGGGTCGCCGCGCCGCAGCCCAAGCCACAGCGCCAGGGCACCAGCCCGGCCGAGGCCCCGCAGAACTACCTGATGGCCGTCGAGGCGTTCGCCGCCGCGAACATGACGCTGATGTCGATCCCGGCGCTGATCCAGGCGATCGACTACACCGCCGAGGCGGTGCACATGACCGCGCAGATCGGCCGCACCATCGCCGCCCGCATGGACGAGGAGGCGATGCTCGACCGGACCATCGTTGACTCCATCTACGGCGCCGCCCAGGTCGGCCAGCAGGCCGCCGGCCAGATGCACTCGGCGGCGCTGGCCGCCGACGCCGCCTACCAGCGGTGGGTCGTCTTGGTCAGCCAGGGCACCCGCGTCCCGTCCCAGGCCGTCCTCAACGCCACCGCGTCCAGCTAAGGAGAACCGACCATGACGATGTCCCTGGCCCAGGCCATGGCCAACCTGCGTTCCCAGCCGTTCGGGGAGATGTCCTTGCAGGACCAGTTCCGGACGTTGGACACGCTGACCGAGGGCCTGCACCAGATGACCGGCCTGCTCAACACGATCAGCATGCGGCTGCACGACGAGGTGTGGATGATGCCGCAGATCGTCGAGCTCATCGCCCAGGGCCGCGACGGAGTCAACGGGATGGCCCTGGCTCTCGCTGAGGCCACCGAGGGCGGCCGGGTCCTGTACGCGCCGTGGATCGAGGCGGCGCAGGCCAATGGCCGGATGATCAACCGGGACAACCTGGTGGCGACCCAGCAGGGCGCCCCGCCCATGTCCGTCCCGGCCAGCCTCCCGAACGACGACCAGTAACCCCAATCCACCCCACCTGCGAAAGGACGGCGACGATGAGCCAGTCCCACCCCGGGCGCGACGACGCCGCCCCGACCAGCAAGGAGCTGTCGCTGGCCCGGCGGCAGCGCAACATCGAGCGCGAGCTCGCCAAGACCGCGGCCCGGCGCGCCCGCCGTGAGGCCCGCCGTGAGCTGCAGGCCGGCCGCCCTGCGGTCGCCGGCCAGTGCCAGGAGGTGCGGCGCGGCCCCGCGCCCGCCGCGCCCCCGGCCGCGTACCGGGGCGAGAGCGCCCCGGCGCGCGCCTACTGGGCGGTGCGTGACAACTGGGACGACTGCGCGCCGTGGGTGTGCTCGGCAAGCCTGTTCACTGCCGGGGCGGCCGCGTACCTGGCCGACCCGGTGAACGCCAAGCACGTCGCGGCGGTGAGTCTGCTCGGCGCGGCCACGTGGGCCACGGTGAAGCTGCGCCACGTGGTGGACAAGACGTGGGCGGCGGCCGGAGTGGTCAGCTCCGGGGTGTGGCTGACCATCGCGGAGATGGTCGGCCCGATGAACCTGTGGACGGCGGGCTCGCTGGCCGCGGGCAGCCTGGTGGGCGCTTGGCGGTGGCAGGAGGCGCTGCGCCGCCGGCGGGCCGTCGCCGCTGTTGAGAACCCGCCTGCGGCCGAGATGGTCTATGAGGAGACGCCGCAGCCCAGCCCCATGCCCGCTCCCGCTCCCGCCCCTGAGCCGGACGCGGCCACTTTGGCGCTGAAGCATTGGAGCGAGGAGTGGGCGCGGGTGGCCGACCAGCTGTCGGCGTGCAAGGGGTCACGGCTGACGGAGCTGACCGAGCTGGGCCCCGACCACCGGATTCTGCGTGTGCAGCTGGTGCCCATTACCCAGCTGGCCACCAGCGTGGCCGGCTGCGCCCGCAACATCGAGACAGGCCTGCTCACCCAGGACGGGGCGCACCTGCGGCCGGGCGCGGTGCAGATCCTTCCGGACGAGGATGACTCCACGGTGGTCTACGTGCACATCCGGCAGGGCAACCCGCTGGCCGAGGCGATCAGCTTCGACATGGTCCGCCCGCACCTGCCGCGCTCCATCACGCAGCCGCTCATCCTGGGCATGCGCGAGGACAAGGAGTGGGACACGCAGCTGCTGCTCTACTACCACTGGGTGTTCGGCGCCGACACCGGCGGCGGCAAGAGCAACTTCATTCACACCGTGCTGGCCAACCTGCACTTGTGCGCGGACGCGCTGATCTGGGGCGCGGACATGAAGGGCGGCCGCGCCCTGGGGCCGTGGCTGCCGCGCATCGACTGGCTGGCCACCAGCCTGGAGGAGATCGACCTGCAGCTCCGGTCGCTGGAGCAGATCATCGACTACCGGTCGGCCAACATCGACCTGGACAGCGACAAGCTCGCCCCCTCGGAAAAGTGCCCGGCGATCGTCTACATCATCGACGAGGGCGCCGAGGTCACCGGAGCGCGGAACAAGGCCGGTCGGGGCGCGGAGTTCGCCAAGCGCCTGGAGTCGATCAACAGTCTGGGGCGGGCGGTCGCGGTGCAGGTCATCTTCGCCACCCAGTACTGCTCGCTGGAGGCGTTCACGTCGCCGACGTTCCGGCAGCAGTTCCGGGTGCAGTTCCTGCTGTCGACCACGTCCAAGCTGGCCGCGAGCTTCCTGCTCGGGGACGACGCCTGGAGCAAGCTCGACGTGTCCATGCTGAGCAAGCCCGGCATGTACTACAAGCGGAACGTCGGCATGACGGCGCCGCTGCCGGCCCGCACTCCGCACATGGCGCCGGGGGACAGCAACGACCTGGTCGCATCCCTGGCGCGGGAAGGCGCGAAGGTGGCGCCATCCCTGGACGCGGGTTCGGCCAGCGTGTGCGTGGCTGAGTACGCCTCGCGGCGCACCCGCATCCCGGCCAAGCTGATGCGCAAGTGGCTCAGTGATCCGGCACCGCAGGGGATCCCCGTCGGAGGGTCCTTCGAGCAGCCCGCGCTTCCTGCGGCCGAGGGGTTCACGTGGGTCCCTCAGCAGGTCTCACCGGCCGCGCTCCAGGGGTCTCCTGCGGGGGTCCCCGGGGCGGGTTGGCAGGGGGGTCCTGGCGGGGTCCCGGAAGTCGGCGGCGGCGGCTACCCGTGGGGTGCCCCGGCGGGGTCCCCGGCGGGTCCCGGAGTCGCTACGGCGGCGGGCCTCCCGGCGGGGTCCCCGATGGGTCCCGGCGGTGACACTGCGGAGACCGCCCGGGAACGGCTGGACCGAATCTGGGCTTCCGGCCCGGGGGGCGATGTGACGGCAGAGGCGGTTGCGGCTGCCCGAATGTCCGGCCAATCGCTGAATCTGGATGCCGCCAACGCCGACGCCGAGGGCCTCATGGTCGACGCCATTCTCGGCGCCGGGCCGAACGGCATCACCCGCAAGCAACTGGAAGACGCGACCGGCCGCCGCAAGACGTGGCTGTCGCCGAGGGCGAACGCGCTGTGCGCGGCCGAGCTGTGCTACCGGCCGCGCGACATCGACGGCCTGTATGCCCCGACCCAGGGGGTGACCAGGGAGGAGATGCTCAGCGCGCTCCGGCGGTTCTCGGATCAGATCCGCGACACCCGGCGGGCCGGCCGGGAGGCGGCGGACAGGGCGTCCTGACCACCGCCAACCGTACAAGGTACAGGCACAGAGGGTAGCGGGCCGCAGAGCGTCCGCAGACCGTCCCCGGACGCTCTGCGGACGCCGAAAACCGCCCCCTATAGGCCCCCACCCCTCGCCGTCCGTGGACGCTGTGCGGACACCTCGCGGACGCCCCACCAAACCTCAAATCGACTACGGAGCGTGACATTATGAGCGTTGAGACCCAACTGCCGGCCACCCCCGCCACACCCGTCGCGGCAGGCACGCCGGCCAAGGCTCGGCGAGCGCTGTCCACCGGGCAGAAGCTGCTGGGCGCGATCGTCGCCCTGATCACCATGGGACTGGCAAGCTACAGCTTCGCCGGCTCCTACAACTCCATCGTCGACTTGGCCAAGCGACACAAGGTACCCCTGCCAGACCTGGTGCCGCTGGGCATCGACGGCGGCCTGGTCGGCGTGGTCGTCCTCGACCTGTTCGCCACATCGATTGGCAAGCCGATCGGCTGGCTGCGGTCGGCAGCCCGGCTGTTCACCGTCGGCACGGTCGTGGTCAACGGCATGGCCGGCTGGAAGGCAGGGGTGTCCACCTGGGAGAACGTGCAGTCGGTGACGCTGCACATCTTCGCGCCGTTCCTCTTCCTGGTCCTGGTCGAGGCCGGCCGCCATCTGCTGATCTCGCGCCTGGACGGATACGAGCTCACCGACAAGATCCCCGTAGCCACCTGGTTCCTGCAGCCGTGGCCGACGTTCCTGATCTGGCGCCGCATGAAGCTCAACAAGATCGGCAGCCGGGTGGAGGCGCTCGACTTCGAGGCCACACGCCGCCGTGCCATCGCCCTCCTGAAGGTCGCCTACCCCGGTTTTCGGGCTTGGCGCAAAAAGGCGCCGGCCGACCTCGTCTACGATCTCCTCCGTGGCCGAAACCTGCCCGCCTCCGTGGCCCGGGTGGAGGCCATGAGGCTATCGGGGACCCCCGACCGCAAGCCGGTCGGGGACCCGTCGGGGACCCCCGACCGGAAGCCGTCCGGGGACCCTGGCGGGGACCGCCCGAGGACCACCGGGAACGGATCATCGGGGGCCGGTGGCAAGGACCCGTCGGGGGCCTCCGGCAAGGGAGGCACCAGCCGGTCTGGTGACACGTCTCGGGGACCCTCCCACACCGATGGCGCGACGAGGTCGGGGGACCCCAAGCGAAAGCCGTTCGAGGACATGACCAAGAGCGAGCAACTGGAGGAGAGGATCCGCATCCTCCGAGGCACGTTCGGGGACACCATCCCCGGCATCAACACCATGAGGGAGACCCTGAAGGCGGCAGGGGTGGGAGTCGGCCACGATGGGGCTGTTGAGATCCGTGACACCTTGCGAGCCCGCGCCGGCCTGCCGCCGCTGAGTGCAAGCGTCAACGGCACCTCACACAGCTAACTCATCAGGCTTGTGCCACCGCCCGCGGGCGGTGGCACAAGCCTGATGAAGCGCCCGGGCAGCATCATTCATCGGAGAACCCCTCCTAAGAGAAACGCAGCCAGTCCCCCTTCTCCCGAGAAATAGCGGAGAACCGACAATGAGCGATTACGGGAAGCGCTTGTCCGGCCCGCTCCTACCTCTGAACGGAGAACCCACCCGATGACCGCCACGATCGAGACCAGCGAGACGATGACCGCCCGCGAGATCGCCAAGGCCATCCGAGTCGGCACCCGCACCCGCAAGTTCGTCCTCCGTGACGAGTACGGGCTCCCCATCCGCACCGGTGCCCGCCGCTACACCGATGTCCTCGCCGCCCTGAGCAACAGCGACATCTCTCCCGACCTCACCTTCCGGATGCGCACCGTCGCCTACGCCCTGCGCAAGTGCATGGTCTCTGGCCGGATGGACGCTCGCTCCGAGAATCGGATCGCCGACTACAGCCCTTACCAGCTGTGCGCCCTGGTCGCCCGCATCGCCCGTGAGTGCCCCGAGACCACGATCGGCGGCATCTGTGACGTGTGGCTGCTCGACCACCACGCCAGCCTGTAGCCCGCCTCTGGCCCCGGGGAGCCGGGGTCAATGCCTCACCCTCTGGAGAAGCACCTGATGAACGAATTCCTGACCGAAGACCAGCGCGATCACATCGCCGCCGCCTACGAAGCCTCGCTCACGGAGAGCCAGCCGGACGGCTTGTACACCCGGGAGGTGCTCCAACACGTGCCCGCCTTGCTGCGCGACATTGAGCGGCTTCACACCTTGCTCGCCGAAACGCGCTGACCTTCCCCCCTCAAGCCCCAGCTCGCCACTGGGCCACCAACACCCAACCCCTCGACGATGCCCGAGGAGCCGGCATGGCCTTCAGCCACGAGAACTACCGCGACGTTGACCCTGAGCCGGAGCGGGACGACCCGCCCGCTCACGTCCAGATCGTCCCGCCCATC
The DNA here is from genome assembly GCF_040639085.1 of Nonomuraea sp. NPDC023979. Lineage (NCBI taxonomy): Bacteria > Bacillati > Actinomycetota > Actinomycetes > Streptosporangiales > Streptosporangiaceae > Nonomuraea > Nonomuraea sp. NPDC023979. Next base: position 12,999 of record NZ_JBEZZG010000016.1, read on the forward strand.
GCAGGTACCGACGACGTCGCCGCCCTCCGCTTCGAGGTGGAGACCACGCCATGCCACAGCATCGGCAGCGTGATCCGTCCATCTGCCGCTCGGAGCCTTATCCGTGAGCTGCAGGTGGCCCTCGACGAGATCGAGCCCATACCTGGCGCGCGTGCCGCCTCCCCGAACCCTTCGGCCGCGGACGACAACTGCGGGTCCTGTGGGACGCCGCTCACTGATTGCTCGAACGCACGGGAGGCGTTCAGCGAACGCTGCTGCGGCCTATGCCAGATGAGCGACACGCACTTCCCGCCCGAGCCCACCGCCTGACCCTCTCCGTCCCCCGGGAGGAACTCCTCCCGGGGGCCCCAGCCCGACCAGCAGTCGCCCGGAGTGCGAGACCCGGGACGGGCGCCACAGACAAGACCCTTCGACCCGAGGAGCCTCACATGGCCGAGACCCGCACCGAGTACGCCGTCCAGTCCACACAGCTCCGCCACGGCCGCCGCAAGGTCGTCGTCGAGGCGGATCCCGGCCGCCTGACCGACCGCGCCTGGAACGAGCAGCGCGCCAAGGATGAGCGGAAGCGGCAGCAGAGCGCCGGCCTCACCCCGGACGCGGTACTCCTCGCCCGCACCGTGACCGTCAGCGACTGGTACGCGATCTGACCAGCGCCGCCTTCCTGGTCCCGGTCCTCTACCGGACCGGGGTCACCAACCCTCAACCCCTCAACGAGCAAGGAGCCCGAGATGCCGAAGTACAGAGTCCAGATGGCCCGCGTCACCTGGCTGACCGCCAACGTCGAGGCAGACAACGAGGACGAGGCGCTGGAGAAGGCGCATGGAATCGCCCCGGCGTTCACTGCGCGGGAATGCGGCTGGGGCTCGGTAGACAAGTGGACTGCTGATGCCGACGAGTGGCAGCCCCTCGACAAGTTCTACGCCGCGTTCGGCGAGTACGACCCTGAACAGCATGGCCTCGTGATCGAGTGCGCCGACTACGTCTGACCCCTGGCTCCGGGACTCCCTTCCCGGAGCCCCCTCACCTACAGGAGCAACGACATGGACAAGCCGCCCACGAACAAGTGGCGGGTCAAGGTCGGAGACGCGGAGCCCAAGGGCTTCCGCTCCGAGAACAAGGCTTATGAGTTCGTCCGCGAACACCTGCCGTCTGGTGCCCGGGCCGTGGTCCATAGCTGGGAGCGCGGGCGGTGGGGTCTGTACGAGGAGTTCGACCAACAGCCTCCCGACGACGGCGCTGACGCCGCCGACCGGCGTCTCGCAGACAACTGACCGCCCAACCTCTGAACGGAGAACCCGACCGATGAGCGAGAGCCGCATTGGAAGGCCCGCCCAACAACGCTGGCGCTCGGTCAACGCGCCCCACCTGGTTGCGCTGGTGCGTGCTGGAGCCCGCTTCGAACGCGGCGTCCTCGTCGAGCGCGACGAGGTCACCGCGGCATGACCAGCCACACCGAACGCCCGCTGCTCTTCCTCGACGTCGACGGACCGCTTCTCCCGTTCGGTGAGGACCCTCATGGTGAACCGCTGGCCATTACACCCGAATCGCACTTGGCGCGGCTCACCGCCGAGGTGGGGCGTCGGCTGGCGGCGCTGCCCTGCGATCTCGTCTGGGCCACCACCTGGGAAGAGGAGGCGAACGCCGTCATAGCATCCCGAATTGGGCTGCCACGCCTGCCAGTCGTGATCTGGCCGGAGCCATCCGGCGAGCATGAACGCGAGGATCAATGGTTCAGGCTCTGCTGGAAGACCCGGACCCTGGTGACCTGGGCGGCTGGACGCCCGTTCGCCTGGGTCGACGACGAGATCACCGACGCCGATCGCAACTGGGTCTCCACACACCACAGCGGTCGGGCACTCCTTCACCACGTGGAGCCATTCCGAGGACTCGTCGACGAAGACTTCGCAGTCCTCGATCAATGGCTTCGAGCCCCGTGATTCAATCACCCGCGATCCACAGGATTTGACAATTGCTCGCGGGAGAGGGCGCTACCCAAGACCATCACCGACAAGGAGAGATCCGTGGACCTCAACGACTTCACCGAAGACGAGTACGAGGCGCTGTCCGAGCAACTGCCCAGCGCTGAGGAGATGACCGTGGAGTTCGCGGTCCTCTACTGGCACCGAGGCGAGCGGTACGTGGAGGGCCCGTTCTCGCGTCGCCTCGCCGAGATCAAGGCCAGAGATAGGGGCGGGCGGATCGCCGAGCGAACCAAGACCGTGGACTACGGGTTGTGGACGCCTGTGGACAACCGTCTCGCCGAGTTCGACAAGGCGACCGAGCTGGGCGCCTCCCTCTCCGAGGAGGGCTGACCTGTGGCACACCAGAAGCCGAAACCCTCGCCTCACACGATCGCCCGCGCGGCGTTCCAACGCGTGTGCGGCATCGCCTCGGCCCCATGGGAAGCAATCGCCCCCGCCATGGCCGCCGACCTGAAGGCAGCCTCCTACCTGCGCGACCGGACGGTGGCAGGTGCTGAAGCGGCAGAAAAGACGATCCGGACCGCGATCTGGGTCAGCGGCATCGTCCCGCTCGGCGGCGACATCGACGGTGCTCACGCAGGCGACGTGGCTGACCTCGCGCTGCGGGCGCTGTCTGCCACTGATCAACTCACCCGTCGCGCTGTCGAGCGCCTGCCCGAGGAGGTCTGACCCCGTGCCTGAGACCCGAGAGCCGAAGCGCATCCGCCGCGAGCGAAAGAAGGGCTGGAGCAAGCCGGATGGCTGCGTGATCGTGGACCGCACGTCCCAGTACGGAAACATGTTCGCCGTCCGCGCATGCGATCGACGAGGGCCTGCCTCAGGGACGTGAACGCGGGGAGCCCTCGGGAAACTCCCGAGGGCTCCAGAGGCATCCGATGTCAGCCGCGTGAACGATCTGGCCCGTACGGCTGCGGCCGCAGCCCTTTCAGCAGGTACAGCGGGTGCCGAGGTCGGCCGTCCTTGGACAGCGCCAGCGCGCAGAGCCGATCCATGCCGGGCAGAGCGAGCACCTGCTCGACGCGCCACGACTCAGCGCGGACGCCCCACCCGGCCACGAGCGGCGCTCCAGCCTCGGCGGCCCGCGCGGCCGCCGAGGCCAAGAACTCGTCGTTGATCGGCCCGACCGGGTCAGCGACCTCCCTCAGCTGGCCCGGGTCGGCGGTCCGCCAGGCGTAGAGGTTGACGAGCTCGATGCCGCCCCACCCCCACGCGCGGGCGAACCCGGCGCACCGCCGTACGGTCGGATCGTCGGTGAGCGCGTCAGCCGTGGACGGGTTCAGCAGCACCCACGCTGCGAGCGGTGCATCCGACCATCGGCGCACCAGCTGGTAGCGGTATCGTCTGCAGCCGGACATGACCGCGCCGACTTTCGGGTGAGTCATTTGCCCTCCCGCCACTTAGCCCCGGTGCTGCCGCCCAGCTCCGCAAGGAGTTTGATCAGCGGCAACATCACTCGAGCTTCCCCGGTAGCGCATACCAGGATGTCGCGCTGCAGGTATCGAGACCTGGACTCCTCCAGGTAGATGACCGCGCCGTCCCGGCGTGCTGTCTCCGCCGCGCGGGTGAGGCGGCTGACCTTGTGGATGGGTACCTCGATCACCAGGTGATCGAGGGTGACCGTGGCGTCCGGACGGTCTTCCAGCTTGGAGATGAGATCCCACAGCGACCCGCCGGCCATCACGCCCACCTCCGCCCATCGGGCGGCGCGTAGCCGCTGTCGGCGGTGAGCAGCACCTGCCGTCGGGAGGGGAGTGCGAGCACGACCTGGGCCAGGTTATCGGGGGAGCTGGGCGGTGCAGGCATGTGCATGTCCCGCTCCGTCGCGAACGGAGTCCCCAGGCTCGCGGGTGGACGGGCGAGCGTGTCCGGGTAGGCGGGGTCGGCATACTGTGCGGACGGGAGCCGGCGGGCGGAGCCTGGCTTCGAGGTCAGGCATGAATCTACAAAGTACAGGTGGCTGCATCGGTACGAGTCTTCAGCTTCAATCACTCTGCGGCACCTCAGTGGCGAGCGTTTCCTGCATCGATGTCCAGGGATCTGCGTCAGTGTCCGGTACAGGGGGTAGCGGGGGAGCGGCCGGCGAAGCCGGTCCCCCGCTAGGTTGTGCGTTGCCGCCCCCTGTACTTTGTAGATCGTGCCGATGGGCATGACACCGCGGGTGGCGCCGGGTAGGCCGGTTGGCCGCGCGTTGTGGTTAGGCACGGCGGCTGTCCTTGTCCCACAGGGGGCGGGTCCAGGCGAAGCCGGTGAGGATGACGCCGTCGTGGCAGTCGGCGCAGCTCCGGCCTTCGCAGGCGCCGCACTCGACGGGGAAGCGGCCCCGGATGGCGTCGGTGAACGCACGGATTCCGGTCTTCAGGGATCGGGGGGCGGCAGCGGTTTCGAGGCGCTGGCCGGGGTCGCTGTCGGCGAGGATGAGATGGCAGGCGGGGCAGGTGACGGTGTCGACGTCGCAGGGCCGGCCGGGCGGGTGGACGAGGGCGCCGCACAGGCTCTGCAGCTCTTCGCCGTACGCGGGCGGGGCGAGCAGGACGGCGTGGCGGTCGCCGGGGCCGCCGGTGGTGGGCGGTTCGGCCTGCAGTGCGGTGCCGATCGGGTAGCGGCGGCGGCTGCAGGTCAGGCAGTAGAAGTGGTCGCTGGGGTCGGCGGTCCAGTTGTGGATGGTGGCGCAGATGCGCGCGTCGGCCATGTTGGTGTGGTGGTAGGCCGAGCCGTAGTCGTGGTCGATGTAGGAGCTGCAGCCGGGGGTGGCGCAGGTGATGATGAGGCACGGCTGGGCGCGTTGGCCGATGGTGGTGCCGGCGGGGGTGCAGCCGTCGTGGCAGTGGGTGGCGGCCGCCTCGCGGGTGGGCCAGTGGTTTTCGCTGGTGTGGCCGCTGGGGTAGTGCAGGACCCAGCATGGGCGTTCGAGTGTGGTCACGTGATCTCCTGTCGTGTGCCCGGGTTCGCGTCCGGGGCTGCTTCGGTTGTAGTGGCCGGGGGGCTTGTGTCGCCGCGGGCGCTGGTCAGTGGATCGGGATGACGGTGCGGTGGCCGAGCAGCGTGGCGATCCGGTCGCCCCAGGTGGCGTCGATGAAGGTGTCGAGCTGCCGCTCCCAGTGGGGGATCAGCGGCGCGTGGACGGTCATGGTGACGACGAGGCGGCCGTGCTGGCCGGCGAGTGCCTCGCCGAGGCGGAGGCGGAGCCAGCCGGCGGCGGGCGAGCTCGGGGTGTAGGTGCTGAGGAGGTCCTCGACGACGACGACGGACGCGCCGGCGATGGTCCTGCTGGTGTGGCGGCACGAGTTGACGAGGCCGCTGGCCCAGCTGGCTTCGGTGCGGCCCTCGACGGTGAGGATGCCGGGCATGTTGAGCCGGTCGAGGTAGTGCCGGATTGCGGCGTGGGCGGTGAAGGTGCGGCCGGACTTGGGCGGCCCGATGATGAGCAGGGCGCCGGGGTAGGTGTCGTCGGCCCAGGCCCGGACGATGTCGGGGTGCTGGGGGGCGCGCAGGGCGCCGACGGTCGCTCCGGGGGTGAGGCCGACGACGGCGCCGTCGGTGGTGGCGAGGTAGTGCCGCAGCATGCTGGTCTGCTTTCTGTCGCTGGCCGGGTTCGCGTCCGGCTCGTCTTCTATTCTACGTGTTTGCCCTGTTCGGGCGTGGTTTTCAGTCGGTGAGCAGGCGGGCGAGTTGCTCCAGTTCGGGCTTGGTGAAGTGGCCGCGCAGCGCGGTGGCGAGAATGTTGAGGGGCGGCAGGTTCGGGCGGAGGTCGTGGGTGTATCCGAACACGTCATGCATGGTGGGGGTGTGGCCGAAAGCGGCGTGCCGGTCGGGGTTGAACAGCTCCCACTCGGGGTCGCAGTAGGCGGCCGCGTCGGGGGTGTCGTGGACGCGGCACCGCTGCTCGATGTGGCGCCGGTTGGCGGGCTCGGGCAGCGGGCCCATGACGGGCACCACCAGGTCCCCGACGTAGATGGTGCCGTAGCCGGCGACCTGGCCCTGGTCCCAGACGATGTTGCCGCAGCGGGCCTTGCGTGACTTGGCGACGCCAGTGCACATGCCGCCGTACATCCAGGCGTCATCCTCGGCCCGCTCGGGGTTGTAGACGACGGCCTGCTGTGCGCCGTTGATGGTCAGCAGCACGGGGGTGTTCCGCATGGTGATCTCTTCCTGTCGTGGCCGGGATCGCGTCCGGCGAGTGTAGCGGGCGGATCTAGAACGGGTCGACGTCGAACTGTGCGAGCTTCTGTCCCTCGATGACGGCGATGACCGCGTCCTCAATGAGCCGCTCCACGAGCGGGTCGCCGTAGAGTTCGACCAGCTTGCTGTAGGTGTAGTTCGTGGTGGTGACCAGGCGGCCTTCGTTGGCCAGCCGGTGCTCGGCGATCACATAGAGCTGTTCCTTGGTCCATTCAGTGATGCTTTCCTGGCCGACATCGTCGACGAGCAGGATGTCGGCGTCCCGGACCTCGTCCCATGCGGCCTGCTCCTCCTTCTCGCCGAACGTACCGCGCAGCGCCTTGTTGAGCACCGGCATGGACCAGGCGCTGACGTACAGGCCGCGGGCTCGGGCAGCGTTGCCGATCGCGTACGCGCTGTAGCTCTTGCCGTGGCGGCTGGGGCCGCGCATGAGCAGCTGGAGGTGGGGGCCGTCCAGCCAGCTGGTGATGGCGTTCTCGACCTTGGTCCGGCTGGTGATGTGCGTCCCGGTCGGGTCCTGCTGGGGATGCAGCCTGTCCAGGGACGCGTCCCGGTACTTCGGCGGGCAGCGCCGGTGCCATAGCCGGGCGCGGCCGGCCTCGCGTCGCCGCTGGGCGTCGTCGAACTCTTCCTGGTCGGCGCGCTTCCCGCTGACATCGGTTCTCTGGATCTCGTCGGGTGTCGGCTTGCGTCGGCCGAGGGCCAGCGCGCGGACGTGCTCGGGCATGCGGCCGATCAGCGGCGCCACGTCCGCGGTGCTCGTCGTGGTCGATTCGATCTGGTTGACGGGGACGTGGCGGGACTGGCGCGCGGGGGCGGTCATCGGCTGCCTCCAGCCGTCGTGGGGGGCTCGCCGAACGCGGCGGCGATCCGGTCGCGCTCGGCCTGGTCGACGTCGTCGATGTGGACGCGGGGGGCTTGGCGGCCGTACCGGCTGTAGCGGTCGTCGGGGACAGTGCCCTGTACTTGGTGCAAGGCGCGCTCGAACGCTCCCCAGGTCGGGACCGTGTTCTTGGAGCTGTGGAACGCGGTCTGGATCGCGGCCTGGATCTGCTTGGGCGTTGCCTTGGAGATCAGGGCGGGCACGAACAGGCCGTCGGTGAGCACCCAGAACGGCGTGCGCTTGGATCCGGATGTGGCTTTGCGTGATCGGTCAATGACGGTGATGTTGTTGTCGGCGAGTTTTTGGAGCCACCACGAGGCCAGCCATTTCGCGTACGGCAGGGCCTCGTCTCGGCTGGTGGGCGGGGTTGTCAGCGGCGGCAGCTCCTTGCCGGTCTTGGCGTCGTTGGGTGACTCGTGCTCGTCCGCGGCGGCCTGCGGCTCGGGTATGCCATCGATGACCTGCTGGCCATCGGGCTGCGCGGCGGACTCCTGAGCGTTAGCGAAGGAGTCCGAACCTTTCAACCCTTTCTGGAAGTGGTTTCTCTTTAGGTGAGCTTCTGGTTGCACCGCCCCCGTGCAATCTGTTGCGCCCCTAGGGGTGCAATCTGTTGCGCCCTCCCTGGGCGGTGCATCTGACTGCACCCTCTCGGTTCCGGCCCCCTCGGCCCCCGGTGCAATCTGTTGCGCCCCCTCCGCGGATGCCTTGGTCGCGTCCGGCTTGTTCTTCTTTGGTCGGTATTGGCGCTCGCCCGGAGGTAGCGGGTTGAAGTGGAGTTTGTACCGGTTGTTGTCCTGCGAGCCGTCGGGCGCGAACTGCGGCGTGATCGTCAGATAGCCCTCGGCCTGAAGCCGCTCAAGCGCACTGTCGATCGTGCGGACGCTCTTGATCTCGAGTATCTCGGCGAGCCTGCGACGGCCCGGAAACTTGCGCTCGCTGCGGTCGACGCGGAAGGCGAACCACAGCAAGATGCCGTAGATCCGGATGTCGAGGGGCTGGATGCTGGGGTTGAACAGCATGGTGTCCGGGATCATCCGGAAGCCGTCAGGCCCGTCGACCTCGATTCGGCCGCCCTCGCTGAAATCGCGCTTGGAGGTCATGGCGTCACCGCCGCGATAAGGTCGGTCTTGATGGCATCGGCCAGGGTCGATGCCATCCGGAGGGTCTGCCTCGTGGCGTCAGTGCCGATGTGGTCGGTCAGGTCGGCGGCCGTGGATCTGCTGGTGTGCGGCGCCCGCAGCATGAGCGGGCACGTTCTGAGCTCGTGCGGAAGCCGCGCCGGCTGACGGTGGGTGGCGGCCCGAACAGGTGCGTCCGTACGGGGACAAACGGGGGATTCCGGCATGTCGGGGTGTGGAGCGCGGCCGTTTCCGGGTACGCTGAACACACCTCTCATCAGATCAGACATTTCGCGTAGTCCTTGTCGAGAGAGTCTGGTGGGGGTCGGGTGGCCGCTCGGGGGGTGAAGCCTCGGCGGTGACCGCCAGCGAGGAATCGCGGGGTGGTGGCAGTTGGTTGACAACCGAGTTGGCGCTCGGCGGTTGACCTGCCGCCACCCTTCCTCATTTTCATTGGTGTGGCTGGCACCACAGCGGCCCTGAGGTCCAGGTGATGGACGGCGCGCCGGTTTGCACGCAACCCGCACCAGAGTGTGCAGACGGCGCAGACCCTGCACATCAGACATCGCGCCCAGGTGGCCACCAGATGGTTGGCGGAGGAGAAACCATGAGCACCTGCCGCGCCTAGGGTGGACAAGGTTCGCCCCGGTGACGCGGGTCAACAGGTCCGTCTGGCTGGCCACCCGGGACGCGGAGCTGTCGTCCGCATACGGGCTTGGCACCGCCAGCGCGGCGTCCTTCGTGGGGCCGGGCTTCATCGCGGGTGTCCCACTCCGAGTGGTCATGCCGCCGGGACTTTCACCAGAACGGCGATCGGGCGGGGAGCGGCTGGGGCGACGGGAGTGACGGTGGGCCGGAACTCGTACTTGCGGCCCACCCGCACGCGCAACAGGCGCTCGACGAGCACGGCAGGATCCCGGTCGGGGGACTCCAGCCAGTCCAGCCATACGCGGCTGATCGCCGCTTGCCACCTTGTGGTGTTGCGCGAGGGGCGGGAGGCATCGGTGTAGGACCACACGGTGCCGTCGGCGGCCCTGTAATGGCCGTCGGGGATGCCGCGCAGCAGCTCGCGGAACCGGTCATAGTCCCGGCGCGTGGCCTTGCGGGCGTCGTCGACTTCCCGGTAGCGGGCCAGCGCCCACGCGGTGATCGGCTGATTAGCGGGTGCGGCGGGGTCCGCGCCGCAGATCGTGTAAGACTCCGGCGAGCGGCCAGCGGCTTCGGCCGCCTCGACGTTCCAGCAGTGCAGCCGCCCACGGCAGCGCTCACGGCAGATGCCGTTGGTCGCCGGGCCGGTGTAGTCCTCACCGCGCGGCAGCTCCAATCCGGCATCCAGGGCGGCGGCCATGGCGCGCAATCTGCCGACCACAGCGGACGCTGCGGCGTGATCGTAGGGGATCAGGTAGCGGCGTACCTGGCCGGTCTCCCGGTGGATGTACTCCAGCTCCAGCTCGGCGACCAACTTGCCCTCGCAGGTCTTGGCGTAGCCATAGGCCAGCAGCTGGTCGACGTCGCCTCGCCACGGCTGGGCCTCGACCATGTCCCATTTCCAGCTACCGCAGCTCTTGCAGTCGGTGATGCGTCCGAGCGGCTCGTCGTACTGGTCGATTCGGGAGGGTTCCTCAGCGATACCGGGAATGGTGACCGGCTGCTCGTACTCGCGCCACGGGTACAGGTGAGCGCGGGCGGCGGCAATCTCGGCGTGCAGGGCGGAGCCAAGCGTGGCCTCGTCCTCGGTCGTGGGTGCCGGAACGAAGCCGGGCGGCGGGTTGATGCGGTACCAGATCGAGCGCGGGCAGGCTCCTGCGTCGGAGGCGTGCAGGGCCTTGCGAGCTGGGCTGGACAACGCATAGACCGTGGCCAGGTCGTGTATCGGGTTGGAGGATGCGGCCGCGAGCATCTGCTCTGCAGCCTGCTCGGCCGGGTCCCGTGCGAAGCGGCTGCACCCGGTCGGCTGATGTCCGCCGGTATGCCGATCGCCCGAATGGGCCGCTTGAGCCACGCCGCACCGGCACAGGACGCTGTCGCCGCGCCATCCTGACTGCAGCAGGTCGCGGGCAGCATTGTGAATGGCGGCGTGGCGTCTGCCACGAGGAGGTCGCATACGCATTTCCTGTCTGGCCCGGGTCGCAAGGCGGGCCGATCTGCAGGGTGGGGCCTGCTGCTGAATCCTTCGTCCACAACGGCTGGGACAGGGGACGGCAGCGCCCCGATATGTGTTTGTAGTGGTACTTACGGCGTTGGATGAAGCTGTGTGACTAGAGTGCAGGTCGACAACACTCTATGACAACCCCCTCTCGCCAGAGGCCGAGCGGTCCTCAACTTTTGGGCCGCCGCGAGCTCCATCCGGCCCGGTGCGATGCCGGCGGGCCCTGTTCGGCGTGGGCCCGCCAGCGTCTCCACCAGCGCGACGGCGTTCCTGCTGCTACATCATTCGATCAACGAATCCGGATCGCAAGCCAGCAGCTCCTCCAGCGGGGCAACGTCGCTTCGGGCCTGATAGCGGTCGGCGGCGACATGATGGCCACGCAGCCGCAGTTGCAGGACCACCATGTGCCGCATCGGGATCAGCAGGTCCGCCAGATCCCGCACAGGGACCTCAGCCGGTTCCGCACCCTCCAGCCGGGTCCGTATGGCCACCGGCAGCCGGGGCGCCTGCCGCCCCATCCATTCCAGTTCGGCCAGCAGGAGGGTGCGCTGCTCATCCTCGCTCCGCTCGACGTGCTCGGTGGCGCCGGGTTCTGCCTCGTCACGGGAACTCTGCGCGGCAACGAAGGCGCGCAGCCGGGCAATCTCGGATGGGTCGTCAGGGTCCGCACCGGGCATCTCATCGGCCAGTTGCGGCGGCGTCCCCTCCAGTAGATCCGTCTCCGGCCCGTCTTCGGCGCCGCCGCCGTCGTGTCTGGCGAGCTCCGTCTCCAGGGTCTTACGGACGATCGGCCGCAGATCGCCGCCGTTGTACAGGCTCAACCCGAACTGATCACCCAGTGCCGCCGCCGCCCGCTTGAGAGCCAGGGTGATCGCCGACGTCTTGGCCAGCCGGATGGCTCGGGCCCGGCCGCGCTCGGCTGCGGCCTCAGCCACGTTCTCCTCATCGACCACCGCGACCAGCAGGCCATCCCAGTTCCTGATCACGAGCCGCACGTGCCCGGTGGCGACGGCGTCGAAGTGCCCCGTAGCACCTCCGTCCATCCGGGATGGTTCGCAATAGTCCAGCACAGCGTGGGAGTAGTAGTCCCATCCGCCGAAGCCGAAGATCCTTGTCAGGTGCGCCTTGATGTCCTGGCCTGCGGTGGCTGGATGCCCGTCTACCTCAATGACTCGGCCCGGGTCGATCGGTCTGAGCAACGCTCGGACCTGAGCCGGGTGAAGCCGGCCTCGTGCAGCGTTGAGATCGGGAATCGGCCATGTCGTGGGATCACTCATCGTGCTCCTGTCCGGCCCAGGTCGCGTTGGGCTCGTGGTGGTGCGACGTCGAGGGGATCACACCACCCCCGACGTTTGTAGCCGTGCTTACAGCATAGGGGAGGGTAGTGGATCACGCCATCCTGGCACCTGCCTCTACACTGGAGGCCACCACAAGGGGCAGCGACCCCCCGGGCATGACAGGAAGGTGCTTATCATGGCAGGTCGGCCGCCGCGCGAGCTCACCGACAACGAGCGGCACCAGCGCGACGCCCTGATCGAGATGGCGGAGGTCGACGGTCCAGGCTTCCTGCGCGATGTGCTGCTCTACTTGCGCGAGATGGCGCGTAAGCCCGACCCCTCTGCCCGGCGCATCTTCCGCGACATCGACCTGGTGGAGTACACCCACGAGGCCGTCACCCGGATCATGACCGACGCTCAGCAGCAGGTCGCCGTGGCCGATAACCCGCGCGCCCGGGCGGCAGCCACCGCCATGGTCGAGACCGCCGCTGCGGAACTGCGTGCGACCAGCAGCCGTGTCAAGGCTGCCCGCATGCGGGTGGCCGAGAGCAGTTCACGCCGCTGGAGCGAGCGCATCCTTGGCAAGGTTCACTTCAAGGAGCTGAAGTTCCTGGAGAACCTCAAGGCGGAGGGAGTCGGCGCCGAAGAAGCCGAGCGCCGGCTCCAGGAGGCGCTGGCCGATGAGGATGGACTGCCTCGCTACAAGTACCGCGATCGTGCCGCCCAGCTGCTCGGCCGGCTGCTGCGCGAGCAGCGCAACGAACTCGCAGCGTTGCTGGCGGAGGGGATGCGCCCGCAGGAGGCCTTGAACATCATTGAAAAGCGTCTGGCCCGCCGCTATGGCGGGCCAGACACTCAGGGCGAGGACCACCCCTAGCCGAGCAGCGGCCGCGATGCACGACGTCCTCTCGGTGACGCAGGTGGGTCTACGGCAATGCGACGTACCTCTCACCGACCACTCGCGCATTCATGTCCCGGCGGGTTGCCCCGTTAAGACCGTCCCGACAGAGAGGCGCGGCGCCCCGAGCGGCCCTGGAAAGGGGCGCTCCAGACGGTCACCAGGTCATGAACACCTTGTTGTCGTCACACGAGGAGGTGGCCCCCGCGCGTCACATCATAGGCGATTCATCCATCCCGCGATGATCGTACGGGGATGGGCAGCTGGTCTTTCGCTCAAGGTGCTGGCCCAGCTCTCGTGACGGGGTTGTATCCGCCCAGGTGCGGCCTGCTTTACGAGAGTTTCGGCGAACGTCATGCTGAGCGAACAGGCGCAGAATGACGGAGGAGGTCGTCATGGCCTTGCCCAAGTCATCGGCCGGCACGTCGGCCAAACGCCGCTACCGATCCTTGCGGGCGGCAGGGCGTGCTCGCCGCTGGCTGACTCGGCTGGCGATCGCGGTCGTCGCCGCCGTGGCGGTGGGGTGGCTCTGGACTGAATGGGCTGGGCTGATCGCCGCGGGCCTGGCTGTCCTGGGCGACCTGGTGCGTCATCGGCGGGCGCACTCTCCGGCGGCGGCCTGGCGCAAGGGCGCGGCCGGCGAGCGGGCCACCGCCCGCCGGCTCCGAGCGCTGGAGCTGGCCGGCTACATCGTGCTTCACGACCGCGCACTGCCCCACTCCCGCGCCAACGTGGATCACCTGGTGATCGGGCCGGCTGGGGTGTTCGTCATCGACTCGAAGAAGTGGCATCGCCGCACGACGATTCGAGCTGCGGCGGGAACCCTGTGGGCCGGCAAGATTCCGCTCGAGCACGTGGTGCGCCCGGTGATAGCGGAAGCTCGCCAGGTCAGCCGGGAACTGACGCGAGCTCTTGGCCGGCCGATAGATGCCGTGCCCGTAGTTGCGGTGCATGGCGCCCGCCTGCCCCGCTGGCGTGTGATCACCGTCCGTGGCGTGCCGGTGATGCGGGCATCTCGGCTGCGTCGTTGGATCGCTGGCCGTGCACGAGGAGGCCGACAGGACGAGACGGCGGTGCTGGCCGCGGCGGCATCGAACGCCTTTCCGCCGTACGTTGAATCCGATTAGGGGTGCCGGTGAGAAACGTGTCATGCGCCCCAAACGGGGGCGTTGGCCCTGCTCAGCGTGGGGCTCAGCCGCTGCCAAGGAGATTTGGGGAGAGCCATTGTCCGCGACACATAGCGCCTGGTTAGAGCGGAAGACGGGAAGCTTGCGCAAGGCGTAGCGTCGCCGGCGTGGCAGCTGACAGCGGCGAGTGGGACACCCGCCATCAAGACAACATGATCGATCTGGTCGATGATCTGGCCGAGCTGGACGCGGCGCTGCTGGCGAAGCTCGATCCGGTGGACCGGGCCCGGCAGGTGCGGGCCCGGCAGGCGCTGTGGCTGTATGCCGACGCGATGTGGGATGCGGTCAAGGCCACCAAACCGGGCGAGGGCACTCCGGCCGCCCGCAACCCCTACAACTGCGTGGCCGCGCTGCGCGACCTCGCTGACGCGCTGCGCAGCGGCGGGGAGGAGGCGCAGCGGGTGGCCGGCGACCCCGACCCCGATCTCGGCGACGACACCGGGGACGTCGCCATGTGGGCCGAGCGGTTCGGCGCGACCGGGATCGACCTGCCCGTCTACACCCTGCCGGATCTCGCTCCAGGCGCGTAGAACGACCCGGGACCTTCCGGGCCCATTCCAGGGGTTGCGGCAGCAGACGTCTGAAGGAGTGGTGCGGTGAGCAAGGGCAGCCGGTTGAGGGCACGCAAGAAGCCCGAGGCGTTGAGCGAGCAGAATCTGATCAACGGCTGGTCCGACGCCGCCGGTGTGCGGATCCGGCAGGCCCGGGCCGGCGATCTGCCGGCACTGGCCGAACTGGTGCCGCTGGCCGGCGTCCGGATCGAGGAAGTGCTACGCGAGGCGGTGACGGCCGACGTCGCGGGCGCCGCCCTGCGCAGCGGGTTGCGCGGCGGTGCCGGCGCCTTCCACCGGCATCTGGCCGAGCAGTTCGCGCGCCACTTCGACGATCCGCTGCAGGCCTATCTGCATGCCGCGCTGGTGCTGGTCGCCGAGCATCCGGGCCGGGGGATCGTCGGCACGCTGATCGCCTACCCGCCCATCAACGTGGCCGACGATCACCTGCGGGTCCTTCCGGCTGGCGCGGATGCTCGGCGCGAAGCGCAGCGGCGGGTGGTGATGCTCGGCGCGATTGGCCTGGCGAAGATCAAGGCGGTGGCGGTGGCCGAGAGCGAACGCCGCCGCGGGATCGGTGCGGCGCTGCTCAGGCGCTGCCGGCAGATCTACGTGCACTGCGGCTACCTGCTACTGTACGGCGCGATGCCGCCCACGCCCGGGCTCGGCGCCTTCTACCGCCGCCAGGGCTTCGACGTGATGGAGGCCGGCGCGCCAATGGACATGTGGATGGTCTTCGGCGTGCATTCCAGCATCCTGCCTGGTGCCGACGAGCGCTTCTTCTTCCGCCGTTTCCCGCCGGGCAGCGTGCACCGCGGCGGGTAACCGGATTCGCGGTGCGCCCGTTGTCAACGTTTGGAGCTTTTGGGGCGTCTGTTCTTCAGGAGGCGTTTGTGAAAGTTCTGAACGACGGCTTGGAGGAGGACGTGATGATGGCGTTGCTCCTCATCGAGGCCCTGCACGACGAAGCGGAGCGGCTGACCCAGACTGCGGCCAGCCGCGCGAAGCCCCAGGATGGCGCGCCCGTGCCTGCGCGCTGCTCAGCCTGGGGGGTGGGAGCATGACCACGAGCGAATCGGCGACCGTGACCCGGGTGTGCCCGACCTGCCGGGCCACCGGCTTGGTGACCGACGACACGGTGGGCACCCTGTGGACCGAGAACGGGGTGACTATCGAGCAGTTCCACGCCGCGGACTGCGCGGACTATCTCGCCCAGCATGCGCGGCTGATGGAGGGCGCCGAGCGGGCACGCCTGGCCGAGGAACGGGCCCGGGAGCTGTTCCCCGAGGCGCACGCCCGGTTCCGGACCGCGTTGCAGGCGTTGCCCACCGATGAGGCCGGCCCGTTCGCCGCGGCGCTGGCCGAGCTGGTCGCCCTGCAGGCGCGCCGGTTCTACGGTCACGGCGGGTTCGTCATCCTGCCGGAGTGGGCCGACGTCCTGGACCGGCATTTCCCCGCTGGTCAGTGACGCCTTCAGGCCCTCACCCGCCCTCGGGCCCGCCCCGGGATGCGATCAGGGCCCGCGCGTCGACGTCGATGGGGATCAGTCCGCGGTGCGCTCCCTGTCGGCCCCATCGCGGTCACGCACGTCCTGATCGAGGCCTCGGGCCCGAGCGTTCTCCGCCCGGTGACGGCCGCTATCCGGGTGGGTGATCCCGGGCTCGCTGAGAGCGCGCGCCGTCCGGTCTGCGTGCGCCGCCCGGACGGCCTGCTCAACTTCCCGGCGATCCGCGGGAAGCGCGGCACGTCGATCTCTCTCCGCCTGAACTGCCACAAGCTCTTCACGCACCTCGGCGTGGGCGTGACGGGCGGCCTCGATCTGCTGCGCCGCGGTGGTGGTGTCACGAAGGCGGGCCTGGCGCTGAGCGGAGTCGAAGTCGAGGGTCAACGCGTCATAGCGCTGCCTTACCAGCGGCCAGGTGACTGGTGCCGCCGCCTGCTCGACCGCCTGCCGCGCTTCCCGTTGCACCTCGGTGGCCTGCTGGCGCGCTTGAGGCAAAACCTCGTCCAGGTGGGCCTGCCGCTGACGAAGTTCGGACAGCTCGGCGGCTAGCTCGCGGTTGCGCGCTCGCTGCCAGGGCCGCAGCGCATCGAGTTCGGCCGTGATGGTCTGCTCGCGTTGGCGTAGCTCGTTGAGCCGCTCGGCGGTCTGAGTCACCGCCCGTTGCGCGCGCTGTTGCAGTTCCACGGCAACGGTGGCGGCGTCGATGCGGCGTATCTGCTCGGCGAGCCGGTCACGTGTGGCCAGGAGTTCCCGCTCGGCGGGCCCGCCGCCGCCCCGGGCGTAGCGGTCGCGCTCTTGTTCGGCGGCCTGCAGCCGGTCGGCGGCGGCGGTGAGCTGCTCGGCGAGCTCGTGCAGGCGTGCGTCGAGTTCGGCCTCCGCCAGCAGGCCGACCCCGTAGCGGGTCCGCGCCAGCGCCAGTTTGGCGCTGGCGCGGCGCACCGCGTCGCGCGCCTGGGTGCTGGCGTCACGGTCAGGGCCGTGCTGCCGCGCCGGGGCGGGGGATCGGCCGGGTGCGGCCGCGAGGTTCTCGATGGCCGGCGATGCGGTATCGCCGTCGCGGATGGGTGCTGGCGGTGCGAGTCCGCGGCCCAGCCCGGTCAGGGCGTGGTGGGCTGAGCGCCATGCGGCCACGCTCTCCGCGGCCAGCCACGCCGGCGGTTGCGCGGGCGGAACCGGAACGCCGAACGCCTCACCGTAGGAGGCTGCCACGCCGGCTCGTACGACCCATTCATGCCGCAGCAGAGGATCAGCGGGGACCTCGCCGAGCCGGTCAAGGGCCCAGGTCGGCGGGTCCTGGGCGGCGCGCTGCCCAAGGTCCTCGATGCGCTGGTCCATCTGCTCCGCCAGCTCAGTGGCGAAGCGGTGCAGCTCCGGCTCATCCAGGCGGGGCGTGCGTTCGCTCCAGCGCCACTGCAACGGCCCTTCATCGGCCTGAGCGCGGGAGGCACGCGCCGAGAGCTGCTCAGTCTCGGTGGTCATGAGCCGCCGGAGACGGTGACGGAGGACCTGGGCGATGGAGTCGACACCGTCGAAGCTCCGCGAGCGGACCGCCTTGCGGACCAGCTCGGCGCTGTCGTGATCGCCCAGATCGGCTTGGTGCAGCAGAGCGTACAGAGACCCTTGGGCTGGGTCCTGTCGCAGGCGGGCGTGCAGGTCCGGCCCGAGTTCGGCGGCCAGCACCTGCTCGTAGCGGCGGCGGGTGGCTGCAGAGATGGCGTCCGTCCACATCGCCAGCAGGTGGGCCATGTGGCTGACGCGATCACTTTCCCCGCGCAGCGCTTCGATGGCCGCGGGGGTGGCGTCGTCACGTTCGAGGATGTCGGCCAGCACGGTGAGCGCGGTCCGTGTCGGGGCGCCGGGCGCCGGGTCGGGGCCGGCCAGCTGTTCGGCGGAGCGGCTGCCGTCGCGCAGATCGGCGGCGGTGCGCACGCCGACGTCGACGTAGGCGAGGTTGGCGCGGCGCCCGCGCGTCATCATCACGTACAGCATCTGCAGAGAGACTCGGCTGTCGATCAGGGCACGGGCCGCGTCGACGGTGCGGCCCTGGGCGGCGTGCACGGTGGAGGCGTAGCCGAGTTCGACGTGCTTGGCGACGTAGCCCGCGGGCAGGTAGACGGGCCGGGCCGGGTCGCCGCCGGGATGGCGGCGGCTGGCCAGGTGGGCGACGAGTGACCCGTCTGCGTGGATCTCTTGGACGACGAGCTCGTCACGGTTGGACAGGGTGCGCCGGCTGACGCCGATCCGGATCTTCGTGTTGGCGCGGGCGGTGACCAGGTCGCCGATGCCGGCGACGTTGCCGTCGTGCAGGGTGAGCCCGTGGGCGGTGACCTGACCTTGGCGGACGCGTTCGGCGCGCACCCGGGCCGACAGTTCGGCGGCGTCGGCGTTGGAGGGGGCCAGCAGCAGAGCCCGCCGTCCGGCGGCGCGGTCGCCGAGGTAGTCGGTCACCAGCTGGCTGGTGACCTGCTCCCGATCGCCTTCGATGATGCGGTTGTGCTCGTCGTAGTCGTGCAATGCCGCCACGTCGGCGGCGCGCAGCTTCAGTGATGCGGCGCGCTCCCACTGCGTCCGCATGCGTTCGACCACGGTGAGCACGTGCGAGCCGGCGTCGGCGGCCAGGACCCGCATCAGGCCGCCCGCTTCGATCGACGACAGCTGGCGGGTGTCGCCGGCCCACACGACCTTGGCCCTGGCTTTGGCCGCGATCTTCTGGATGGCGGCCAGGTCCGCGGTGGAGACCATGGACGCCTCGTCGACGACGATCAGCGTTCCCGGTTCCACGTCGAATTTGCCGGCCTCGATCAGGGTGAGGAACCGGCGGATGTTGAAGGCTTGCTGGAAGCCTTCTCCGGCCAGCACGTAGCTGGCGTTGCTGGACAGGGTCAGCCCGATTGAGCCGGCTCCTTGGGTGGCCCGCCACAGGCTGGTCAACTGGGCCAGGACGAAGGATTTTCCGGACCCGGCAGGTCCTTCGAACACGTCGACGGCGCGCCCGCTGGAGGCGATGCCCGCGATGGCGGCGGCCTGGTCCTCGCGCAGTCCGCGCCCGCCGGACGGGGCCCGGCGGCGAGGTGCGAGCCAGTCCTCGACCTGCTCGGCGGGGATCGCCGGGGCGGTACGCTGCTTGGCCGCGGCCAGCAGGGCCTCTTCGGTGGCCAGTTGCTGGTCGGTGGTGAAGCGCTGCGCGCAAGGCGCCTCGTACATGCTGGATCCGTCGGCACGCCGCAGCTCGGCGGGCACCTCGACCAGGTCAGGGAGGTTGAGCAGCCGCACGCCGAACTTGTCGCGAAGGGCCTGATCGGTCAGCTCCTCCAGGAGCCGGCGTACGGCGACCGGCTCCAGGCCGCCCAGCGCGCCGGGCAGGTGCCGGTTGATCGCCCGCATCACCTCGAAGCGGGAGAAGACGGCTTTGGCTCGTTGGGCATCACGGATCGCGTTCGTCAGGATGTGTTCGATCTGCTCGTCGACGTCCCAGCCGGCCTGCCCGGCCGGGTCTGTCTGGACGGGGGCCGGGGGAGTGAGCACGCGCTGGGCGAGCTGGGCAGCGCGCGCGTCCTGGCGTTCCTGCGCCTCATCACGGCTGGGGTTCAGGGCGTGATCCGGGACGGTGCTGAGCGTGCCGGATTCGAGGTGGCGGGATTGGGCGAGCCACTGGTCCAGTTCGGCGGCGTGTGTCGGCGCCACCGCCTTGCTCTTGCGTCGCTTGGTCGCCCTGGTGGCGTACTGGGCCATGGAGAACAGAGCTCTGGCCGACGGTTCGCGTCCGTGCCGCTGCAGGTACTCGCCGCGAAGCTGGTCCAGCAGCCCTGATACTTCGACGCGCCGGGAGGAGAACTGGTCGATCAGGTCGTCGGCGATGCCCTCGACCTCGAGACCGTGGCCGTCTTGGCGGATCCGGGTCCGGATCGGCAGACGGCTCACCAGGTGCTCCCACATCACCCGCTCGGCCAGGGCGCCGGCCGCGGGCCGCACCGCGTGGATGGCCCGGCTGTCCAGGGTCCGCCACTTGCCGTCGATATCGCAGGGGACCCGGTTCAGGACGGGGTTGTGCACGTGCAGCTGGGGGTCGCCGTTGCGGGAGGTGTGCTGGCGGAAGCTGGCCACGACCCAGCGGGGGGCGTCTACCCATCGTCCGGTGGTGCGGCCTTCCACCTTCGGGCCGTGCCGCCCGGCCCGGCTGACTCCGCACACGTCCTGGTAGTACTCCAGCATCGCGGCGTTGCCGGCCATCACGGCGTCCCATACCTGCTCGGCTTGGGACTCCAGAGTGCGGGCGCGGGCCTCATGTCCCGCGTGCCGCTCGGTCGCCGCGCGCGCGAGCAGGCCGGCGTGCAGCAGGGTGACGGTCTTGGGCGGGCTGAAGGTCAGGTCCAGGAAGTAGACGGGCTTGCGGCCGCTGTCTTGCCGGTACTGGGTGGGCCGGTGCCCGAGGCGCGGCTTGTCATCTTCCGGCACTGCCGGGTCGTTGAAGGCAGGATCGCGCGGGTCGGCGAAGGTCCGGTACAGCCGCTCGAACGCCTCCGGGTTGACCGGCTCCCCCGGGGTGAAGCCCAGCTCGGCGCAGGCTCGCCCACTCCAGACGCCCGGCGGCTCTCCACGCTCGGCGTCATCGATTGATGACAGATAGTAGTTCTCGGCGCCCTTGCCTACCTGCCGGGTCAGATACCCGGGGTCGTACCCTAAGCCGATGCTCAGCATCGGGAGCCGGTCACCTCCTCGCGAGCCACGGGCGCGGAGACGGATGGGAACGGGGCCGAGGGTGGATCGGGCGAAAGATCGCCTAACACGGAAATTTAGCAAGATCAGTCAATGATGCCTAGGTGTGTGAAGCCCGATGATCGGGCTTCACACCTAGGCATAGGCAAGCGCGGCGGACGCTGCGCTTGCCACACTCCGCGACAGAGTTAACGCGGAAAGTCAACATCGCTGTGTTGAGACGGCGGGGGTGTGGGAGCTAGGGGAGGTGCGCGTGGCCGGCCACGCGCGGCCCGCGCGGGGCCTTCCCGCCCTGGGCTACCACGGGCGGGTCAGGATGGCTGCTTGACCTCTGCGCGATGAACCGCGCCGCGTGAGCCCGCATCAGGGCGGGACGCAAGATGGGACCGGCGAAGGGAGAACTCCGGGGAGTTCCAAGGTCGGAACCTTCGCCGGTCCCAGCAGGTTGAAAACTCCCAGAGGGAGCACTTCCATTCTAAGGCCGTAGCCCGGCCTCACATCTGAGCTGAGGGAGTTTCACTGCCTCGGATCGCTGAGGAGGGTGAAGCCGTCTGCGTCGGTGGCGCTGACGGTGGCGGCGGTGAAGTGGCGGCCGGGTAGTTCGCTGGCGGGGATGCGGGCTTGGTCGGCGATGCGGGCGGCGGGCACGCGCAGAGGGGCCGTGGCCGGATGCAGTGGCGTGACAAGCTCGGCGTGCTCGCCGATCGTGAGCAGGACGCGAACAGTTGCGGTCATGTCTTCCCCTTGGGGGCGTATGGAGTGGCGGGCGGACGGGCGGCGCGGGTACCGAAAGCGGCTCAGTGCGGTCAGGCGGTAGACGTCTTGCGCGGGCGGCCGCCGCCCACGCCCCGGCCGGGGCGTGAGGCGATGTTCTGGGCGAGCACGGATCGCTTGATGTGCGGCTGGCCGCAGATGAGTTTCCATCCGGTCAGGCGCCCGGTTGAACGGTCTTTGCGAATGGTGACGTACTCAACGCCGAGCTCTGCGGCGGCGTCCTGCTCGTCCAGTAGGTCGCCCGGGTGTGGCGTGAGGGCGTCCCAGGAAGGCAGGGGGGTGCCGTCGCGTGCGGCCTCGACCTGGGCGCGGTCATAGAGCGGCTTGCGTCGCCCGGGAGCGAAGGGCGTGAGGCCGTAGCGGGCTGCGCCACCGCTGTTGCGCCAGGTCTTGTAGGAGATGCCCAGGATTGCGGCGGCCTGTTGGGCGTCCACCGCCTGCCGACCATGCGGGATCATGCTCCTCCTTCGGCCGGCAGAGGCGAGTGCTCCGCGGGGCGGGGTTATCCAGCGGCCAGCTACGTGCTGGACGGTCAGGGGCGCAGTATCGGCCGGGAGAGGCTCGATGCCTCTCCCGGCCGACCTCCGCCCATCGACGTCCGGATGGGTGCGTGAGGCGGAAAGCTGCTGGTGGGGTGAGCCTTCCCCATCAAACTATACCACACTCCAGCCCCGTGGCGGAGGTGGCCCGCACGGCACGGATTCTCCAAAAGAATCTTGAGCGGGACCCCAGGATACCGCCAATCGGGGCAAAACTGTGGTATAGTTTTCTTGTCGGGCCGGGGGATCGGAACCCCAGCCCGGCGGCAGCAGGTTGAAAACTCAAGAGAGGACAGGCTCAATGGCAGAGCACGACAACGACTTCCCGTCGCTGGGGGAGCTGGCAGAAACTCTGGTCGGGGCTTACAACCTCATCGGCAAACTGCTCGGCGACCTCCCCATCCCCATCGGTCTCCCCCCGATGCCGGAAAGGGAAGGCGGTGGGCGCGAGGCGGCTCAAGCTCTGGAGCGGGCGCGGCTCGCACTCCTGGATCTTCCCTTCGATCCGGAAACCAAGTCCATGTTCCACACGCTTCTGCTGGAATGGCTGACCGCGCAAGATCAGATGGCCCTGGCGGCATCGGTGAGCGCCGATGATCACCGGCTCTACGCGCTGTTCGCGACGCTCACCCGCATCTCGATGATTGCGTCCATGGTGGAGCACCGGCTTACCGATCCTGACTCCTGATCCCCGCTAGTGGGTTGTGATCCTGGCTCCTGTCAGGATCACAACCCACTGCCAGGCACCAGCAGGCACCGGCGCGGCTGTTGCACGTCCTTCATGCCTACGGCGGCCAGGTAAGCATCCCCCCTCACCCCCGCTGTCGTCGCCGAGCTTCGCCGGGAAGCTAGTGCGGCGGGATAGCGCCCCAGCCATAGAGCTGCCCGGCGCCCCACAAGAGCGGTGAGGCATGAGAGGCGCGGCACCAGCCGGTGCGGGCGTGCCGACCGCCGTTCTGATCAGAGTCGCGGCGCGCCCGGTGGGCGGTTGGCACGCCCGCCGCGCGGGGGTCTGGGGGCGGCGGAGCCCCCAGCCACCCCGCGCCAGAGGCCAGCCGATACCCCGTGATCGGCTGTCGTCGCGTTCAGTGGTTCCGTCGGTGAGAGCCTTCGCCTCCCGGCTGTGCGAGGTAGGTCCCGGACGGCCAGTAGAGACGACACACACCCGACGCTGGCCTTCACACGGCGGCCAGCCGGCGCCTCGCGAGGTTTCCCCGGCCGACAGGGCGTGGACTGGAGGTGTAGCCCACGCCCCGTGCCCGAGACGCGGACACGGGGCGGGGGGCTTCAGTACGGCAGGGCGGTACCGGAGCCGCCGCAGTGCGCGCATTTATTGCTGCCGCCAGGCTGGGTGTTGCTGATGTTGGCCACCTCCCGGCTGACCAGGTTCCGTAGGTGGGTGGCCTGCGTCGTGTCCAGCGGCAGAATGTACCGGTGCTCGCCGCCGGGCTGGCTGGTGAGCAACAGCCTCCCGTCCTCGGGATCGTCCGGACGGACCTGGTAGAGGTAAAGCAAGCGGCCAAGGGCCAACGCCAGCTGGTCGGAGGCGGATAGAGCCGCTCCGAGCGTACGTGGCTCCCCGTGCCGCGAGAGCCGGTGGCGCCGTCGGTGCAAGGCTGTAGAGGCCAGTCGGCGCCGCCAGTGGATGACGGTGTGCCGGATGGTGGCAAGCGGATGCCAAGGGCGGCGGGCGGATGTCATGGATGCCTCCTTGAGACGCCGTGGGCGGTCGGGGGATGCCGGGCTCGGCAGAACTGCGGGCTGGTGCGAACGCACCCGGCTGATCCGGCTGTCCTGGCGGGGCCACATCGGATCAGCGAGGCTCGGTGAGGGCGGGGCGGTGTGGCGGACGCGTGCACGTCCGCCACACCGCCCCGGGGTGCGGCTACACGGTGACCGGCACGCCTTCCTCGGCCTGCGCGTCCGCGGCCTTGGCCTTGGCGCTGGCGAGGATGTCCGGGACGTGCTTCTTGACGATCGCTCGCAGGCGGCGCTGCTCCATGCCGGATGAGTTCGCGAGCTCACGCACCAGGTCGTCGATGTCCGCCAGATCGGGCATCGGCGGCGGCAGGACGCCCGCCTCCTCGGCGCGCCGCAGCAGGCGCTGGAACTCCCGGCACCAATCCTGGCGATCGCCGAACTCCTCCATCTCCTCACGGCTCATCGGCAGGGCCTGGAGCGCGATCCTCGCGTGATCGGGGTAGGCCTGCACCTCCGGGTCGGTGACGAGGAAGCGCACCAGCGGGTCCGCGGACGTCACCAGCTTCTGGTAGGCCTCGGCCTGCTTGCGCTTGAAGGTCTTCTCCAGGTCGTGCAACGCCGCCTTGCGGGCGTCGTCCGCCTCGAAGTAGGCCGTGACCTGCTCGGGGGTCATGGTGGGGTTCCACTCCGGAACCGGATGGGCGCGGTACACGCGGTCGGTCTCGATGCGGTACTCGCGGCTGCTGATGGCGTCGTAGTACGCCTGGACCTCTGGCAGCATGGGGACTCTCCCTTTCCTGTGCTGTGCTGATGCGGGCTGCCGGAAGGAGGTTGAAGGTGGTAAGCCCGGGCCGAGGCGGCGGGCTTCCCTTTCCGGCGCTGAGCCGTCAGCGGCACGGCGAAGTGACCCACAACCGCCCGTTTCTGCTTGGTTCAAGATGTTTTGCGCCAGCAAAAGATCTTGAACCAAGCAGAACTCGCCCCCCTTTTGACCCCGCGGAGCGGGGGCGAGAGGGCGGTTGTGAGGGCACGCCGCCGTGCCGCAGGCTGAAAAGCCGGAAAGGGGGACACCGCATTGGCCTGAGTGCTGTCCCCTCAACTTCCATGGGGCCGCCACGTCGGCGGCTGACAGGAAGCGGAGAGCGGCACCGTGCCGGCGAGGTTGCAGGCAATGCGCGACCGGAAGCGGACGCAAGGCCCGAGAGCACCGCGGCGCCGGTATTCGTCCGTGCTGGGGATGCCCAGGCATCTCCCGGGCCGGAGCGTGGCCAGAGGGGGCTGCCCGCTGCCGGATGCGCGTCCTACGGACAGCAGGCTGGCCGCGTCTGGCGGTGGAGACGACCTCCAGGCCGCTGGGCCACCGTCACCGACCCTGGCCAGATCGCCCGCAAGCTGCATCGGTGCGCTCGGCCGAGCGTTCGCGCGACGGCGGAGGCGTCCGGATCGGGCCCGGCGCGGGCCGCAGTGCCACAGCGGCGCCCGCGGCCGTGGGCCTCGACACCTCTGCCTGGCCGGTCGTACAGCTGGCCCCCCCGGGCGCCGCTGCACCAGCCCGTGATGACCGGAGCAGATACCGCCGCGCCGTCCCGAGAACTCGGAAGGCCGAGCGGAATCGCTCGCCGCCCGAGCGGTTCCGCTCGGGCGGGGTATGATGTAGCTCGGTTACTAGAAGGGGTGGTCTTCGATGGCGCGGTTTCGCTCCGAGTTCTATACGACCGCCCAGCTTGCTCGCCGGGTACGCGTCTCCGAGTCCCGCGCCCGGGCCTGGTACAGCGACGGCAAGCTGCCGCCGCCCGACGGCCGCGATGCGGACAAGCGGCCGCTGTGGGCCGCCACCACCATCGACGCCTGGTGCCGTCGCACCGGGCGGGTGCCCGCCGATGACGCACTGTGGCTGTGGCGGCCGGAGGCCGAAGCCTCCAGGCCAGCCCCGGTGCTCTTCCACGGCATCACCGAGATCAAGCAGGAGGGAAAGCGCTACGGCGTGCACGCCGTGCTCTGGGACACTCCACACGGCCACGTGGTCGCACTCACCCCACTAGCCGACGAGCCGGCACCGGACATCGACCGGCAGCCGCTGGCCGCGGCCACCCTGATCGCGCCGGTCTTCTGGCCGGATGCAATCGTCGCGTTGCAGCTGGGCGCCGAGTACGGCGCCGACGACGAGATCCAGATGCAGGTGTTCAGCCTGGAACCCGCCCACGACCGGAATGCGGCCGCGCCTCATGAAGAGACACGCAACGCGCTGCTCGGGGGCCGCTCCGAGCACCCGTCCCTTGATGCCGCCACGCTGGTACAGCCGACGGCACGTTTCCACGGAATGGTCACCGCTGAAGATCTGGCCCGCGTGATCGGCGCTCCGGTCCCGGTCTGGCCGTCGGGCACCTGCACCGCCTCGGCCATCCGGCGCGCCCAGGCCGCCCGCCCCGCCGCACACACCCTGATCGTGCCCAGCACGGCCGACGGCTGGCAGGCCGAGCAGGATCAGCTGGAAGCTGCGGTCAAGCATGGGCTGGCCGAGGAGTTCCCGGCCGCCTTCACCGTGCTCGCCACCGACCTGCGCGACACGCTGGAGCGGGCCCGCCGCGAGCGAGCCGACCGGCCGGCGCGCGGCACCGGCTGGTACCTGGCCGCTCAGCCTGCACTGCCGGAGCTGCCGTGGAGCGCTGAGCAGTTCCTGCGCACCGCCGGACAGCTGAGCTTGAAACAGGCCGCCGACGACTTCCGCCGCCTGCGTAGCATCGAGCCGGACCTACCCGCCAGCGCGGCTGAGGGCGCCATCTACGAGCGGGCCATGCTCCTGCTGCGCGCTCGCCTGCGTGTGGCCCTTCCGGAACTGGCTGTGGACGACGTCGAGTACTACGCCGGCGAATGGGACGGCCCGATCGTGGAGCTGTGGCGGCAGAGCATGACCTCTGTCGACGGCGCGGCGGCGGTGCTGACGGCAACCCGCCGGGGCAAGCGGCTGGCCGATCATGGCGACCTGGACCACCTGGTTGGCCTCTGGCGGGACACAGCAGGCCGGTACGTCGCCGTCTTCGATACCGACCTGGTTGGCAATCCCCCCAGCTTCATCGCCGAATGGCCCTACGCTCCGCCGGCCGGGTGGACGGAGCAGACCGTCATCGCCGCCGACGAGAACACCGGCGCGGTGCTGGCGATCACCCCACAGGAAAGCGGCGAACAGCGGATTGAGCCGGTGCCATTCGATCCGGGTACCGGTCCCAGCTTCCGGCACGGCTACGGCGGCGGGAGCCCCTACACCCTCTACCAGGCCCTGATCCGTGCCGTCCACGGCACCATCACCGCACCGTTCAACCTCAACGACATCCCCTTCACCGGCCACGAACAGCACGACGCTCCCCAGCGCAGCATGCTCTGGCATGCCATCGCCACCACCAAGGGGCCGCTACGACTGCCTTGGCCGCAAGTCCAGCAGTGGGCACGTCAGGATGCCGTCAAGGCTGGATACCAGGCGCAGTAGCACTTCCGCCGTCCCGGCCGGGCGGCCGTTCCTCCCACCACTCACCCGCTGTTGCTTCTATCGAGACAGGAGCCCCCGTGTCCGTCTCCGAAATTCGGCTGCAGGCCGCTGAGAACGACCACCACTACAAGCTGACCTTGACTCCCGGCGACGGCGGCCACCACGTGGAGCTCACCGGGGCCGACGCCCATGGCCAGATCCTGGCCGAATGGCACACCGCGATGCCGCTGCCGATGGCCGACCTGGCAGTGATTGCCCAGCTTCTCGCCGCCGGCATAAACGCGGCCAGCGACGCCTCAGCGGCGCGAACGCTCCAGGAGCGGCGGCGCAAGCATGCCAACTCCCACCAGCCATGGACGGCCGAGGACGACCAGCGCCTGGCCAAACTCGCGGCACAACCCGACACCACGATCCAGACGCTGATGACGACCTTCGGGCGTAGCCGCGGCGCCATTCGTTCCCGACTGGAGCGCAAGCAGATCGAGCTCCGGTCACACCGTGAGCAGGATGGTCAGCCATGAGCCAACTGGCGGCCGTCCGGCCTCATCGAACGGCAGGACGGCCGCCGGGGCGCTGGCGCGCGCACATGGTCACCTGTCAGGCCGCGCCGGGCTGCTCATCGTCCGGCGGATGATCGCCGCGCGATGCCGGGTGTAAGTGCCCAGAACACGTCGTCTGAACCGACGTGGTGAAGCGGGGGACGCTTCAGGAACTCGCCGCCGGTCATCACCTCGGATGCTGACGACGGTGGCGACGAAGGCGCCGAAAGCGCCAAGGCTGAGAACTACTCCGGTCGTCACCATCAGCGTGCCGAGATCGTCCATGATGCGTTCCTCTCTGCGAGGGCGAGCCGCTTCTTCGAGCGGGGCCCGCCGTGGGTGTCCCAGCACGGGGGCGCATGCGCAGGCAAGGAGCGGAGGGGCAACTTGCCCAGCAAGATGTTTTGCGCCAGCAAAAGATCTCTGCATGGGCGGGTTGCGCCGGAGTGACGGCCTGCGAGACTGACCCGGCGTGCGGCACCGAGCGGGCCCGCGAGAAGTGCCGCCTACAGGCCGTGGGCGAACTGTAGGCGAAGCCGCTCGTCGGGGTTCAGCTCGCGCGCGGCGCACGAGAGCCGCGGCGATTGGGCTTCAGGAGGGATCCGCTCTGCCCTCAGCAGGCATGGGGAGAGACCGAGGACAGAGCGGAGCTGGAGGCCCGCCGGAGGCAAGGGGCGCCCGGCTGCGCGGACCGTGCGGCCCCGTCCCTTGCGGGACGGGGCCGCGGACTCGCCTAGAAGCTGGGCTCGGAGTAGAAGCCCGGCTCGGAGCCGTTAGCCGTGCTTCCCGCCATCGCGGGCACCTGCGCGGCCGGTGCCTGCTGGTCGTTGACGGGTGCGGAGTCGTCAGCCCACGGCTCCTGCGGCGGGGTGTTGACCGGGCGGCTGCTACGGATCCTGGTCACCTGGGCGGTGGCGTTGCGCAGGGACGGGCCCACCTCGTCGACCTCGACCTCGTAGACGGTGCGCTTCTCGCCCTCGGCGTTGTTGTACGAGCGCTGCTTGAGGCGCCCCTGAACGATGACCCGCATGCCGCGCTGGAGGCTTTCGGCGGCGTTCTCCGCCGCCTGCCGCCACACGTTGCAGGTCAGGAAGAGGGTTTCGCCGTCCTTCCACTCGTTGGTCTGGCGGTCCATGAACCGCGGGGTGGAGGCGATCCGGAAGCGGGTGACCGCCTGCCCGGTCGGGGTGAAGCGGAGTTCGGGGTCGTCGACGAGGTTGCCGATGAGGGTGATGGTGGTGTCGCCAGCGGCCATGATCTTTCCTCCTGGAAAGAGAGAGTTGGATGTGCGGAACGGTCCGAAACGGGAGCGGATGAGCGGGGGCCGCAGCCCCCGCCGCGCGGGCTAGAAGGGGATCTCGTGGTCGGCGATGTCGCGACCGGCGGCCATGCCCAGCCGGTGCGCCTCGACCGCCTCGTCTATGCACCGCAGGCAGATGTGCGTGCCGTCGAGAGTCCTGAACATGTGCTGCAGCTCGAAGCTGTTGGTGCAGCGGCTGCAGGCGGTGACGTCGGTGGCGTAAAGAGCGAGGCCGAGTCGGAGGTTCATGGTGGCTCCCTTCCGTGCGGCGCCCTGCCGGGCGCCCGTCCGTGTTTCGGTGAGGGAGGACACGTAGGCGAAAGAGACGGAAGGCAACCCAGGCGGCCCCGGCTGTCCAAGATGTTTTGGCGCCCGGGGTTGGGTTTGCGCCAAAAGATCTTGGATGGGCGGGGTGAGCGCAGCGAAAGCCTGGGTTGCCTGGAGGAACGTGCCTGCGAGGCTGACTGATCCGAAATACGAGGCGGGTGACCAGCAGGGACATACGGCAGGCGGCTCGCCGTGAACCTCCCTCTCACCCTGCGGTACGCCGCACCCTCACAGGGCCCAGGCGCGATCAGCGCGCCGACTCCGCACCGGTCAGGGGGCTCGGCCACGTGTCCGGGCGCCAGCGCGGAACGCGGCAGCGCACGGCACTGTCCGCGGGTGGCGTTCCCGGCACCCCCGCCGGAGGGGGCGGGCCGGCGAGGGCGGGCAGGTTCGCTCCACCTCGAACGGCGCCCGCCCCATCCGACCCGGAGCGAGATGAGCCGGCGGCGTCCCCTCGTGCTTGGCGCGGCGCCGCTCTGGGACGATCCGTGAACCCTGACGGGTCAGGTCTCTCGTCTGCCGTCCATGGCCGGGCCCGGTTGAGTGGTGTAGCAACGTGGGCAGGTGATCTCGCGAAGGCTGCTGGGCACTGCCCACCGATAGCGGCACAGCACGGTCCGCCGGCATGTCGCCACCGTGTCGCTGACCAGTTCGTCAGTGGTGGCGAGCGGGGCAATGGCGCCGCATCCGGGGCAGATCCACTCCACAGGCAGGGTCTCGTGACCGTGTCGGCGGCTGACTGACCAGACATGCCGGAAACGGATTGGTGTATCGGGCTGACCGGCGATGATCCCGCACTGGTCGCACCTCAGGAACTGCGGGTCGCCGTTCAACCGCCGGTTGAGTGCGATCGCGATCAGAGTGCGTAGCACGTCGCCCCCTTGGTTCGAACGGCGTTCTCCAGGTTGGGTTTGCGTTCGACTGTAGGACGAGGGGCGGGGCGATTGTAGAAGCGCTGCGGCCATATCGGTCCGTGCTGCCCTGGAGGGGGTGGGCGAGTATGTGATCACGGAAGCCGGAGCCCGCGCCCTGAGCCAGCCGGTCCGCCGGCTGGCCCGGACCATCTCCCGCTACACGGATGCCATCTGCCCCTGCTCGTGCAGTACAGGCGGCGCCCGTCGCCGCCGATCGTGCGGGTTGGGCCGCTTGATGAGTTCGCCGTAGCTGCGGACGTCAGCCCTGATAGCGCCCCTGGTGCTCTCGCGCCTGGCGGGGATCTAGCCTGCGGCTCAGTGGTCGGGAAGGGCCAAGCCTCCGGCAATGACCGCCGGCTGAGATCTGGACGCCCCAGGCTCCGCAAGCGGTGCTCGCGCGGGGATTGGCGCGCTTGCTGGTGATCTGCTCCGGCTCTGTGGACGGAGCCGGAGCCCAGGTCTGGCAACGGCCAGACCTGGGGATTCAGCCGGCGCGCCGGTTCATCGTTACCGTGCGCCCTTCCTGGGCTGGCGCGGGGACTGGTCCAAGTCCGCCGCAGAGTCCTGCGGCGGCCGGCTGAAGACCAGAGCGTTGGCGTCGACCACCGCCGCCCGATGGCCACTGAGGATCCAGATCCGGTGCTGCCCGGTGTCAGTGACGGTGTCGACGCGGGCGAGGACGGGCATCCACTCGACGTCGGCCATGCTGGAATCGGTCGCGAGACGGACGTGCCAGCCCGGCTCAATGGCGCGGGCTGGCCGATAAGCGCTGGTCATGCCACCTCCGGATGTCTGCCGAGCCCGAGCGCGGCACCGAGCTTCGGGCCGAGCTCCAGAGCGGTATGCACCTGGGGAAGGGAGCGTCGCTGCCAGCCTTCGAGCGCCACGGGCAAGTCGGCGCCGTAGCGCAGATGCTGGACCAGCACGGCGGTCAAGGAGGCGGCCTGCTCGATACCGTTGTTGGCGCCCCGGGCGGTGTTGGGCCGGACGGGAGCCAGCGCATCGCCGAGCAGGACAGCGTGGGCGCTGCGTCCGATGGGATAGACCATCCGCTCAGGTGGAGCGATGTCAACGATGGGGGCTGCGCTCCAGGTGGGTGTAGCTTCGATCACCTCAGCTGCCGGGCGCGGCAGCAGGTGCTGGGCCTGGCTGGTGACGTGCCGCCGGGCTTGTGTGGTGATCTGGTGCGGCAGGACGTAGGTGCGTCGGGTGGGGTCGGCGCCGAGCAGGTCGCGGAATTCCTCGTCGGAGTGGTTGAGGTAGAAGGTCCAGTCGGTGACGACACTGCCGTCCCGCTGCATGACGGGGAAGAGGTGCAGGCCTGCGCCGGGCGGTTCGATGCGGGTGTAGTCGAGCAGGTCCGGTGAGGTGCTCGGGGCCTGGCCCCGCCAGGCGACGTAGCCGCTGTAGCTGAGGTTGCGCTCGGGGTCGAGCAGGCGGCGACCGGTCGAGCGGCGCCCGTCGGCGAAGACGACCAGGTCAGCGTTGACCGGGTCGGCGTCGGCGATCTGCAGTTGCGCACGCCCATCGTTATCGACGGTGAGGTCCTGGACGCGGCGTCCCAGGTGCAGCCAGCTCTCCGGCAACCGCTCCAGCAGGGCGCGGTTGATGAGATGCCAGGCGGTGGAGCGGCCCGGGTAGTAGGTGTGCGCGCGGCTGGCCTCTTTGCGGTCAGCGACCTTGACGGCGATCACGCGCTCGCTGGTGAAGGGGACGAACTCGTGCTGCGGGACGCCGATGGTGTCGAGCGCGGCCAGGGAAGTGTGCTCCAGGCCGATGACGCCGCCGGCCTGCGCGTGCAGTTCAGGTGAGGCGTCCAGCACGGTGACGTTGGTGAGGCCGGCCTGGTGAAGTAACAGGGCCAGAGTGGGGCCGGTGATCGACGCGCCAACGATCGCAATGGCGGGCTGCTCGTCGGCCACAGGCAGGGCGTCAGCGTGCAGGGCGTTGTGCGGGTGGCTGAGCGCGGTCATGGCAGCTCCTGAGCGTGTGAGTGACGGGGCTGCCGAATGAGGAGGGCCAGGTGTGGCGGGAACCGCGACGGCGGGGCCTCCCCTTCCGGCGGCGGCCGTCAGCGGCGCGGGAAGCTGCCGCGCAATCACCCGTGTCTGCCCACCCCAAGATGTTTTGCGCCAGCAAAAGATCTTGGGGTGGGCAGACCTCGCCCCCCCTTTTGAGCCCCGCGCTGCGGGGGCGAGAGGGGGGTTGCGTAGGTAGCGCCCCCGTGACGCAGGCTGCGAAGCCGGGAGGGGAAAGGCCCGACCGGACCGATCCCAGTCGTCGGACGCCGACGTTGGGCGTGCTCAGCTACTGACACGGTTGCGCTGGGTTGCGGCGCGGGCTGGGGCCGCAACGCGCTCTCCCCTAGCCTCTGGCTTGAGACACCGATCGTGGCTCAGTCTTGCGGTGCCCGGCAGTCCATAGCGTCGAGGGCCAACGCTGGTGCTCGCCACGACCCCACCCGCCTCGATGGTGAACGGAGTTGCCGGCCAGTCCGTGGCGGTGACACATCGACAACCTGCTCGGCCTGCGGACGGAAACTGCTCGGCCTGGTCACGCGTGGTTCGGGCGTCGCCGAGGTCCGGCCCGGTTGCACCGATCGCCGTCATTGAGGAGAAGTTGCCGTAAACTGCGGCTGCTCAGACAGAGAAGGCCCCACCCGCTCGGGTGGGGCCTTCTTCGCGTCTCGCGTCAGCGGGTGCCGACCTTACGCCTCCACCGGGATGATCGCCCGCTCGTACTCCGCTGTCACAGCCTCGGGCACTGTCCACCCCTTGGCCTGGGCGATCTCGTGGAGCTGGACCTCCAGCCCGCTGGGCAGTAGCCCCGGCTCGACACGCACCTCGTAGCCGGCGTTGCGCACTTCGGCTACGGCGCGGGCGAACGCGGCAGGAGTCTCGGCAGTGACGATCACTCGCCCCGGGTCTGCCGAGACCATGAACCGGGGCTGGAGCGACTGTGATCCGTTCAGCCATTCCTCGCACGCCATCCCGGTCCGGTTGGCGATCAGTTCCTTGATGGCGGCCGAGTACGGGAAGACCGTCTCCCGTTCACGCTGCTCGAACCACTCCTCGCCGATGCAGGTCAGTGCTGCGGGTCTGATGAGCGCCTGGTCCATGACCACGGCCATGTCATTGTCGTCCGAGAACGTGGCGACGAGTTCCAACCCTTCACGAGGCACGATCTCGTCTCCCTCGTCAGGGCTGGGCTTGAGCGCCTTGAAGCGGAGCTGGCTGGCGATGAGCCCGAAGCGCCAGCGGCTCAGCGGCTTGCGGCGAGGTGTTGGCGTTACCGTGAAGAGGACGCTGGACGCCTCAGGGGGTGGTTCCATCGCGAGCCGCCACACCGTTCCGTCGTCGTCCTGGATGTAGACCTCGTGCTCGGCGGCCGGGTTCTGGAGTAGGTTGATCATGATTCCTCCTGGGGGCAGAGTTGACCTGTTGGCGATCCCACCAGGGATGATGAACGCGGGGGCAAGCCCCTTCAGACCGGGGCGACAATCTTGATGTTGTGATCCCACCAGGGATGATGAGTGTGCGGTCGAGGCCGAAGCCCCGTGCAGCCGAAGCGTACAACGGGGGGTCGACACGGGCTGGCGTGTCAGCCGCCGTAGAGAAGATTCTCCAGGTTTTGATCACTTGGCGTGCGGGTGAGGACGCCAACGGCACCCGCCAGGTTCGGCCGTGACGTGTTGAGCTCCAGCCGTTCGATCACGTCGCGGCTGGCGATGGGGTCTTCCCTCAGCAGCCTGCCGATCACGGGTCCGTAGGCGCGAGCCAGCGTAGCGGCCGTCGCCTCGGGGTTGGACGTTTTGGCGACCGCGGCCCGTAGTGCCCGTAGGCCGCCGACGTACGCCTTCCAGTCCGGAACGTCTTCCCAGCCGGGCGCGGCGACGACGGAGAGCTTCACCAGGTCAGGTAGTTCCTCCGCCAAGCGCCCCAGGTCCTCGCCGTAGGCGCGGACGTACGAGGCGAGGGTGTGATACGCCCACACGCGCACGGCTGTGTCCGGTGTTAACGCGATGGCGGGCACCGCGAGGCCACACGGCGACGGGATGACCAGCCCTCCGTTCATCACCTGGCTTTCGTGCAGGTCGAGCGGTAGGTCGGCGAACCCGTGAGTGGTGGCCCACTGGACTGCGAGGGCGACGGCTTCCGCCCGATCGCCGGCGTAGGCGACATCCACGTCATGGACGGTGCGACCGGCCGGGGCCGCCGCCGACCCGAAGATCACGACATTGAGCATGGTGTCCCTCATTCCACGAAGTGCTGGACGATGACGGCGACATCCTCGGTGGCCAGCCCCGAGCTGATGCCCTGCGGCGAGCCCACGATAGACGCGGAGCCTCCCCAGCGTGCCGACTCCGTGACGGCGGGGTCCTCCGCGTTGAGCTTGTCCACCAGGCCATGCCAGTCCACGGCCGGGGTGGCGCTGTTCCAGCGCGCGACGGTGTGCTTGCGGTGCGGCGGCCCGCCGGCGAAGGAGAAGCCGGGGTTGGTGGCCACGACGACGGGGGCATGCCGGTAGCCGAGCGCGAAGGCCAGCCGGTGACTGCCCACCACCACGGCCACGTGGCCGTGCAGGCTGATCTGGAGGTCGGCCAGCGCTTCCCGTGCCTCGTCCAGGGCGCGAGCCGCGTACTCGCCGAGCTCGTCGTCGCCCTCGCCGGCGTCCATGAGCCAGAGGGCGAGGAGTTCGACCCGGTCCGGGAGCGAGCGGGTGTAGTCCGATGCCAGGTGCATGACCGGCGTGGCGGGGCCGACCAGGCCCTCGGGCGCGGGGGCTGGCCGAGGGCCGGGCCACGGGCCGGACGCCTCCTTGTCCGCGTCCGCGATGATCTGCATGCGGGCCACGCTGGGGTGCAGGTTGGTGGCTCGCAGCGTGAGGACGGCCATCGCGCCGACGCTGTCCGCGTCGGCGCGGACGGTGGCGAGGGTGGTTCCCGGCGGCGGCGGTGGCCACGTCATCGCCGCCTCGATGGCGGCGGTAGTGGCGTCGCCGCCGAGGTGCTGGGGGTCGATGTTGCCGAGGCTGCACGCCTCGGCGAGGTGGGGGATGGTGACCTCGATTCCTAAGGTCGCGACGGGGATGTCTGAGGGGTTCGCGCTCGGGTGGAGCGCGATGCAGGAGTACATGGTGCTTCCCTTCCGCGCACTTCGATCTTGTAGCGTGCGCTACGGCAAATCCTATTCACCTGTAGCGTACGCTACAGGTGAGCGTTATGGTAGGCGTATGACCTCAATCCGAGTCGTCCGCGTCCGCAGCGGAGCCACACCACCGCGAAGCACCCCCACCGGCGACCAGATCACGGCCATCTATGGCCTGCACGTCGTGGACAAGACCGCCCGCACTGCCGAAACCGCGTGGGTCACCCTCGTCACCCTCCACCTCGACGGCGCGCAGGCAGGCCGCATCTGGATCTACGCCGATCTCGACGACGCCCAGGTGCAAGACGCCATCAACCGCCTCGACCGCTGGCAGCGTGTCCTCGCAGCCCTGGGCGAGCTGGACACGCTGGAGATCAAGCACCGCGCCCTCACCTCAGAGGCCGAAGGCAACGAGCTGCTCCGTGGCGGCATGCCCGACACGTACATACGCGACCAGGCCGAACAGGTTCTTCAGCAACTTCGCACCCTGCGCGCCGTCACGGTCGAGCGAGCCCGCACCCTCGGCGACCGCGCCCAGATCGCCGACATCGACGTGATCAGCTTCGATCTGCTCTATCCGCCACGGAACGCCCGGTACGAGCTGGCTCGCCATGACCTGATCGCCTGGCGCGAGCGCAAAGACGACCGCGATCCGCTGGTAAAGGAGGCTATCGCCGCCGGGCTGTCCGACAGCGAGATCCACCGGCTGAGCGGGGTGGCCCGCACGACGATCAACCGCATCTGAGACTCCCGCCAGCCGAAGAATCAGCGCGCACCGGGCGGTCGTCCTACTGCCAGTACCCGTGGTCCCCGACTGACCGCTGAGCGACGGCCGAGGGTAGGCGTTGCACGGGCACGGGCAGCCAGTCGTCGTCCCGCAGATGCTTGCCGTAGACGTTGCCCTCATCCGGATCGCCTGCTCTGAACTCGACCCACCACAGACCGCACGGTGGGTCGCACGGCTCGGCTGACTCCGAGCACCGCGTTGCGGAGGTGATCGTGACGAACGTGTCGTCCGGGTCCATCGAGCGGACGCCGCGCGGGTGCCACTTCTCCAGTAGCTCGTGGATGGCCTCGATGGGCAGGCGGGTGTAGCGCTCCCCGCCAGGTAGCCAGGACATGGGGGTCTCCCTTGATCGTTTAGTAGGGCGTGGTCAGGCCCCTGGGACACCCCCACAGTTGTGAGGAAACTCCGCGCCTATGCGGGGAGCAGGCTCGCTATGCCGGTGAATTTACAGGAGTTCGCACACCTCGTCGTGCCGGTGAGATTCCGGGTCGCCCGATTCGACGTGGTCGTAACACTCCACGCCGCATACGAGCTGCCCGGATGCGCTCCACCACTCGCCATCTCTCTGCCTGGGGGAGCGGCGACCACAGCACACGCAGTGATCCACATTCGGGCCGGGGCACGTCATCATCGTGTTACTCATCGGTTCTGCTCCTGGACAACCGAGGCAGCGCCCGCCAGGATCGTGGCAGCGAGCTGGACGGACTTCTCACCGATGCGGCAGATGACGACGTGCTCGCCATCAGTCGTGTTCGACCTCGGTATGTGCCACTCGGGGATGTTGAGCGCGGTATACGACGCCACCGGGTGGACGGTTGCCACGCCCTTCTCCGGGTGAATGAACACGCGGGAGAGGCCCGGTGCCGGGTACTCCTCCCAGCCCTGCGACGGCAGGGAATCCAGGTCCCAGACCGGGAACTTGTGAACGTGCCGCCGGTGCCCATCGCCTGGGAAGAGGTGCATCATGTCGATTACGGTGCTGATGCGCGCCGCCTCGACGAGACCTTCATCGTCCAGCCGGTCAGGGTTACGGCCTTTGGCGGTCATCTCGGCGCGAGCGGCTGCCGCCAGCCATCGGGCTATCTCGTCGTAGGCGGGTGCGCAATCGGCGTGGAGGTAGGTCCAGCCTCGTTCCCGTACGCCCAGTTCCCGGCGCTTCACGCCCTCGCCGGCGGGGATGTTGTGGTTGCACAGTTCGCACACGGCGGGGTACCGGTTGTGGCTGGTCATGTGTCGCTCCTTGGGGCGTGACGTATCGCCGGCCCTTGATGGCCGGGTCACGTCCCCGCGAGCGCGGGGAAACCCCGCATGCGCGGGGAGCAGAGCGTGAGTCAGATGCTCACGCTGGGCATGTTGAGCATATCCCCGGCACTGCGGGCGGCTGGCAGCCATTCAAGGATGCGGAGCCATGCCTGACGCGAGGTGCCGCCCATCGGCCCGTCTGAGGACAGCAGCTCCTTCAAGCTGTCCCATGCCGGACGGTCGTTCGCGTTCGGAATGACCTGCACCAGGTGCCGGGCAATTTTGATGGCGTACTGGCCGATGCGCTCGGCGTCGTCCAGCTCGTCGGCGGGCAGCGTAACCTTGAGGAACGCCATGTTCGGCCTGCCGGACCGACCTGCGCTGTGATGACGATCAGGTTGGACAGGTCTGGCAGTAGCTCGGGTGGGCGCGAAGCCGGGCGCTCCAGCCACTCCACCAGGAGCGCCGTGGAGTCGGCGCCCATGCCATAGGAGACGACGCCGTACATCAGCCGCCACCAGGCAGTGGCAGGCCATTCATGACGATGCGCCCGAGCTCGTACACGTCGGGGTTGCCCCACGACACCAGCCGGACCTTCCGGCGGGTGAGGGCATGGAGGGAGATGCCACGCAGCCCTTTCCGGGCCGACTCCACCACCTCGTACTCGTCCATGTGAAAGCGGACCGAGTACCACGGGGTGGCCGCCCGACCGGACCGGATGATGGCGTCTACGCTGGGCGGCTCGTCCAGGCCGCACCAGCAGAAGTCGGCGCGAGAGCAGCAGCGGCGCTGTGGCCGGGTCCGGTCGCGGAGACGCGGCAGCCGGCCCGCCAGCATCGGACATGCCTTGATGGCGTAGGCCGCGCACTCCGGGTGCTGGGCGGGCTCACTGACGTAACCGTGCCCGAAGTCCTGCGGTCGTGCCATCAACACCGCGGCACCATCGAGCCGCCGGGAGCAGAGCTGGCAGAGCTGCCCGGTGAGGCATTCGGTGACGCGGGCGGGTTCGACGCGGCCGAGTTCTGGAGTGCCGTCCGCGTGCCGCAGGCTGATGTACGGAATGACCATTCCGTTGTGCGCGGGGGCGTTCGCAAGGTGGATGGGGATCGCCACGTTAGCCATCAGCGCGCCTCCCCTGGGGCGGGCGGTTGCCATAGCACACGCGGTAGGTCTCCTCGCACACTGCGCGCAGCCACCAGCGAATGTCGGTGTAACCGTCGGCGTGCAGGCGCGCGGCCTTCTCGTCAACGTCGTCAGCGTGCGCCCAGCACACGATCGGCGTTGGCCGGTCGCGATGCGAAGGGGCACCGAGCTGGCCCGGTGAGTACGCCTGGAACTCGTAGTCGAACAGCGGGACGACATCGAAGGGGCGCGACGTGGGATCGACTTGCATCCACGTGCCATCAGTGAACGTGACCAGCCGGTCCCCGTTGTCGCTGGGGCGCGGGTCGGCGTCGAGCATGCGTGGTCGGCCGGGCTCGGGTCGAATGACCTGCCCGGCGGTCAGGTCTTGGTACTGCGGAGGATCTATCGATTGTCCTGGGCGACGAGTCACGTCGATCTCTTTCTGCGGTGGTGCGGGTTCTGCAGGTGATGGCCCCCGCCGCAGGGCGGAGCCGTACGATCGGAATGTGGAAACCGTGGAATCGGTGCAGGTGTGGACGGTCGCCTGGTGGGGCGACGGGTGGGGAGTGTGGCCAGGCGAGGCGCCGGATCACACTCGGCCGCCCGCGTACGCGACCAGGAACATCACGCGCGCGGCGGCGGAGGCCGCGTCAGCGTGGGCGGTTGGTGTCGTGCCGCCGCACCCGAGGTTGCAGGTGCGCTGCCCGTACGCCGGCGATCCGGGCGGGGAGGCGCGGTTCCGCGCCCGGGCGGCTCGCCGCCGCCGCTGGTGGAGGCCCTGCTAGGAGATGCGGCGCGGCTTGTCGCAGTTGATCCGCGCGGACTCCTCAACCGTGGCGCGGTATTCCTTGCCGGTGTCGAACGTCCCGGCGACGCCGACCTTGGCGCGGTAGCGGCCGGACAGGCACGGGTAGTGCGTCAGCACATACCGGTGGTCAGGGGCCACGCTCGGGAACCGCGCGCTGGTGACGGCCAGCCAGGGCGCCGTGACCGTCTCGCGGTACTCCAGGTCGATCGCGAGCAGCTGGGTGGCGATCCCGGACGGGTCGGTGCACTCCTCGTTGACCAGGACCCGGACGCGGGGCTCAGCCGATCCGAGTTGGACGGCCTCGACGTGCACGTACCGCTCGCACCCGAGCGCGCCCGGCTTGTACGGGTCGGTCGTGGTGCCCTTCGCGCCGCAGCCGGCGGGAGGGGCGATGACGAGTGCCGTCGCTGCGGCGAGTGCTGCGAGCCTCATGGTCAATCCCCTCTCGGTTCAAGGATGCTCCCGCCCGCCGGTGGGCGGGAGCCGTACGATCGAAATGGCGCGAGCCCGATAGGCGCGGGCTCGCGCTGCTACAACTCGCCGCGGTTGTCGGCTTGTCGGCGGTCGACTCCGCCCACAAGCGCAGGACGTGGACCGAACCGGCCGGCGATGATTCGCTCCAGGTCTTCGAGGGCGTTGCCTCCGGCGAACAAGCCACCGTCGTCGGTGAGCTCCGAGACAGAGGCCGGGTCCAAGCCCAAGCCAAGCAGCGCGGCGGCGGCGTACAGGACATGGATGACCGGAGTCCCCCGGAACTGTTCGACGTACTGCTCTGGGTCGCCGGGAGCAGCTATCAGGTACTCGTGGAAGAAGTCCCCCCAGCGCAGGTGCTTGGTCTCGTCCATGCGGGCCGGCGCCTCCGTGATGAGCGAGTCGGACCACTGGCGGCCTTCGTCATGGACGAGCAGCCCGGCGTAGCAGCAACCGGTGCCGCAGGAGGTGCGGAACTCACCCTGATCCCATTTGGGACCGTCGCGTTCCTCGTCGGCGGCCAGATCGTACGCCCGCTAGGCTCGCTCGCGATGGAGCTGGGGCTGGTCAGAGCCGGCAGACGGAGCGGTCATAAGCGTCTCCTTGGGATAAGGCTCCGGCCGCCAGGCCTTGGCGGCGGTCTCCATGAGGCGGAACAGTCTGTCGTCCTGGTCTTCCGGGAAACTGTCGGCCCACTCAGCAACTCGCAGGTACGCGAGCGCCGGGTCATCGACTCCGAGCTCGGCCTCGCGGCGGGAACGGGGCAGCCGGTGGTGGTCGACCAGCCATGCGATCGTCTCCTGCACGATGGGGACCTGGCCGAGCGGCGCCCCGCGCACAAACACATCCCCGGCGACGACGCTGAACGCGGCGACCGGACACACGCCGAACCGGATGGTCGACCAGCCGACGACAAAGTCCCCGCGCACCCGCCAGTGGCAGCGCATCAGCGCGACGGCATCTCGGATCACGTCGGCCGGGGTCATGATGCCTCCTCGCTGGGCCATTCGCTCGGATCGAGCACGACGGCCGTCGTCGGCCATCCCCGCGCGATGAACTCGGCCTCCGCCAGCGCCACAGTCCAGGTGACGACACACCACCCGCCAGACACCTCGGCGACCGCGGCGACCGCGAACCGCGCACTAGCCGGTTCACCTTGATGGGTGACCCCCACAGAGCCGACCGGACGATAGCGGCGCTCCCCGGACGGCAGCACCACATGGCCGAGACGGTGCGACATGCACGCGTCGCACCAGGTGAATTCCTCCGTAGGTCCGAACCGGATCGCGGAGTGCATGTCCTCGCCGGTCCCAGTCCACTCGCCGTGCTGGCCGGCAGGCGTCTGCGCGAGCACCGGGCAGCCTTCGACGTGCACGGCAGTGATCGTGACGCGCAGGAGCTCTGTACGCCAGGGCCGGATTACGGTGGTGACCACCGTCGGATAGGTGTGCAGGGCGCCCGGCCGGATGTACGGCGGGCTGTTCAGCACCTCGGGCGGAACATGCCTCGTGGTGCGGCAGCCGCCCGTGCTGGGCAGTTCGGGAAGGACAGGGGGCATGGTCATGCTGCTCTCCGATCGTCTGCTGCCGGTATGGCGGCAGGGGTAGGAATCTGGTGCAGGACGCGGGCAACGGTCAGCCGCCGGTCACCGAACTGCGCGTGAAATGGGCACAGTGTCGTGCGCTCAAGCGGCCCAAGGGCGGGCCCGTACCCGCGGACCAGGCACATCTGAGTGCCGAGCTCTTCGCACTGCCAACCTGCGCAGCTGGCCGGAGCCGGGGCGGGAGCGAGCGGCGCCGCGATGGTCGGGAACGGGGTGCCCTCCGAGCCGTCGTCGTAGACGACTTGGACTCGGAACCTCCACGGGCCGGCAGCTGGACGCCGTTTCACCAGCTCGAACCCGATGACGGTTCCTGCTCTGCCGGCGACTGTGACCCGGTTGCCTACCGTGTGCAGTGCCATCTCGGCGCGGCTCGTCCTCATCCAGAGGCCGACTGCGGCCCTGTCGATGCCGACGAATGAGGCGGCGCCTGGTGCCAGCATCTCCGTAGTGGTTGGCTCGCCGCTCGCGAAGGTGACTTGGATGGTCAACGCGTCGCGCGTGAGCGTGATCACCTGATGGGAGCGGCTACCGGCACGGGCGACCTCCCAACGAGCCAGCCGCGCGTGCATGATGAGGACGGCTGGCTTGTGGCTCACGTCCCCCCTTCGTGGCTGCTTTCACAGCCGAGGAAACGAGCCACCTGGGCGAATTCGGCGGCCTGCTCAGGGTCGGCTGCATGGATGGTGAGCACCTTGCGGCCACCTGCGAGGGGCACGTCCACGGTTGCGGTCCATGATCCTGATCCGGTGATCGTGAGTCGGCACAGGCCGGGGGTGGGCTCGTCGCCTATGTCGACGGCAAATCCGAGTCCGGTGATTTGGGCGGCGAGATCTGCGGCGTCTTGGCAGTGAGTCATGATCGGCTGTCCTGAGTTGCGGGGGTGATGCTGGAGCGGCGGACGCACAGCAGCCGATCGCCGTCTTCGCGCTCC
This sequence comes from Nonomuraea sp. NPDC023979, assembly GCF_040639085.1. Lineage (NCBI taxonomy): Bacteria > Bacillati > Actinomycetota > Actinomycetes > Streptosporangiales > Streptosporangiaceae > Nonomuraea > Nonomuraea sp. NPDC023979. The sequence goes on from NZ_JBEZZG010000016.1 coordinate 55,135, forward strand.
AGCTCGTAGCGGTTGTAAGGCTCGTAGTGCTTGTCGATGTTGGGTCGTTCGTGGAGCGGTAGGGACCAATAGATCTGGTCCCACACGTGGTGGAAGACCGTCATGCAGCCGCCGCAGGCACATGGCCCGGCCACAGTCCATGTGCCGTGTTCTGCCTGCAGGGAGCCGTGGTAGGTGACTACCGCTCCCCGCGGCAGCGGCTCGAGCTGCGTCACCGGTTGCCCTCGTCCTCGGGGAGGATGTGGGGCAGGTCCTCGTGGGCATCCGACAACGTGAAGGCCCGCTCGCCATTGACGTCCAGGACGGAGCTGATAGCGGCGACCAGGTTCACGAGCTCATCGCGAATCCACGCCGGCATCAGACCTCCCGGTATCGGGGGTCATACGACTCCCACATGGCGACGATCTGGTCGGCGGCGACCTTCGCCAGGCGCGGAGCAGCTGCGGCCCCGGTCTTGTAGAACACCTCGGCCCTGTCCATCGCCTGTTCGATTAGGCCGGGGGCGCTGGCGGCGATGGCCTCAGCATCCTCATACGGTGGGTGGCCGGCTCGATCCTCGTCCGGGTCCCAGTTCGGTGCCCACCACACGCTGCGGTCCCAAACCGCGAATGCGAGCCGCTTCTCGGCGTCGTCCAGTCCCCGCTGGAGCGGCAGGACAGCACGTGACGCGCGCAGATAGGCGTCCAAGTCTCGGTTGCCGGTCGCGACCAGCTTGTCCATCAAAGTCCTTCCTGATCACAGGTCAAGATCGGCGTCAGGAATCTCCAAGCTCTCGAACCGCTCAGCCTGGGTCCTGCCGGGCGTGCACTCTGGGCCGGCATCTCTTGGGCTGTGGCGGCGCCACACTGGCCACGAGGCCGGTGCTGGGGCAGCGCTGCACGCACAATCGAGTGCAGCTCGTGGGGAGTTCGCTCGACCGATGTCTGAAATGGGCTATCTCAGCGGGGCTGCGCCGGTGGCGCCGCCGAGGCGTCGTACTCATCGTCACGGGATGCGATGGAATGGCCGTCGGGTATGCGTACTGGGCGGCTGCAAACGCCGCACTCGTACCCGTCGGACACGAATCTGTGATTGCCGACCAGCACTGTGAGCGTTCCGTTCGCTGTGATCTCCAGCTCGTTCCTGCGGGTCGCGACTTCCAGTTCGACGATCTCGTTGGCCGCACCACAGTCGCGGTATGGGCACAAGAGGCTGTTGTTGCGAATCACCACGTTCGGCTCTCGTGCCACCGGCCGCAGGCTGCCCGCGACGGGTGATGCCTCCTGCGGCTCTGCCTGGCGATTCATGTCAGTCTCCGTCCGTGAGAGGAGGGCCGGCTCGGAAACTGCGGGAGCCGGCCGAGGAGAGGTGGGCTATGGGCGGGGGCCGATCTGCTCGGTGATGAGCCGGGCCAGATCTTCGCGTGAGTTGCCAGGCGCGAAGAGGCCGCCGTCGTCGTGGTTGTCGGCGTAGGGGTTCAGCCCGATGAGATGGGCGGCCTGGTGGCGGACATGAATGACCCGCTTGCCCCGGACCAGCCGGATAAGGGGGAGAGGGTCATCCTCGGTGGCGAGCATGTACTGGTGGATGGAGTGCTCAACGCAACGGCGGTCGGTCTTGGTGACGGGGGTACCGTCGATGGTCATCTGATTGTTGTGAATCTTGACCAGCCAGTGGCTGCCTGCCGCGAGGGCAAGGTGCCCGGCGTAGCAGCAGCCCGTCCCGCAGGTGCTGCGGTACTCCTCCTGGTACCAGCGCAATGCAGGTTTCGGCTGGGAATTGGCGACGGCGATCTTGTCGTAGCCGCGCCACGCCATCTCAACGTGGCGAAGCTGCGGAGCGGTGTCAGTAATCATGGGTTCCTCAGTTGCTGGACTCTGCGCAGGCCGGAGGGGACATAGGCCCGGCCCTACGTGGTGCTGTGGATCACATCGCACGGGGCTGGGCGCGCCCCTGAGCCGGGGTCGCGCGCGCCGCTGGCGTGCAGTGGTTGTCCGTCGAGCTCGACGTGCAGGCGGCCGGCTGCCTCGGCATCGCGCGTGAACAGCTCGACTCGGATGCCGCCGTGGGCCGCTTGGTAGAAGAAGCCGACCATCTGATCGGAGTCCACCCGTGCGACCGGCCGCCCCCGATGATCTTCGATCATGTCGGCCCTGACGTTTTCGGCAATCGTGACCCGGCCGGTGTCGAGAATGATCTGCTCGATGGCCTGCAGGGTGTCGGCATTCCAGTCATCGTCGGCGAGAAGCCGCTGATGGATCGCTTCAAGCGCCCGAATGTCTCGGGCAGCCACCTGACACGCGGTTTCTCGACGCGGCCGAGGCGGGGGATAGGGGATGTCGGACAGGCACACCACGGCGCCTTCTTGGGATCAGCAATGGCGGATGCGGCACGTCTGGGGAGAAGCTCAGCGACGGCCAGCGGCAAGGTGTAGCGCTCGAAGCGCGGAGTTCTCCATCTCGTGCGAGATGTCGGCGTCAGGTATGGTCCGGGCAACGCTGGTGACGGCGTGCATCACGCCGCCAGCGCTGAGGTCGGCCCCCTTGATGAAGTGGCCGAGGATCAGTTCCTGCTGCTCCTCGGTGAACGAGAGCTTTTTGGCCACTGACTCAATCGTCCGAGCTGGGTCATCAACCACGGTGTGGGCCAGGCCACTGAGCTCGTTCAGCTTGGCGCGGACGTAGTCGACGTCCAGATAGGTGGCGACGGCATCTCTGGTCTGGGCAGTGACTAGGGCCAGATTCTTCTGTGAGGTGTCGGCCGACCAACGAACGATGCCCTCATCCATGCGAGCGCCAAGATGGACGTGCCGGGGAGCGTCCGTGGTGATCGTCATACCGTTGCGGCACACCTGGAATACCAGGCGCGGTATGAGAGTGAACGCGCCACAGCCGGTCTCACTGTTGGCGATGACGAAGCCGGCGAACACCAGCGGGTTCTCGGCGCCGGTGGCGCCGGTGAACGGGCTGCGGTAGTTGCGCAGCAGGTCCGGTGCAAGCGCGCCGACCTGGGGACAGATCACGCGCACGTACATCCTGCGCTCGGTGAGGTCGCAGCCGTCGATCTGGACCTGGACGCCGGCCTGGCGCACTCCTTCAAGAGCGGCCGTCAGCACGTCGAGGTTGTCGATGATCCGGTAGCTGTCGGACAGGAAGGCGCGCGCGATGCCGTGGCCGCCGCGTTCGCTGTGCAGGCCACGCAGGAGAAAGCGACGATCGGCGCTCTTGAGCCAGCCGTTGACGTTGGCGTCGTACAGCTGAGGCTTCTCGGCGCGCAGGCGGCGCAGATACTGCTGCGGAATGCCGAGCTTGCTGGCCAGGCCCTGATCGCACACCCGGGTGGGCGTGTAGAGGCCGGAGGTGGCAGTGACGCCGCTGGGCGACAGGAGCGGCGAAGTGCCGGTGAGCTGCAACCGCGTGCCTACGGCGCGGATCTGCTCACTGTGCACGACCACGTCGACCTTGTGCGCCTGCTGGTGCCGCAGCAGGTCCACGAAATTCTTCAGGTCGATGTCGCGTGTGGTCAGGGCGAGGGCGGACGTGGAAGTCACCAGCGATGTGCTCCTTAGAGGATGGATCGTGAGGGCATGCATGCGACGGGCCCGGCCTGAGCGGCCAGGCCCGCGGATGGACCAGGGGGATGCGAGCGGCGACAGAGCGGCTCACGCGTCGGTACGCCACATCGCCCAGGAGCTACTCAGTGAGAGTCAGGGCAGCCAGGAACTCGTCATCGCTCGGCAACTGGCCCAGTGGCCATCCCATGACCAAAGCTGCCGGGTAGGCCTGGCTGGGCTCGGGAACCGGTGCGAACCGGCCGCGCTGGTGCGGCTCGCTCTGCTGGCCGCGGTACACCTCGAACACCTTGACGTCGAGGTCGATCATGTACCCCCACTCGCAATGAGTGGATGTGGCCGGGAAGTAGGACGCGTCCCAGATCACGCCCGCGTCCAAGATGGCCGCAGGATTGCCGTAGGTCTGCCAGAGCAGCTGCCACCAATCCTCGATCTGCGTGGGATCTGTGCAGGTGTCGGCGTACCTTCTGAGCCGCTCGATGTCATCGACGGTGGGCTTGGTGGAGTCGCTGACGACCCGCAGAGCGGCGACTCGCTGCCGCATCTCGTCCAGAGTGCGGACGGCAGCGCGTAGCCACGTCAGGATGTCCAGGCCAACCCCGGCTGGAAACGAGTCGTGGTGGTTGTAGGTGATCTTCTCCTGTTGGTCGACTACGAAGCCGACGAATCCGCGCGTTGCCATGTCACTGGCTCGCCGAGTCGGGGCGTGCCAGCAGTGCGCGGACTTCCGTCTCGCGGTAGCGCCGGTGTCCACCCAAGGTCCGGATGGAGGAAAGCTTGCCGGACTTCGCCCAGCGGGTGACGGTCTTGGGGTCGACGCGGAACATCGTCGCGACCTCAGCCGGGGTCAACAGGGGCTCGGCTTCATGGGTCATGTGGGTGAGTCCTCTCGATGGGATCGGAAGTGGTCGTGAGGCCACTGAGGTGGGGACAGGGCGCTGATGTATGCGCCGGGAGCGGTGCATCGCCTTGCGATGAGGCAATCCGGTGCCGCCACGCCTTAGGCGTAGAGGCGCACGCAGTCGTTTGCGGGAGTAGCGCGTCCCGGCGAGGGGGCTATCCGCTCCAATGGGCTGGATAACTGCCTGGTGCAGCCGGACTGAGCAGGCGGTGATGCCTCTTCAGGCGCCAGTGGTACGTCAGGTCGACTGACCTGACGGTCTGAGATCAGGCAGCCCGCAGATCGTCCTGCGTTTCGGCTTCGTCCTGGGCGTCGGAAGTGAGTTCGGCCGATGCGGGAACTGTCGTGTCCAGCACCTCGGCAGAGACGCCGGTCAGGTTGCGCTCGACGTCTGATGGGTCGGCCGGGGGCCGGTCCTCACCCAGGGAGGCATCATCCTGGGTATCGGTCTCGGTAGGCTGGGCCTCGGCGATTCCAGCATCATGGACGGTGGCTGCGGCCTCGATGTCGTCGACGGTGTCGGTGTGAATCTCCTGGCCTGCTTCCTCACTCTCCGGTGTCGCAGGGCTGTCGCTGACGGCGTCGGTGGAACTCCCCTGGTATGGAGTCCCGTCGATCAATGCCTGCTCTATCGGAGCCGGCACGTAAGCCTTGTCACCGAGCTCCGGCCCGAGCTCGTTCACCACGAATCTCAGCCACTGAGCCGCGTCAGCGGTGGGACAGGGGCTGTGGCGCCCTTCCCGCCAGGTGTTCTTGACCTCGGCAGAGACCTCGCTCATCTGGTACTCCCAGGCCACTGCGATCGGCAGGAGCTGGAGGATCGCCAGCCGGCCGGGCGTGGCGGTAGCCAGTGCGGCCTCCAGGTCAGCCGGACCGCCGAGCTTGCGGTACAGCTCAGAGCGCGGTGCCGAGCCGAGCCGGTCACGCACCGGCGACGGCATGTCGTTGAGAACTCGGGTGATGAATCGGGTGACCGGCTTGGGTGCGCTCTTGCGGGCGAAGAAGCCCGCGAGCCATTCCTGCCGGACGGTGGCCGCCGCCATCCAGGCCCGGTTTCCCTCCACGACGACCTTGCGCGGTGGGCCATCGTCCTTCGGCTTGGCAGCCGAAGGAAACGCGATGTGCTCGGGCGCGGTATAGCCGTGCTGCTCGGGCGTGCTGCAGTACAGCTCGGCCCGCTCCGGGCGCCATGAGTAGAAGAAGGCTCCACGGCCAGGGCATTCGCCATGCTGATCAGGATCGAAGCCCTCCACGCGAGCGGCCAGCTGCGTGAGCAGGAGGGCTCCGACCGGCCATTCCGCGGCTACTGGAATGCCGGCAGCAGCGAGGTCCGCCAGAGCCTGAGCGTGGGCAGCGGCTTCCTGCCGCTCCGCGCGGACGGCCTCGATGGCGTGCCGGCCACTGTGTCCCCGCTCCGAGATCAGGTAGTTGATCGTGTCGAGCGCTTCCGTGTCGCCATCGAACTCGTCCAGCAGCGCCAGCTCATCCAGGGTCCACGCATAGTCCACGGACTGGGCGTTGGATCGTGTGTGCTCGGAAAGCTTCCCTGCGGCGAGAGCGTCGGCGATCTCCTGCCGGGTACGGCCGGTCTTCTTACGGATCTCGGCTCGGGTGGCGCCGCTTCGGTGGGCCAGGAACAGTGCCCGGGACTGCTCGAACGGAGTGAGCCCGCGGCGATACTCGTCGTCGTTCTCCACAACCTGGTCGACGAGCATGCTCGTCAGGTCGCCGTTCTTGGTCAGGTCGATCAGGCAGAGCATCTTCTCCAGCTTGATCGCTCGTGCACCCTCCAGGCGGCGATTGCCCTTGACGACCCACCAGCGGTGCTCCTCTTCGCCTTCCCCCCGCTGGTAGTTGTCCGGAATGGGGACAACGGTCAGCGGAACCTGCAGCTCGGTTTTGAGCGACGCGCAGAAGCTCTGGGTGATGTGGAGGTCCTCCCGCACGTTATAGGGGGAGTGGCCGAGATGGCGTACCTCGATCCGAGCCAGGCGGTAGTCCTCTGGTACGTCGAGATCGAGGTAGGTGTCACTGCCCACCGCCGGCTCGCCACCGGAAGCGGAATCGGAGTGGACGTCGGTCGAGGTGACGGACATAGCGATGATGGCTCCCAAATCGAAGAAGTGAACAAAATCCGCCGCGCGCGCCCTCGCCCGTATGTCCCCGGACCAGGCATCGCGTCAGGATGCGGATGCTGTCCGCGGGGCGGAACACCCTGCGGGCCGCCGACGGCGGACGCAGACGGCCCGCAGGAACCAGGGCTTAGGCGGCCGCAGGCACTTCCGTGCTCCGCGTCGAAGCGCCCTGCACCATGCGCGGGGAATCGGAATACCCAGCCGGCGGCCAGGACGTCGCGGCCTCGGCCACGACGTTGTAGCGCGAGCACAAACCAATGGCAGTTGCGGTTACTCGAACGACGCTGCGCACCAGAGGTCGGTTGGAGCGGTCCTTGGTCTCATAGCTGCGCGCGATGAGATCACAGCCTTGAACCACGATCACGTGGCCCTTGCGGTAGGACTCGCTCGCCCGGCTGGCGGCCAGCCCATAGAGCACGACCTCGACGAGTCGCGTCGGAATGTAAGCGGCTCCGTCACGGTCCGGCGTGGGAGGACCATTGACATCGAGTGTGGCTGACCACATGGCCGGCTTGCTGTGGGTGGCGGGAAAGAAGTGAGGCTCGTAGATGATCCTGCCGGTAACACTGACCTGTATATCCATAGCAAGGAGCCCTTCGTTCACTGGCGCCGGCACCCAGGCACAGACGCTGATCTGATCTGCATCGCCGGGGTGTAGCGGGCTGGTCTGTGGTGAGCCCGCCCCCGGGTACGGCAGACACAGCGCCGCTGCGCGCAGGGGATGCAAACCGGGCGGTGCGTGCGGCAGCAAGATGTTTTGCGCCAGCAAAAGATCTCTGCTGCGGCACGCACGAGCCCACCCACCGGCAAGTCTCGAACGAGGGCGAGAGCCCGGTTTGCGGCCCCAAGCTAAGGCGGCGCAAAGTCGGCCGGCCCGGGGAACGGGCGCCACCAGGCTCCAGCCCAACGCCTCGGTCGAAACGGGTGGTCAGCGCGACATGAGAGCCGGGAACACCTAGGCGGGTACTTCGTGCGCGAGATCCTCAGGGTTATGCCGCTGGCTTCTGCTGACCTGGTACGCCTCGACAGGCACACCAGCAAGCGCCCCTCTCAGTCAGACTGGACTCCTCCAGTCGCACCTAGGATCCCTTGGCACGAGGCGCTGAAGCGAACCAATGGCGGTAAGCAACATTGGGGAGGTTCACCGCGGATATCCTCGTCGGTCTTGAGCCCCTCGCTCCCTCTCGGCCCGAGCACGAGCACGAGCCTTCGCCAGGGCGATCTCCCGCTCCAGCGCCTCTCGCGCCGCCGCGATCTCCTGCTCGCGCGGGGTCACCGGTTCGGGCTCCATCGCCCACTCGGTCCGCTCCAGGTACGCCTCCGCCTCCCGGTCGGCCCGCGCACCCCGCCAGCTCTCCTTCGACCGCCACTCCCGGCGCCGCCGCGCCGCCTCTTGGTCCTGTTCCTGCATCGCCCGCGCGGCCCGCGGCGAGGACAACCTCAGCCACTCCCTGGCCAGATCCGCCCACGCGTTCGCGTCCGTCACGATGACCTTCGGGCCAGCCACGCGGCCTCGGCCGCCGCGTCGGCGGCCTCCCGCTCCCGGCGGCGGCGCTCCAGCTCGGCCCGCACCCGCTGGAACTCCGAGTTCGGCCCGTCCGCCGGCGACCGCGCGGGCTCGGCGCTCGGCGCCGAGACGGGCTCCGGAGCCGAGCGTGGCGCGGGCAGCTCCACCCCGGCCGCCGCCGCCATCTCGGCGTACTCCTGACGCCGCGCCTCCTGCTCAGCGCGCCGCCGCGCGTCGGCCGCCGCCCGCCGCTGCGACCGCAGCGGCAGCACCCGCCCATCGGCGCCCAGCCACGCCGCCAGCCGGTTCCGCACCCAGCCCGGCGCGTGCCGGATCTCCGCCACGCTCGTCCACGTGTATGTCCACCGGCTGTCGTCGGCGCGCACGTCCAGCGCGTGCAGCACGTCGGCGACGGTCGCCCCGGCGTCGAAGAACGGCTTGAGCAGCCATCGCAGGTACCAGGCCGTCATCTGCCGCAGCAAGGGCCGCTCCTGGCGAAGCCGCTCGCACGCCGCAAGTCGATCTCGTTTGGTCCGGGGCGTGGCGTGCATGCTCCATGTCGGCGAAATGCGGGAATGATCACGGTGGCGGCGGTGTGCCTCGCGCGTGCGCATGGGATCTCTTCTGTCTCTCTCAGGGAGAGAGACAGAAGGGGGTCCACTTACGCATTCATGCTGGTCAACGACCTGATCGTTTGCTGGTTGTGTGAAGGCGTGACGAGGCACGGCCAGCACCCAGACGGCGGCACGGTTGCCGAGCCCGTCATCGAGGAGCCCGGCCTGCGTGCCCTTCCGGTACCGGCAGGTGGAGCCCTGCTCCACCGTGCCGAGCCAGCCCCGGTGCCGCAGCCAGCGCACCCACCGCTTGACGGTGCCCTTGGCCAGGCCGGTCACGTCCACGATCCGGCCGATCGTCGGGCGCGAGCACATCGTGTTCCAGTCGGCGCCCCACACGATGAGGTTGGCGACGCGCATCAGGTTGGAGTAGCCGTCCGAGCGGAGCTCCAGGACCTCCGGGTCTTCCTTGAGGGTGCGCAGCCACTCCTTCTGCGAGCCGGCCCGGCGCATGCCGCGCGGCACCGCGGCGGCGATGAGCGCCCGCGACGATGGCCAATGCAGGTCCGACACGCCGATGAGTGCCGTCCAGTGGACACCCGGACGGCGCTGGTGGTTGGGCGTTTTGGGGGCGCGTGTCGGACACGCCACAGTTCCTGATTCGGGGCATGCTGGCATGGCCCCACGTTCGGATGCCATAATGGCGATTGCCTTTCTGTGATCGCCGTTCTGGTCACCAGGAGGCAACACAAGGGCCGACGCGGCGCCCACCAGGCGCCAGGTCGGTAAATACAGCCGGACGATCCTCCTTGTCGCTCAGCTCACAGGGCCTGCGAAACCATGTGGGAGCTGAACGGGGTAGTGGATCGCTCGTCAGGACCAGGAAACGCCCCGCGCTGCGGGGCTTTTCTTGTTGTTAGGGGTTCTCCTCCATGCTGCGGGGTGGGCCGTGCCGTCAGGCGGCGGCCATCTCGTCATCCAGGGGAAGCCGCTGCTGCTGCATTGGCCGCGCCGGCGTGTGGTTGAGGGCCTGAGCGACCAAGTCCTCAATGAGCCGGGCCAGAGGCCGGCCAGACTCCTGCTGGAGCTTTGTCACCTTGTCGTACAGCTCCGCGTCGGTCCACGACAGTGGGTGCTTGGCGACCACGGTCTTCGGCGGTCCAGGTCTGCTTCCGCTCATGGTCGCCAATCATGGCGTAATCACGAACCCGGAATCCAGGTTCTGTGGGCGTGTCGCAAGATTTTCTGCAACTGCGATCTTCCTGGGTGGCTCCCCGGGAAGGGGTGCGAGACCTGGGATCATCGACAGGCGCCTAGCAGTGCGCTGTAGATCGTTGAAGCAACCCTCTTCCGCCATGACGTAAGCACCAATACAATCAGCTGACGTACAGGCCGACGCGAACCGGCCGCCCGACAGCACGGAAGAGATTCCATGACCATTACTGCTGCTCCGCCCACGCCCGTACGGCGGCGCCGGCCGAGCTCGGCTCAGGCCGTTGCGTTCCTCCGTGACGCCCGCCAGCTGCCCGGTGTCACGAACAAGCTGCTGAGCGAGCTGACCGGCATCCCCATTCGGCGCATCAGCGCTCTGATCAACGCCAAGACGTCCGTCATGCTGCCGATCGAAGTCATCGAGCAGATCGCCGTCGCGACCGCCCCGACCGTCCTGCGTCGTGAGGTGAGTCGCCGCGCCACCGCCACCGCCACCGCCCGCCGCATCCGGGCTCTGCCTGGCCCCGCCAAGGCCCTCATCCTCTCCATGCTGGACCCGGGATTCGACCTTGGCAGATACACCGACGAGCGTGTCCACATCACGGAGGAGATGCTAAGCACCATCGAGTGGGTTACTCCCCTGATCGTGCAGAGGGCCATGGACGCCCATCTGACCGCGGTGCGACTGCGGGGCCTACGCGCGCAAGGCCACGACTGTGAGCGCCAGGCCCGCGCTTACCAGCGCAGCGCCTCCTGGGTCAACGCCGTCTGCCTCGGCGCCATCAACCTCGTCACCCCCGCTGATGAGGCCGCTGTCCGTGCGTACGCCCGCGACGTCATGTTCTGGGGGCCGCAGCGGGGGGAGAGCATCTGGGGCGGCAACCTGGCCGACGCTGAGTACGCCGAGGAGTGCGGCTGGTACCCGCTGGCCTGTTACGACGATGACAACGGCATCGTCCGAGGCGGCCGGACCCACTCATTCCTGCAGGACTTCACCGACGTCCGCACCCGCCGGGCATCCAAGCGCCACGACATGGCCGACAGCATCGTCCGCGTCATCGAGCTCAGCCTTGCAGGGAAGCCGGCGGAGACGGTGGCGCACATCATGGGCCTCACCAAGCGTGACGTCAACCGCTACCGCGCCCTCGCCGGTCTGACGTTCCAGGTGATCAGCCGTCAGGTGGAGAGCGGCACCCGCAAGGTCCTCTCAGTTGAGGTCGGTCCCGTCGACAAGGAACGCGCTCAGCGGTTTGCCGAGGCGATCGCCGAGCTACGAGGGATGCCTGCAGACGAACAGGATGCAGTCGCGATGCTCGCCACCCTCGGCGTCAGCGTGCGGGGCTCGAAGGTTCCGGTCGCCCAAGCCGCTTAATCCTCAGGGCTACGCGACCAGCCCTCGACCTGGAAGGACCTACGTGGCCACCTACCACACCGACGACCAGAAGATCCGCGCCAAGCCGGATGAGATCGTCGCCGTCGAGCGCATCCAGGCGGGCGCCTTAGCCAAGGGCATCGCCTGGTGTGGTCCAGACGTCGTCCACCACTTCGCGCTGATCAACGCGTGCGATCCCGCATCGAACCTGATCTGCTCGTGTGCCCGCACCGCTCGCTGGAGCACCAGCGAGGCCCCCGCCCAGCCCGGCATGGCCTGGCTGTGCCTCGTCTGCGAAGGCACCGCGCTCATGCACGAACGCGTCACAAGCCTGCCCGGCCCACCGAGGCCGGGCAACACTCATCGACTGCCCCGCCTACCGGGTCAACAGCCGCCAGACCAACGTCAGCTTCAGGAACGTCGACACCAGCGCCTTCTACGAGCGGCGGGCCGCATTCCGGCTCGCCGCTCGAGAGGAGGCCGCAGGTGAGCCGGGCGCGGATGCCCTACTACGACCCCGAAGGCAAGAAGTGGGGCTTCCCAACCTACCCATGGGAGATGGCTCCGGAAGGGATGGCCACCTACCGGCAGCTGCGCAAGCTCGGGCTGCGCCCCAACGGCCAGGGCGTCCAGGCGCAGATCATGTGGGGCTGCAAGAAGGAGAAGGCCGGCTACCGGGTCGCCTACCTCTACCGGATCGACCTCGCCGCTCCGATCAGGCCGATGACGCCGGCCAAGCGTGCCGCCATTGCCAAGGCGCTGGAGGCGCGCAAGACCTGCTCGGACTGCGGCACCGTCTTCAAGTACGTCCTGCCGACCCGGTACGGCGCCTGCATCGACTGCGACGGCTGGGGCGTCGGCCAGTTACCGGAAACGCCCCCCACCCCCACCTCGGAACGGAGCATCGCATGATCATTCACCGTCCGCCCATCGCCGCCATCACACAGTGGCTGACCGACAGCGCCGGCGACGCCCCCGGCTCGCCGAACACCATTCCCTGGCGGATCGCCAAAATCAGCGAGGAGATCGGCGAGGTCGTCGAGGCGTACCGCGCCAGCGACATGACGGCGACGCGGCACGAGCTGTGCGACGTCATCCTCACGGCGGAGGTCGCCGCGTTCAGCATCGACCCCGACACCCTGCCCCGCCCGATCGAGCACCCCTATGAGTTCACCCGAGACGGCGGCGGCTACCTGCTGGACATCGTCTCCGCCGCCGGCCGCGCCTCGGCAGCCCTGTCCGGCATGATCGGCCGCAACCCCCGCAAGGGCGTCACCCACACCCCACAGCAGACGGTGCAGGCCCTCCACGACCTGGCGCAGGCCGCCGCCACCATGCTGGCCGCCTTCGAGCACCCCCACGGCCCGCAGTCCTTTTTCAACGCCCACCTGGAGCGCGTGGTCCAGCGCATCCCCAGCACCCAGATCCTCTGATCCGAAAGGGAGCCAGCATGACCAATCACCGTGACGGCGGAGAACCGCCCCCGGCCGACGGCGTCTACGCCTACCAGCGCGCCACCGTCTTCCGCGTCCGCGTCTACCTCGGCGGCCTCGGCATCCAGCCCGCAGAGGAGCACCAGACCGGGACGGCCGCCGAGCTCGACGCCATGCGGCGCGTCCTCGACCACGACAGCGAGCGCATGCGCGACCGGCCCGGCCGGATCCTGGTGTCGTCGTTCGCGCACATCGAGTACGAGATCCCCGACGGCCCCAACAAGGGCAAGGTGGCCACCTACGGCCGGTACGAGGCCCGCGAGCGGCACCGCGTCACCCGCTACTACGACGAGTCGACTCCCAGCCACGTCCGCTACGTGTGCGCGTGCGGCGCGATCCGCACCGGACAGGAGATCGTCGAGCACTGGCGTAACGCCCGCATCTGCACCTTCTGCGGCGGCGAGGAGGACGTCCACCCCGCCGGAGAGGCCACCGTGGGCGACCGCTGGGTGACGTGCCCGGCCTGCGCCGGCAGCGGCGACTACGTCGAGAACCCGCCCCCGTTCAACCGCGACCGGTTCCTGCCCAACCACTCCCTGCGTCAGCCGCTGCCGCTATCGGCGGCGGGCCGCTACTAACCCACCCGAAAGGACCACCATGAATCTGCCCCCCGACAACCACATCGACCAGACCTGGCGCATCAGCACCTACAACGTCATCCCTGTCGACCACGCCGACTACGCCGAGATCGCCACCACCTTTCAGTCCAAGCACCGGCCCAGCGGCGACCTCGGCCTCATCCACTTCGAGTCGCCGCTGTACGGCGCCGTCTACGTCGACACCGCCGCCGCCGTCACCCGCTACGGTCGCGGCCAGGCAACCCTCGACCTGGACCGCGCGGACGGCGCCCTCTACCTCGGCTGGCCCTTCACCGGCCCGTGGGAGAGGATCCGGCCCAAGGGCGGCTGGTGGCGGGACACCCTGGAAGGGGTGATCTTCACGGTGGAAGGCGTCGTCGTCTACGAGGGCTCCAGCCACCCCTCCTCGCCCGGCTACGAGAAGGTGTCCGGCCCCGAGGGCGTCATCACCTGGCACTGCACCGTGTGCCACGAGGGCGCCGACAGTGGCTGGGTCAGCACCCCCTCTTCGCGCGAGCAGACGGTCAAGGACGCCCACCGGCACCTCAAACAGGGCCACGCCCCGGTCAACGCCAGCCTGGAGCGGGCCGCCGCCGAGCTCGCGTCCAAGCTCATCTCCCGCCAGCAGGGCCGCAACGTCCGGATCGACCCCGTCGGGCTCGCCGACCGCTCGTGCGGCCAGTGCGCGCTCATCAACCGGCTGGCCAACCAGGGCCACGTCGCCCGAATCTTCTAAGGAGCGTCTCCATGACCGAACACATCAGACCACCCGGCAAATCCAACGTCGTGAGTGCCGTCATGGCGGAGATCGCCCGCAGCCGCACCTTCGAGCTGGTCGACCTCAAGGCCCGCCGCCCCGACCGCCCCGCCTGCCGGGGGGAGGTGCGGTGGCTCATCAGCGGCGCCATGCCGCCGCGCATCCCCGACGGCGTCGACTACGCCGCCACCACCACGGCCGAGGTGGCGAAGATGCTGCGCACGCTGCACAGCGTCATCGAGGCGCGCACCAAGCTGATGGCCGGCAACGACGGCAAGCACCTCCCCGGCCAGACCGACGTGCCGGTGGTGCTGTGCATCGACGAGGGCGCCGACCTGCTCACCGCGCCGGATGCTTCCGACGTCAGAGCGACGCTGAAGCACATCCTGGAGCAGGGCCGCCGGACTAAGGTGCGGACCGCGTTCCGCAGCGCGCACGACCGGCGCCGGGTCTGGCAGTACGCCTCCCCGGAGGCGCTGGAGGCCGCCCTGGAGCGCGCCGAGACGGAGGAGGGGGCGTGAGCGAGATCGTCATCACCACCGAGCCGATCCGGCCTGGCAGCAGCATCGGTCTGACGCTGTGCCACGACCAGTTCCCGGTCGAGTTCGAGGTGTACGCGAACGGCCGCCTGTTTACCCTCACCTGCGGCGGCTGCGTCAAGGACGTGCCCGGCTACGGTGGCGGCCTGCAGCCCGACGACGTCATCCCCAACCACTGGACCGTCCGTAACCCCGGCGGCACTCTGCGCGGCTTCTACGGTGGCCGAACCGCCGAGGATGTCCGCCGAGCCTTCGACCTCGACAGCGACGTCGACCCGGCCCGACTGTCCATCACACCGACCACCGCCCGTGTCCTGTTCGCCCTTCCCCGATGACCACCGACCGGCCGGGTCGCGACCCCCGGCAGACAGGAGAGAGCTCATGAGCAGCCGCGTCCGCATCCTGCTGGAGTGGTACGACCCCAACGCGACCCGCGCCGAGGCTGAGGCGTTCGCTCAGGCCCGGGAGGAGAAGCTGCGCGCCGACTACCCGGGCGCGATCGCCTCGCTCTACGTCGAGACCGATCCGCCCCAGAGCGAGGTTGAGGGCCTGCTGCCCCACCCCATGACGTAGTCCCTTCGGCATGCGTATGGCCCGCCAGAGGCGTCTCTGGCGGGCCATACGCGTATCCAGGGACGCGCGCGACGTCCCGTGGTAGGTTCCCGTCCGCGGCGGTAGCGCGCGCCGTTGCCCCGGCAGTTGAAGGGGTGAGAAGGTCCGTGGGGATCGACGCTACCGGGGCGATCCCCACCAGGCTGGCTGGTAGGGATCGCCCCGTTCAGTACCGTCAGCGTCTTCCGTAGATGTGGATGGGAACGGCCAGCTCGGCACTCAGGATGGCTGCGCCGTCGGTGGAAGTCTCCACCCGCACGATCGTTGACCACTGGTGCCGGCGGGTCTTCTCCCAGAGCAGCTCCACATGGCCGACCAGGAAGTCGACGGCGCCGGCCGTGCCCGGCTCGTGCATGCCGCCGACGTAGAGCCAGCCGCCCGCGCCGTCGGGCCGGCGGATCCGGCCGAGATGCGCGTAGCAGACCCGCGAGGCGGACGCACTGTGCGGCTCATCGTCGAACCCCGATCGGAACTCCTCGCCGCTGGTGACGTCGACCAGAATCCACCGCCCGTCGCCGTCGCGCCGCCACTTGATCGCCGGATCGGCCGTGACCGCCTGAGCGATCAGCGGAGACGCTCGCGGGGAGGCCAGCACGGCAACGTCGCGGTTCAGATCGAGCCAGCCCGTCGCGGTGATCACTTCCTTTGCCGTGGTCATGCCCATCCCAGACAGCAGGCGATCAATCTTCGCGACGGCGTCGCGTGCCAGCATCGGCGCGGCCGGCTGAGACCTGGCGGCCCGCCTGCGGACGGTTGCGATCGTCAGGGTGGCGCCGGGGCGCGGCGTCGACACGAAGAGGCCACGCTCGGGGCCAGGCCCGTGGCCGGCGAGCGTGCTCAGCCGCGCCCTGCTGATTCCCCAGCTGCGCGCCATCTCTGCGGGGATCACGCCCTGGGCCTTCAGGTCGTCGATGGCGCCGCGCCGAATGCCCGACAGGTCGGTCACGGCCTCCTGCAGGTAGCTCTGGAGTCGCCCAACCTCACGGCCACGCAGGTCGGGATCAGCGATCTGCCGGATCCGTTCAATCTCCTGCTGCAGCGCCTCCAGCGCTGGGCCGGTCTGCGCCGGGGGATCTTGATGTTCAGCGGTCACCAGGCCAGCATGCCGTGTCCGTACTGCGACGACTACGGCCTGCCAGAAGCAACCTGGCAGGCCGTAGTCGTGCTCGTAGTCGGGCGGGTGTGTTACTTCGTCACAGGGCCGAGGACGTGCGCACGTTCCGTCTGCGGCATGGTGATGCCTCCATCTGTCGTGGTGGGGGTCGCGTCCCGCCAGCGGTGATGCCTGATGTCAGGTGGGCAGTGCGACGGCGGCCGCGAGGAGAAGATCGCGAGCGTCGTCACCGGTGATCGCGTTGGCCCACAGCCTCTCCAGGACGCGGCTGTAGGTCTCGGCCTTCTCATCAAAGTAGCGGTGCTCGCTGAGGAAGCTCTCCACGATCGCTACCGGCCCGTCCTCGCGGACGTAAATCTGGAAGCTGTTCTGCGGGATGATGTCCAGCTCGACGTGCATGGGCAGAATGCCGAATCGAACCTGGTTCAGCCCGATGACGGTCTGGAGCCGGTCGAGCTGACTCCGCATCACCGCAGGTGAGCAGACCAGCGTGTGCAGCGCCGACTCGGCAATCAGGAACTCGAACTCCTTCCCCTCGTCATAGATCATCTGCTGGCGCTGCATGCGCGCCGCGACGGCCGCGTCAACGTCGTCAATCTCCATTCCGTGGAGCCACTTCATCTCGGCCAGGACACGCTTGGCGTAGGCCGGCACCTGCAGCAGGCCGGGAATGAAGATGGTCTCAAAGTGCTGGACAAGGCGCGAGTGGCGGACCAAGTCGTTGTAGCTCTCCTGCACCTCCTTCTGACCGTGGCGCACTCGGGCCTTGAACGTGGCGTGAACCACCTGGGCTTCCTCGCGCATGGTGACCAGCTCGGCGAGGGTCTCGGCCGTGCCGCCGCACGTCTCGACCCACGCGCGGATGTCCTCGGGGGAGGGCAGCTGCTTGCCGGTCTCGATGCGTGACACCTTGGACTGTGCCCAGCCGTGCGCGTCGGCCAGATCCTTGCCGGAGAGATCCGCCTGCGCGCGCATGATGCGCAGGCGGGTCGCTATCCCCTCCGGCTGAGTCAGCCACTCCTGAATCGAATCCACTTGCATTCCTTCTGTTAGGCGGGCGCGGCCAGGTGGGCCTGGACGCTGTGGTGGACTGCCAGGTCCCGCCACATGCACGCCTGAAGCACGGTGTCGGCGTCTTCCACGAGCTCGGTCCGGATACGCCGTCCCGCGTCATCGAACTGCATAACGATCAGTCTTGCCGAGTCGAGCAGCCACCAGTCGTCGCGGCCCGCGCTCGGGAGCAGGCCGATCTCGAATGCTGCTGGCCGGGGCAGATAGCGCATGATCTCGCCCGCGCCGATGTTCCAGGTGTCCAGCCACCGCTCAAACCGCTGGTAGTCGGTGGGAGGCTCCTGCTGAACGCGGACGCGCTCAACACGTTTTCCGTGCCGGACGTGGTCAGCGATCCGGTCGTACCACTGCCGGAACTCGGGGACCGACGTCGGTGGCACTGGCTGCTGGCGCAGGAATGCCGCGAACAGCTCAGTCTCCGTCGGCTCCTGGTAGGCGTCCTGCAGTTCGAGGCGGAACGCCGTGTGCTCGAACTCGTGCAGGACCTCCCCGAATTCGTTGGCGGTGAGGGTACGACGAGTGGTCACACCGTGCCTCGCACGCGGTCGATGACGTTCGCGGGGACGAAGATAGCGTCCTCGTCGCCGGCCAGGTCACGCAGCTGGGCTCGGGTCGCCTCGTCGAGGACCTTGCCCTGCACGACGTAGCCGCCGGGCGCCTCGTAGAGCGCGGGGCAGCCGCCGGCGCCGGAGTCCTGGTCTTTCCAGAGGAACTTGATCCGCATGGTGATCCTTCCGTCTGTGGTCTCGCATCACCGCTCTCATGCTCGCAAGATGCGAGCACGATTGCAAACAATCCCCGCTCCTGATGCGCATCAGGAGCGGGGATCACTTACTGGGTGCGAGACCTGGCACTTCCAGCGTAGCCGATGCGGCGCATTTTCTTGATTATGCTTGACTTATGCGCAACACGGCGTGAGCCTATGGATTGTGAAACGGACTGGCATCCAGATCGAGAACCGCCGCGTGCGTGCCCTGCGAAGTCGGGAGCACCGCCGACACATCAACAACCTCCGCGCCGGGGGCGCCACTGCGGAGCAGATCGCCCACGCTGAGGCGCTGTTCCACGCCCAGGAGGAGACCCGGGCCCAGCGCGGCGGCTCCAGCCGGGTGCGCCGCCAGTACGGCCCGCCCTGGCAGATCCCCGCCACCACCCCGAAGGAGACTCTCGTGACGGGATTTCTCGACGACTCCAGCGAGCCGCGCGAGCAGCTGCCGCGCACCGTGGACGCCCAGTTCGTCACCTACCCCAGCCCGCACGGCCAGCTCGTGCAGATGAGCATCAACCTGCGGCCCGTCGGCCGCCCGCTCAGCGACCACGGCCGCCACGACGGCTACCGCTGGCACAACGCGCTGCACCTCGCGTTCGCGACGGTGCTCGGCTGGTCTCCCGTCACCCGCTCCATCATCGGCGTCGAGCGGGTCTCCGACCCGTTCACGGCCAACGTCGAGGACGGCCCCCACGCCCGCAGCATCGAGGAGCAGGCCGCTTGGGCCATCGTGTGCGATGCGCGCGGCCGAGGCTGGTACACCCACCAGGGGCCCGGCAAGCCGCTACTACGGCAGCTCCAAACGCTCACCGCCGACCTGGAGGTGAGCAGCCGCACCAGCGAGGAATGGCGGCAGGCCGCCGTGGTCGGCGTGCAGTGCATGCGCGCGCTGTGGCAGAACGGCGGCGGCCGCCTCGCCGGCGACATGGTGATCGGCACCCTCGCCTACGAAGCGGCCGCCGCCGTGATGCCCGTCAGCGCCTAACCGGCCTGGCCCGGCGCCGCACCAGGCCCCTGCTCGGCCTCGGCGTCGCGCAGCAGTTCGTCCGCCATCCGATCCACCATGGCCGACCCTCCGC
The DNA here is from genome assembly GCF_040639085.1 of Nonomuraea sp. NPDC023979. Lineage (NCBI taxonomy): Bacteria > Bacillati > Actinomycetota > Actinomycetes > Streptosporangiales > Streptosporangiaceae > Nonomuraea > Nonomuraea sp. NPDC023979. Next base: position 74,378 of record NZ_JBEZZG010000016.1, read on the forward strand.
GCACCTGCCGCAGGTAGGAGAAGAAGTTCTCCACCCATCCCGCGCCCATCTGGCCGACGTTGGTGAGCGCCTCCGTGACCATCTGGTCCGACTCGGTCGCCTCGGCCGCCGTCAGCCACACACGAGCCATCTCGCGGGCCTCCGCCGCCGACACCGTCGCCTTCTGAGAGCCGCGCTGCAGGATCACCATCGCCTCACGCCGGGTTGAGGACCCGGCCGGGACCAGGGTGATGGTCGACTTGCACCCGAAGTGGCGCTTACCTCTGCCCGACTCCGCCAGGGTGAGAATGTCGCTGGTCACCCGGGACACAACCTCAGGCGGCAGGCCGACCTTCGTGACGAGCGTCAACGCCAGCTCGGCGTAGAGCGCGCACTGCAGCAGGTCCAACGCCGTCTCACGGACGTCGGCCACGCTGGCGTACCACTCCAGCGGGCCCCATGTCAGCTGGCATACAGGAGTGTTGTCGGGTCACGCGTGGAGACGATCCACAGCGCGTCCCCCTGATCTTTTAACATGAGCGCAGCGTAACGGAAGCCGAACGCACGGTTCGGGAGTTTGGCGCGCGCGTTGCCGAACGCACGGGCCCGCCGGCCGCGCCGCACGCGCAACCGGCGACCCCTCCCGCGCAAACCGCCGCCACCTGTCAGCCCTGCCAAGTATCGTCGCCCTCATGACCACCGTCAGACTCCCCCTGGTCGTAGCCCCCCTGTACGAGGAATGCGTCCGGTCCGCCCAGGCCGGCAGCGGCGAGCACGCCGCCCTCGCGGTCCTGCTCGCCGACCCGATCGTTCACACCGACAGGTTCGTCCGCCACGCGGACGCCTCAGGCGTCGACTGGGATCCCCTGCTCGACGAGCCCTGGTCATCCTCCGAGGAGTTCCTGCTGCGCGTCGCGGCGGGCCTGTGGGGGCGACGGACGACGGCCGACATGAGCCGCCTGCCGTTCCTCGACGACGCCCATTTCCAGCTGTTCCAGGACATGATCGCCGCCCGGAGGACCGCCCGGGTCCCCGAGTCTCGACTGCAGCGCTGATGCACACCCACAGCGACGTGCCGCTCCCGGCCATCCACCCTGGCAGCCCGCAGCAGGCCGACATGGTCGGATTCGGCCGGCTGCTCGGCGCCGCGCTCGAAGGCTGCCAGACGTGTCAGCGCGCCCACATCGGTGACCTGCTCGGCGACCACCGCGTCATCGCCCACGCTGCGGCCATGGCCTGGACGCTCGAACGCAGCTTCTGTGAGCAGTACGTCGGCGTCGCCCGCCGCATCGAGGAGCTCCCGCCGGCCGTCCGGCCGATCGCTACCGCCGTCGACACCGCCACCAGTACCGACTCCACCACGTGGGAACACGCCGCCGCCGCCCTGGATCGGGCCAGCCGACAGGAGGCGCTGGACTACGCCCTGGACATCCTGATCGGCGTCATGAGCACGAAGGTCATCGCATCGTGAGCGACCTCCACGCCGACGCTGACATCGCCTACCACGGCATGCTCAGCGACACCCTGCCCGTGCCGCTGCTGTACGTGTACGGCGACGACGACCGCTCCCGCGACTACATGATCCCGATCGTGAAACGGTACGGCCTGCCGCAACTGCGCGTGGACGGCCCCGAGAACGCCGCCACGCTCATGGTCGAACCCGCCGCCCCCGGCTGGCAGGTCGTCATCGGCCCCGGCAAGGCGTTCACCGTCACATGGCCCTTCTCCCGGCCGCTCGCCTACGGCGGCGGCATGACCACCCCGGGCTGGACCCGGGCCGCGTTGAAGGCGGGGGAGTGCTGGCTCCTGGTCGGCCCTCCCCACAACTGGATCAGCACCGTCTCCGTGCACGAGGTCATCAGCAGCGTGTGGAAGGCCGGCGGCGCTCTGGGCATCGTCCCGGTCGTGCGAGGCTGACGTGGCTGTCGGAGACGTGACCGGCATCATCGGCGCCGCCAGCGGCATCCTGGCCCTCGGCGTGGCGTCCTGGGCCGCACGCTCGGCCCGCCGCTCCGCCGACGAGGCCGCCGCGCTGCGCGCCCAGGACGCCGAGCGTCTCGCCGACGAGAGAGAAGCCCGCCACGATCAGCTGGCCCCCGTCCACCCCGGCGTCCTGCAAGCCAACTTCGGCACCGTCAACTTCGCCGGCCAGCGCGGCCTGTTCGTGTACCTGACGCTGCCGCGCTCCTACCGCGTCAGGGGACGCGGCTGCTACAGCGACACCAGCTGGACCGACCTCACCCTGCCGGGCGTGCTGGACGGCGGCGTCGCGCACAACCTCTGCATCGAGTCGTGGACGCAAGACCAGACCGAACCGCGTATCCAGCACCTGCTGTTCGACCTGTGGCCGCCACTCCCCGGTGACGCCGTCTCACTCTGGTCATGCCCATGCGGCCGCCCCAGCGGGGAGACGCTCACCCCGCCCGGACACTGGCAGATGCGCGTCGACTTCAAGCCGCCCCCGCGCAGCCGCATCCGCACGATGACCTGACTCCGCACAGCTGCTCTCCTCAGCCGCGCAGAGACACCACCTCAGCATCGGCCGGCGCTCGCACCTGGTCGCCGTACAGCACCATCGCCAGCGCCTTAGCGATCCGCATCATCGTCATCGTGGAGATGCCGCCCGGGAACCTGGCGCCACGGTGCTCACGGCTCTTGGAGATGCACGGCGAGTCGACGCTCTGCCAGAACATGCGCCGCACCTGCTTGGGGGTGTGCCGGAACCGGATCGCTTGCCAGTATCGGCCGTCGATGTCGGCAGCAAGCACCATGCAGGACTCCCGGGCGTCCGGACGCTCGTGGTAGCGCCGCTCGGCGCTGTCCCGCTTCCAGCGGCGCTCCTCCAACGGCGTCGCCGTGGCCGGGCTGTGCTCGACGCTGTACATCTCCTGCAGCAGCATGTAGCCGTACAGGGTCGGTTCCTCGCCCTCCCGCGCCAGCCGCGCCTGCTCGTGAGCGTCGTCGCTGGCCAGGCCCGCCAGCAGGTCCGGGTAGGCGTTCGGCCGCGTCGTCACCTCGATCTGGTGCGCCGGCCCCGCCGACATGCGGCTGCCGTCCCAGCGCAGCGGCACGAACAGGTGCGGTAGATCCCACTGCGGGACACCATTCCGCTCACGCGACCGGAACAGCCGCATCATCTCCCGCTCCACGTGCCCCGGCGGCGCGTTCCGGCGCGCACCCCTCGGCAGTCGCGCCGGCGTCTCGCTCATCCTGATCATCCTCCGGACGGTCGAACGGGGGGGCTCCGCCCATCCTTTCAAACGAAACGGCAAGGCGCCCCCGCTTCGAGCGAGGGGCGCCTGGTCCTGCTGTTACCCGGTCGGCGGGGTGTCCTGTGCATGCAGCTCCACCAGGCCCGGCGTTCGCCCTGGCGCTCCCCGTGATCTGGTTCTGGGAGCCGCCGGCCGGGCCTCTGGGCGTCTGACCTGGGCAAAACGAAAGCCCCCGGCCCGCGAAAGCTGGGGGCTTTCTTAGGTGGCGACCGGTGTCATAGGCACCAAAACTCCCCCAACCAGACCAGGGAGCTAGCACCGGTTCTTGATCATCCTGTCTGTCCGGACCACCCGGGCCTGAGCCTACTTCCGATCGGGCCTGAAGTGGGACGCGGCGGCCCGCGCGATCTCCTCGGCCCGCGCGGCCACCACGGAGTCGAACGACTCCAGCGATTCCTGTAGCCGCTGGGTCAGCTCCTCCCGGTCCTCCATTCGAGCACCGCCATCAGTGGTCATGGCGGCACCCGTCCTCCCAGCACGGCCGCTCCGGCCGGTCCGGAGGGGACAGGGACTCGGGAAGGGTGTGCCGTCCGGCGATGGCATCCAACTGCGCGCTGATGCCGATGCCAATGCGCGGGGACGGCCCGAACCTGACGATCACATCACGGGCGGCGCCCTCGAAGTCGAGGTTGGCGCCGGATCCGAAGTACCGGCGCAGCTGGCAGGCCACCTCGGCCACCGTGTCCTGCTCGGTGCTCACCGGGATCTCCTCTCCGATAGCTCGACGACCTGCACCCGCACCGGGCCGGGCAGCCTCGTGTCCGGCCCGGCGGAGCCTCGCCAGCCTTCGATCTCGAAGTAGGCGTTGCCGAGCACCGTGGCCAGCACCGTCGTCGCGTACGCGGCCTGCTCGTGGACTTTGAGCAGGGAGTTGCGTAGCGGCCCCTCGACGTACCACCGGCTGGCCTTGGTGCTGGCCAGGTAGGTGAACCGCAACCGCACCTGCCCTGTGGTGAACGTGAGCTCGAAGTCGTCGAGCGGCTGCATCGACAGGTAGAAGTCACGCAGCCGGTCGGGCCTGAAGTGGAACGTGTCGTCCTCGTAGCCGGAGACGCGCGGGGGCCACCGACAGGTGATGGTCACCTGCCAGCGGACCGCGTCCATCGTTTCGCTCATCTGTTACGCATCAGGTTGTCGCGAACTTCCAGCAGTGCGTCGATCTGCTGGTCGACCCCCTCGACCGTGTCCGGCTGAGCACCCGTGACCTCGCGGCCAGTGATGATGATGAGGCCGTCGCCGGTCTGCCGTCCGACGTAGCCGAAGGTTTCCAGCGCGGTGCAAACCGCGCGCGTTGCGTCGTTTCGCCACGGGTAGAGCATGTGGATCTCCAGGATGACGCCGCTGGGAGTCTGGGTGACGTCCAGCCCGTACTCGCCGGTGCAGTGCACCGACTTGATCGCCGCCAGTGCCACCTTCTGAATCTCTGGCCGGTTCTCTTCCGTTAGCGGAATCTGCCGCCGCTGCGCCTCGCGGCCTTTGCGATTACGACCGAACAGATTCACCGCACGTCCTCCGGCCCGGCCTGGCGCAGCCCGTCCCGGGCGGCGGCGTCCCTGCTGCGGACGTCCAGCAGGATGCTGACCACGTCGGTGGCCAGCGAGTCCCCGATGTCGGACTGGTAGGCGGCGCTCACCTGCTCGCGTACCCACGCCACGGCGCCCTCGCTGCCCGCCTCGACGAGCGGGGCCGCGATGCGCATCACGCGGTCGGCGGTCGCGTCCGGCAGGTACCACAGCTCGGCCAGCGTGGCCGCGCCGGCGTGCATCGGGCCGGCCAGGAGCGGCTCGCTGTGGTGCGGGCAGCCGCAGCCGCCGTTCTTGTTGCCGTTGCACGAGCAGGTGCGGTGGAAGCCAAGCGCGCACTCCCGGAACCGGTGGTGGTTGTACGGCCCGTCGGTGGAGAGCAGCCGGTTGGTGTATCCGGCGTCAGTCTCGCCGTCGAGGCCGGGCGGAGGCGCCGGATAGTGGCGTCCCCTGACGCTCGTGAGCTCGCTAGCGGTCATGAAGAGATCCTTCCTTGTCGTGTCGAGGGTCGCGTCTCGAAGGCCGCTGTGGCCTGTTCTCTATTCTGTCGCCCGGGGCGCCGGTGCGCCATCCAGCCCGGCGGGCATCGGCTCGTGAGTGACACCGTGGAAGCCGGGCTGGGGCACGGTGTCCGCGGGTGCTTTGACGCAAGCCGTGAAGCCGTCGGCGTCGTTCCAAGCGCCGCTGGGCAGCTGCTTGATTCCGGTGCCGCAGTGGCGACACTTCGCGGTCGGCTTGAACTCTGGCACCGAACCGCGCGGCCAGAAGTAGGGGTCCATCATCGGGGGAGTCACGGCAAGATTCCGAACTGGCCGAACCGCACCTGCTGGTCGTGAGCCTCTTCCTCCGTAAGGTTCCCCATCTCCACGCCATGCTCGATCTGGTCATAGACCGCGCCCACGCAGCCCTCGCAGCCCTCGCATGTGCCCGGGTCCAGGTAGCCGTCCACTTCCTCAGCGGTGCACTCGTGCTGCGAAGCCGTCATGCCTGGTCCTCTCGGCCGGGGAGCGGGTCGCCGTCGGTGTGAGCGACCCGCAGGCCCAGCTTGCGGTACCACCACGCGAAAGCGGCGGCGGTGGGGATGCAGTATTCCTGAACCGGTTCGTCGTCTCCGTCGAGCACGTCCAGCACGGCGTAGCAGCCGCTGCCGGCGTCGCAGTTGGCCGGATGGACGTAGCCCACGGCGGCGGCCTGACGGAAGAGGCGGTTCATGGTCTCGCGGCCCCCAGACACGGGTTCGGAGATGGTGTACTGGCGACCCTTGTGAGGCGTGACCGCGCGGAACGCCGAGTAGGCGGCGGCCTCCTCGTGCAGGCGGGGCAGTTCTCCGGTGTGCGTGGTCACATCGTGTCCTCTCGATCGCGGTTGGCGTGGTGCTCGCGGATCGCGGTGAGCGCGAGCTCCACCAGGTGGTCGATGTTGCGTGCCAAGCGCGGCGCGACCTCCGTGTAAAGGACGGTGCCGCTGACCTCAGGTGTGTGATCGGTGACGTAGTCGACGGCCACGTACGAGCGCCACAGCTCCGGCGGGAAGTGCCAGCGGGTCAGGCCGACCATCACGCGGTAGCCGTCGTGGCCGTCGCCGTGATCCACCCAGGCGCCGTTTCGGCTGGACGGGAACGCGATCCGCAGATGGCCGTCGGCCGTGACGGCCGCCTGCAGGGCGGTATCGAACGCGGTCACGTGCGCGCTGTTGAGCGCGAGCTTCTCGGCCTTCTCGATGAGCGTCACCAGATGTCCACATCTGCTCGGTGCTCGGCCTGGACGGCCTCCGGCCACGCGGCCGGGTAGCAGCGGACGCAGGCGGGGGATCCGGCCGGGTGCGGGCCGGGCTTGGTCGGCATCCTGCCGCGCCGGCGGGACGGCCGGTAGTCGCCCCGTACGGGCTCCCAGGCCGTGCTGGGGCGCGGGAACGGCTCGGTGAGCAGGTCACCGCACGCCTTGCACTTCACCTGCTTGACCGGCCCGTTGGAGATCACGAGCGCGGCCGGGGCGGACCCGTCGGGTGCGGGGATCAGGTACGGCCAGCGGCCCCCGTACTGCGCGGGCATGTCTCCCGTCACCTCCCGGCGGGAGACGACGACGCCGGGCCCGAACACCTTACCCTCGCACCGGCGGATGATCCGCTGGTCATACTCGGTCGGCTCGGTGATCCAGGGCGTGCCCGCCCACGGCTCCCACGGCGCCAGCACCATCGGCCTGGTGAGCCGCATGTAGTGGACGCTGGTATCGCCGTCGCCGTCGGCGTAGACGAACAGGCCGCCGCGCAGCACGTCGCAGTACTTCTCTCGCTTCCGTCCCGCACCCCGGCCCTGTAGCGGCACCTGGCACTGGGGGCAAGAGTAGTTGCCCACCTTGGACCCCCGACGGGACGGCACCGAGTAGGTCTCTCGGCAGTTCGGGCAGACGCCAGTCACGATGATCCATCCCCTTCATGCTCGCGCCTCAGCTCATCCAGCGACACCGACTGGCCCGCGTGGGGAGCTGGCCGGTAGTCGTGGCCGCCAGCGGCCAGCCACGCCTCGTACGCTGCCCGGTCCGCGCAGAACGGGCAGTCGGCCTGTGCCTGCTCGGTGGGGTGGCTGTCGCAGTAGGCGTGGGCGGCCATCTGCTGCGCGAGCAGCGCGGCCGCACTGGCCTGGACGAGGTACCGCTCCCGGGCCGCATACCAGCGGTCAATGATGGCCTGGCTGATGGTGGCGGGCGTGACCTTCACACGGGGCAGCGCCGCCAGCAGCGCGTGCAGTGCTCCCACGTCTACCGGCTCGCCGGTCGTCATGTTCTCGGCCTGGTCTCGTTGACGTAGTTGGCGTAGTCCACCTGCAGGCCCGCCCACATCGCCAGGTAGACCTCGGCGGCGACGACATGGGCGGGGCGGGTGGCCTCGGCCCGCTTGTGCTGGAAGTAGTTGGTGAGCCACTCAGGAGAGCGGCCGTTGAGACGGGCCTGGGCGAGTATGGACGGCACGAAGGGCAGGGCGAACTTCAGGATCCTGTTGGCCTCGGAGCGGCTGATCAACCCCTCGCGGACATATCGGTTCATCACCTTGCGGCCGGCCTTTTCGGCCTCGGTGATGGCCGGCGTGGGCTTACTCGACGGCTTGGCTGGTGTTTCTGGCATGGGTGCTCCGGTCTGTCTGGGGCGGAGGTCGCTGCCCGCCACACTTATTGTAAGCACCACTACATTCCCGTGTCCAGGATTGACTCCTGCCCCGTGCCAGCGCTGCACCACGCCTGACAGCGAAAGCCGGACAGGTGTTGGCCTCAGGCTGCTGTGTCAGGTGAGGCCCGCGCGTATCGTTGGGAGGGTGCGCTATCTGGTGGGGCCGGATGGGTTGCGCGTGGAGCCGGTGAGGTTGACCCGGGGCAGCGCGCACTGGCTGTTCGCGCGGATGCGAGAGCCTGACGCCCGGGAGGGTGAGATCTGGTACAAGGTCACCCGGGACGGGCACGCGGTCGACGTGCCCGGCTACTACCAGCTGCACGAGCTGGAGCAGGTGGTGCCGCTCACGGAGCTGCGCGAGGTCGATGACGGCACGGCGGCGGATGCCGGATGATCGTGTGACGCCGTCCCCGGGTTGGTAGCGTCGCGGTCATGCCCCCCTCGAAACGCGCCGTGGCGGTGTGGGACGGTCTGAACGAGCGGCAGCGCGAGTACATGCGGGTCATCTACGAGCACGACCAGGCGGCCGAGAAGCTCTGGAAGGGCGCGTGGGGGCGGGGCGAGACTCCGCCCCCGGCGAGTGAGTGGCGGTGGCTGGAGTACGGCAACGTGGGCGGCCTCGCGCAGTTGGGCAAGCTCCAGAGCGCGCTGCAGCGCCGTGGTGTGCGTGACCCGGGCGCCGGATCCACGCTGGAGGCGTTGCAGGGGCGGGGGCTGATCGAGACCCGGGAGAAGCCCGCCCTGCTGGGCGGCTACCGGCTCGAGGTGAAGCTGACCACGCTGGGCCGGGCCGCGTGCCGGGCGGGTGGGCTGGACCCCGATCGGGCGCTGGCGCCGCGGCGTGGGCTGCTGTCGGAGGCGTTGTGGGCGATGCTCGTCGACGTGCACGCCGCCGGGCCGGAGGGGCTGCGCGTCAAGTGGGCGAACGGGCCGTGGGAGCGGCTGCTCGGGCGGGCGCCGGACCCGTTCGTGGCCGAGACGCCAGCCGACGGCGGCGAATTTGGGCCGTGGCTGCTACGGCTCACCGACGCCGGCCGCGCCCACTACGCGGCGAACTGGCGGGGGTACGCGCGGCTCTACCCGGGCGTGAACGCGCCTGATCCGGACGGCGCCCTGGTGTGGCCCGTCGAGATCGACCGCGAGCTGCGGCGGCTGCGTGAGGCGCCGTGGCCGGCCACGGCGCTGTTGAAGGAGACCCGCGCCGAGCTGGCCCGCCTCGACGAGCAGCCGGGCGGGCAGATGGTGGAGGTGCCGGCGGACCGGGGCGGGCTGGCGCGGATCGCCGCCAGGAGGAACAAGGCCGCGGCCGCGTACGGCGTGGCAGTGGCGCAGGCCGCTGACCGATACCGGGCCGTGTTGGAGGAGCAGGCGGCGGAGCTGGTGGAGCTGCGCTGGCAGGGGATCGCCCGGTACGCGGCCGCCGCCACGGCGGTGGTCAACGCCGCGGTGGCGGGCACCAGCCTGACGGCCGCGCTCGAGGAGGATCCGGGGCCGGTGGTGTGGCCGTGGGCGCCGGATGTTCCGGTGACCGGGCTGCCGGAGGTGGACGAGAGCCTGACCCGAGCGCACCCGATGGCCAAGCCCAAGCAGCCGTCGAGGAAGCGGCGCCCGGCGCGAGCCTGCGGTGGTGAGGATGGCGCCAGCGTGGAGGAGGACAAGGGGACGAGGCTGCTTCGGTACGCGATGGAGCTGGAGGGGCTCGTCGCCGGCGGAAAGCTAGTTCGGCTGATGATGCGGGACCGATCACGCTAGCGATCTCGTAGGGGATCCGAATACCAGCCGACGGTAGGCTTTGCGGATGGCGATCATGGATTCGCTAGACCGGGTGAAATAGATCTTGTTGGTGAGCAGGACAGCCCATCGCTCCTGTGACGGGGACAGCCACATGCTGGTTCCGGTGAAACCGTGGTGGACGTAGATGTCCTTGCGGGAACCTGTGTCGGGCACGAGGTGCCAGAACAGCCCCCGAGATGGGGATAGGTTCCCTGTTTGGATGCGCAAGGATTCAGCGACCCATGACTCCCCGAATCCAATCGGACTGGCGGCGGGGGCAAGAAGATATTGCTGAAACCGAGCGAGATCGGAGACGACGGAGAAGACGCCGGCGCTGCCACACACACCACCGAGCGCGCGGGCTGAGTAGTCGTGGGCACTGCCCTTCAGATGGGCTGCGGTGCCGGGGTCGTACTCGGTGGGGGCGCACCGCTGCGCCAGCGGGGCAGGAAGCGGGCCGAACCGCGTATGGGTCATCCCCAGCGGCAGCCAGATCCGTGAGCGTGCAAGCCGGTCCAGTGGAGTGTCGGTGAGATGTTCGGTGAGGTAGCCGAGGATGAGAGCGGCACGGTCGGTGTATTCGACGGCTTGGCCCGGCGGGCGGCGCAACGCTGCGTGCAGGATGCCGGTGCGGATGGCTCCTGGGTCGGTGCCGTACGACGGTCGCAGGTTGGCACGTAAGGGTAGTCCAGCAGTATGGGCGAGCAGGTGGCGTGACGTGACGCGGCCCACGGGGTGAGTGGCGACATCCGGCCAGAACGCGGCCAGGGGCTCGTCGAGGGGCAGCACCTGCTCCTCCCACAGGGAGCCGATGACCGCCCACACGGCGACGATCTTGGTCAGGCTGGCAAGGTCGAAGATGGTGCTGGCCCGCATTGTCGCGGTGGGATCGGTGGGGTCGGCCAGCCCGCAAGTGCCGACGTCGAGCAGGTTCCGGGCGTTACCAACGGCCCACACCGCGCCGGGGAAAACCCGGTCGGCAACCGCTCGATTGAGCAGGCGGGTGACGCAATCGCGTGGATGGATCATGGTTTCCTCGTGCTCTGCGCTCGGGCCGGCGCGGTCGGGGCCCATGCTGGGCAAGAGGCTCGGTATGCCTCGGGCGTCTCACGACTGGGTAAGGGGGCGACCTCGCCGGCGCAGGAGCAGGGGGCGGGTGGTTAGAGGGTCGGCGTGCCCCCGGCGGGAACGATCAGCTCTTGCTCGCAGTCCAGCGTGAGCATGCCGGTGCCGTCCACGGCGCGGACGAGGTGCGCGAACGCATCCCCGCATCCGATCGCTGCGGGAATGCCAAGCTCGGTGCAGCGGATGGCCATGTGCGAGGCTGCTCCGCCGTATCGGGTGATGAGCCCGGCGATTCCCTTGCTGAACAGGAACTCGAAACCTGGGTCGGCGTGTTCGGTGAACACGATGCGTCCGGCCAGGTCGGAGGTGGCGGCGAGCTGAGCCCCGGTGATCACGACGGTGGCGGCGGTGACCGCCTTGTCGGTGACGTAATTCGGCCGGCTCCGGCTGGTTACCACCTCGACGTCGGCCTCGCGAGCGATCACGTCGGGCAGGTGCACCGGCGCTTGCGCGGTGTGCGCACGCCGCCTGTCCTGGGCAAGGCGGCGCAGACGGCGGGAGTCATGGATGGTGACGCTGGCGTGCGCACAGCCGAGGATGTCTTCTGCGGTGAGGTAGGACAGGCAACTGGGGTCAAGGCCGTGCTGCCGGCCCCACGCGGTGATCTGGTCCAGGGCGATGCTGAGGTTGGCGGTGAACGCGAACTTGTACGCCTCGCGGCGGATGGTCATCTCTCGGGTGAAGGCGAGCAGGTGCTGCGCGGTGAAGTCGAGGCCGTTGCGGGCCAGGGCGGTGTCGATGCGCCGCATCGTCTGGTCGGGCAGCGCGCCTCGCGCGTCGGCCGCTGGGCGGATGTGCTGGGCGCGGGCGGGTGCAAGATACAGATCCGGGGCCGCGGCGTAGCTGGGTACGGTGATGTCGTAGGTGCCCGGCCGCAGGTGCCCGTAGCGGGCCAGGAACTCCTGGCGAGGCAGCTGCCCCTGCTGCGTTCGGGTGAGGTCGGCGGCAAAGCCGGTGGCCACCGTCGGGATTCTGGCGAGGAATCGGTCGTGCTGGTCGCGGGTGATGACCCCGCTCGTGTACAGGGTGCGCCACAGCACGGTGGCGATGAACGTGCCCCGCACTCCCACCGCGAACGGCAGTGTTCCGTAGTGGCGGGCATCGTCCAGCAGCGCGTCGACCAGCGCCAGCCGATCCATGCCACTGGCCACGAGCGCCTGCCGGCGCGCAGGCAGCTGGGAGATCCGCTCATGCATGACAGCGAGCTGACCGCCTCGGTCGAGCACCACTGCCGTGGTCAGCCGGGCCAGGGCGGCGCGCAGCTGCTCGATCTCGCCCTTGGCGAGGCCGCCGGCGGCGAGGTCTGCGGCGTGGCGGGGGAAATCGAACGCCAGCGCGCTCGGGCAGATCAAGAACTCGACCTTGTCGTGGGCCTCAGGATCGGCGGTCAGCCGGTTGAGGAAGCAGTCGATGAGCTTGTGGCACAGCTCAGGGTCGAGGTCGGCGGGCAGGTAGGAGTTGAAGTCGGCCCGCAGGTCGACGTAGGGCCGTCCAGCGAAGGTGGCCATGAGCTGGTGCGGCGCGGGGTGGTAGTACCCGAGTCGGGCGCGGGCCTCGCGCCATACCTCACGCGTGATGAGCCTCTGGTAGAGGCTCAGCGCCAGCGGGCGGGGGTGAGCGCCGATCATCTCGGCGGGGTTCCAGTCGGCCATGGTGGAGTAGACGGTGCGGCTGCCGTACAGGCCGGTCCGGGCCGGGTGGCGGGCGCGCAGCGTCTGCCGGATGCCGGTGATCTCGTCGGCGACGCTGGCGTCGATGGCGCGATGGTCACGTTCGCCGCCGGGCAGCGGACGGACCTGAAGCACGAACAGGCGGCCACGGCTGATGGCCCACTCCACATCGAGGGCGGACCGGCCGAGCAGGTCGATGAGCTCGGCGACGGTCGCGGCCACCTGGTCGAGCGGTGCCGGCAACGCCTGTGCCGGGGTGTCGTGGTGGATGCGCACCAGCTTCGGGACGGCGCCGCTGCCGCTGGTCACGGTGTCGGTGTCGCCGCTATCGTCGTAGTTGACGACCAGGTAGGGGGCGCGGGTGACGAGGTCACGGGTGAGCGCCACGCCGGCGTACGTCACGCCCTGCAGCATCGGCTGGATGAGGACCTCGAAGTCGTCGACGTCGTCGCCGTGGCGGCGGGTGTAGCTGGTGATGACGGCGTCCACCGCTTGGCCCAGCGCGTGAGGCGATCCGTCGGGTACGTGCGGGACGCTCGTGTACAGGCCAGCGCAGGAGCCTTCTTCCTGGTCTTCTGCGGGGGCGCTGCTGCGCACGATGAGGGGCTCTGCGGCCAGGGCGTCCGCGACGGTGGCCAGGCAGTGGGGCCGGTCGCGCCGCCACTGGCCGACGGTGAGGGTGACCTGGTCGGCGATCTCGGCGGTGGCGAGCCGGCCGCGGAGCTTCTGTAGCGTCTGGGCTTTGGTACCGAGAACGAACGGGCTGGCGCCGGTCGTGGTGGTCATGCGGACAGCGCTCCTTGTGCGTTCGGCATCAGGGTGACGGCGCGTGGAAGTGCGGGGGCCAGGCGGGTGAGGACATCGCTGGTGATCGTGCCGGTCAGGCGGGCCCACTCCGAGACGTCGATGGCGGCAGCGCCTTGGGCACCGATCAGGGTGACGGTGTCCCCGGTCGACGCGTGCGGGATGTCGGTGACGTCGATGGTCAGGTGTGTCATGCCGACGGTGGCGACGATCGGGGCATACCGGCCGCGGATCAGGACCCGGCCGCGGTCGGCGAGCTGCCGGGGGATGCCGTCGGCGAATCCCGCCGGCACCACGGCGATCCGCGCAGGCTCCGGCAGTCGGCGGGCGGCACCGTAGCCGATGCTCGCGCCGGCAGGCAGTTCGGTCAGGTGTGCGATGTGTGAGGTCGCCGATAGCACCGGCCGCAGCCCGCGGGGCGAGGGGATATCGCCGTAGCAGGGAGCCAGCCCATACAGCAGGGCGCCGGGGCGGACCAGCTGGGTGGCGGTGGGATGGCACAGCCCCGCCGACATCGCCGAGCTCGCCAGCGCATGCCGCCGGGGACGATGGCCGAGCACGGCCGCCACCTGGGCGTACGCATGGTCGAACAGCCGGAGTTGGTCGGCCAAGGCGGCGCGGCAGGCGCCACCCAGGTGTGTGTAGACGCTCGCCACGACGAGCCCGTCCAGCGCGGCCAGCTGCTCCAGCGGTGCCAGCGCCGTGCGCATGGCCGGCCAGCCGTACCGGCCGAGCCCGGTGTCGATCTCAATGTGGACGGGCAGCGGGCGGCGCCCGGCGCGGGCGGCGCGGTGCAGGTCGCGCGCGGCCGCCAGACAGGATAGGGAGGGGCGCAGCCGGCGCGCGGCCACCTCACGCGCGGAGGCCGCGGTAACCGGGGCGAGGAGCGTGACGGGCACGTGGATGCCGGCCTCGCGCAGCCGGCACCCCTCGTCGATGGTGGCCACGGCCAGTTCCTGGACGCCGTGCCGGATCAACAGTCTGGAGGCGGTCTCCAGGCCGTGCCCGTAGGCGTTCGCCTTGACCACTCCCATGATCGTGGTCGTCGGTGAGGCCAGACGGCGCACCGTGGCGAGGTTGGCGTGCACCGCCGTCTCGTCGAGCTGAATCTGCAGTCGCTCCACGGTTCGTCACCGGCCCGCGGGGTGGAGGGCGCGGTCGCGAGCGAGCAGGTCGCGCGCCTGCCGCTTGAATGCGTGGCCGCGGGCGCGGTGGTCGGAGAACATGTCCTTGCTGTTGGCGCCGGGGGAGAACAGCACGACATCACCGGGCAGGGCGACCCGGTAGGCCTGGTCGACAGCCTCGGCCAGGCTGTCAGCTTCGGTGACGGCGGTCAGGCCGGCCCGGCGGGCGGCCTCAGCGGTACGCCGCCCCGTCTGTCCCATCGTGATGAGGTGCCGCACGCGGCCGGGCAGCGCCTCGGCCAGCGCGGTGAGGTCGGCGTCCTTGTCGTCCTTACCGCCGGTGATCAGCACGACGGGCCGGTCGGCGAAGCTGTCGACGGCGTGCAGAGTGGACCACGGGTTGGTGGCCTTGCTGTCGTTGTAGTAGTCCACGGCGGCTGCGGTGGCGACGTGCTCAATGACATGTTCACGGCCTGCGTAGGTGACCGCGACCTGGCGGATCACCTCGGCCGGGATGTCCTCGACGAGCCCGGCCGCCATCATGGCCATGAGGTTGGGCAGAACACCGGGAAGGCGGAGTTCTGCTCGAGCACACACGACCATCCGGGAGCCGTCGTAGCGGGCCACGATGTCAGAGCCGTCGCAGAACACTCCTTCCGCCCCGTGCGGAAGGGGCCCGGCGGTGCTGAAGAAGATCGTGCGGCCAGGGGTGGACTCGGCGATCTGGCGGCACATCGGGTCGTCGTAGTTGGCAATGGTGGCGTGGGCTGGGGTGTGGTTGCGCACGATCCGGGCCTTGGCGGCGACGTACTGCTGCCAGGTGTAGTGGTCCATGTGCTCGGGCCGGATGTTGGTCAGCACCGCGACGCGCGGCGCGAAACTGTGGCAGTCCTCCAACTGCGCGCTGCTGACCTCGATGACGACACAGTCGCCTGCCTGGATGCCGGGTGCGGCGGCGGTGAGCGGATGGCCGATGTTCCCAGCCACGTGCGTGGTGCGGCCGGCAGCACGCATGAGGTCGCCGAGCAGGACAGTCGTGGTCGATTTGCCGTTCGTCCCGGTGATGGCCGCGGCTGTGATCGGCCGGGGGCAGGCGGCCCAGCCGAGCTCCATCTCGCTCCACACCGGGACCCCGCGCCGGTGGGCCTCCAGCAGGAGGGGCAGCTCGCGGGGAACTCCCGGGCTGCGGACAATCAGCGTGTAGGTCTCGGGGGCGGGCGGGGGCGTACCGAGATGGTAGGAGATCGGCAGGTGGGAGAGCCGCTTCAGCGCCGGGGCGAGGTCATCGTGGCTACGGGTGTCGGTGACGGTCACCGACGCGCCACGAGAGGCGCACCACAGTGCGGCCGCTTCGCCGCTGACGCCGAGGCCGATGATCAGAATGCGGGCATGGTGAAGGAGCATGACGACTCCCAGAGATGAGGGGGGCGGCTGGCGGGGCGCAGCCGTGAAGGACAGAGAGGGGCGGACCGGCGCCGCTCAGGCAGGGGGCGCCGGTCGAACGTGCGCCCGGTTACTCGGTAGGCACGGCCAATTCGCGCACGGTGGTCATGTCGTCGTAGGGGAGCTTGCGCTCGCCGATGATCTGGTACGGCTCGGCGCCCTTGCCAGCGACCAGGACGATGTCGCCGGACTCTGCGAGCTCCAGCGCCCGAGCGATGGCCTGGCGCCGGTCGGTGATGCGTTCCACGGCGGCGGTGGTGGCCTTAACGCCGGGCATGATCTCGTCAATGATCGCGTCGGGGTCCTCTGTGCGGGGGTTGTCGCTGGTGACGATGACGATGTCGGAGTGGGTGCCGGCGATTTCTCCCATCGGGGCGCGCTTGCTGGTGTCGCGGTCGCCACCGCAGCCGAAGACGGTGATCACTCGGCGCTGGGCGAACTCGCGGATCGTGGTGAGCACGTTGTCCAGCGAGTCGCTGCTGTGGGCGTAGTCCACGACCACCGACACCCCGGCGGGGGTCTGGTAGGTCTCAAAGCGGCCGGGAATCGCCGGCAGTTCGCCCAGCGCCTGGACGAGGGCGGCCACGTCGTAGCCCAGCAGGTGAGCGGTGGCCAGACTGGCCAGTGCGTTGGAGACCGCGAATCGGCCTGGGATCGGCACGCGCGCCGCATGGCTGCGACCGGCGTGATGCAGCACGAACGAGGTGCCGGCCGCATCCACCCGCAGGTCAGCCGCCCGGAAATCGGCAGAGCTGTCCAGGCCGTAGGTCGCCACCGCGCCCGGCATCAGCGCGATGACATCGCCGCTGACCGGGTCGTCGGCGTTGGCGACAGCCTGCCGGCACAACCCGCGGAACAGCAACAGCTTGGCCTGCTTGTACGCCTCCATGGTGCCGTGGTTGTCCAGGTGGTCGGGGGTCAGATTGGTGAACACCCCGACATCGATGTGCGTGGCGTCCACCCGGTGAAGCGACAGGGCCATCGAGGATGCCTCCATGACCACCGTGCCCGCGCCCCGATCACGCATGGTACGCAGGATGTGCTGCAGCTCCACCGCTTCAGGGGTGGTCGGGGTGGTCTTGTCGATCCTGATCGGCTCATCGCCGATGCGGCAGCCGTCGGTGCCGATCACGCCGACGCGCGCCCGCGCGGCTGCCTGCAACATGCTCGACAGCATGTAGGACACCGATGTCTTGCCGTTGGTGCCGGTGACTGCCACCACCTGCAGCTCCCGCGATGGCTCGCCGAAGTAGCGGGAGGCCACCACCGGGGCCAGCGCACGAGTGTCGGCCACCTGCACCACGCAGGTGTGCGAGGGAAGGGGCACGGTGGGCGGATGCTCGACCAGCACCGCAACCGCTCCCCGCTCTACGGCGTCGGCCACGAAGCGGTGCCCGTCTGTCCGGGTGCCGCGCATGGCGATGTAGAGACTTCCTCTGGTCATGCGCCGCGAATCGTAGGCGATGCCGTTGCTGATGTCCGCCCGGGCCGGGTCGCCGTGCAGGACCTGATGGTCACATCCGATCAGAAGGTCACGCAGGTTCATGCTGCTCCCTCTCCCTCTTCTTGGACGCCAGCTTGCCGTGGCGATAGGGACAATCGCGGGAGATACGCCGCCGGCGTGAGGATGTAGCAGCCGATAATGCTCGATCTCCATGTGCCCTACGGTCTCGCCCTGCCCGCGTCGCATCAATGCCGGGCATCCATGCGTATTGCCGCGCAGGCAATGTGCCAGGCCTCTGGCGGACGTTACGCTGATCCCACGCTGGTTGCATCGGAGGAGTGACACGCCGTGGCCGCCATCAGCCGAGCACGACGGGCCGCCTTGGCCCGCCAAGCACGCGACATCCGCCTGGCATACGAGCGTCAGGGCATGGGCGCGCAGCAGGTGGCCGAGGCCATTCTCCACCAGTTGCCGGAGATTCTTCCGTTGGAAGCCTGGCGGCTGGCGCGCGGCTGGTCCCGGCGCCGGGCGGTGGACGAACTCGTTGCCCTGTACCAGGCCGAGGGACGGCCTGCCCCGGCGGTCAACACCGTGATGCTCTGCCGGTGGGAGCACGGCAGCGTGACGATGTCCCCCGATTACGAGCACATGCTGTGTCACCTCTACCAAAGGTCGGTACAGCAGCTTCACCCCGGCGCGGCTACGGCCCCGGCACCCGCCGAATCGCCTCAGCACCCTAAATCTGTTACGCAACGCCACTGCGCGGCTACATTACATGCGGGAAGCCATGACGACGAGGGGACCGATCCGATGCGGCGTCGCACACTGCTCACGGCGGCCGGGCTGAGCGTCCCACTGTCGCTGCTCCAACGGTTCGACGATGCCCTAGCGGTGCCGCCGCAACCAGAACGGCCCGTCGAACCGGCGCAAATGGCCCAGCTGCTACGAGCAGCGCGCCGGCAGTTCGATGCCAGCGAGCTGACTAGCCTGATGGCCAGCTTGCCCGGCCTGCTCGCCTCAGCGCGGGAGACAGCCCAGAGAGTGGACACCCCCGCAGGCTGGGCCCTGGTCTCAGCTAGCTACAACCTCGCCACCGACACCCTCAATAAGATCGGAAACAAGCCATCCGCCCGCCTCACGGCGGACCGGGCGATGCTCTATGCCGAGCGATCCGACGATTCTGTAGCCAAGGCCGCCTCGGCACGAGCACTGGGCATGATGCTCCGTACCCAGCGCCGTCCCGACCTTGCCACAGCCATCATGACCAAGGGTGTTGACCAGCTGGCGGCGACCGGACTGCGCACGACGGCCCAAGCCGCCATGTACCTGCGTCTCCTGTGTGCCAGGGCGTACACGCATGCCTGGGCCGGAGACCGGTCACGGGCACTGGAAGGCATTATCGAGGCTGAGCACGCCGCTGCCCGGGTCCCGGCAATGAAGCCGACCGCCATGCCGTTCGCCGCGCTGTACCGCGTCGATATTCATTACGCTCTGGGTGATGCTGGCACGGCGCTGGAAGCCGCCAAGGGGTTGCGTACGGAGATGTATCGAACGCCTGAGCGGCGTGGGCGGTTCCACACCGACCTGGCCCGAGCCTGGTGGCAGTGGGGCAAACCCGAGCAAACCGCAGCGGAGCTACTGACGGCATACCAGCAGGCACCAGCGGAAGTACGCGACAGGCCATCAATCCGGCTGATCGCCGCCGAACTGGTGGAACGGCACCCGCGGGTCGTTGGAGTGCGCCAACTTGCCAAGGCAATTAGCCGTCCTCGAACCCACGTCCCTGTCACTGGGTGATCACCCAGTGACAGGGACGTACCCGAATCATCACGGCAAATCGTCATATCGGCGCAGCAGCATCAGCGCATGCGTACGCCCGATGGGCGTCAAGCGGTAGAACCGCCGACGCGCCACACCCTCCGGCACGCCCGTCTCCCATTCACCGGTGATCCACCGCCGATCCTCCAGCTTGTCGATCAGGGACGTGACGCGAACTGCTGGCGCGCCGACAGAGCGACTCAGCTCCCACAAGTTCATGTCGGGCAGGTCCTTCAACAGCGCCTCCAGCAGCCGCGACAGCGTCGCCGTCTGCTTGAGGCCATCGACGGTACGTCGCCCGCTCATGACTGCGCCTCGATTCGGTTAGCCCTGGCTGCCGGGAGCC
The DNA here is from genome assembly GCF_040639085.1 of Nonomuraea sp. NPDC023979. Taxonomy (NCBI): domain Bacteria; kingdom Bacillati; phylum Actinomycetota; class Actinomycetes; order Streptosporangiales; family Streptosporangiaceae; genus Nonomuraea; species Nonomuraea sp. NPDC023979. The sequence continues at coordinate 93,860 of NZ_JBEZZG010000016.1, forward strand.
GGAGCTTGTCCGTTGCCTCTCGCCGGCGCCGCTCGGGCCGCCGGTCGTAGCGGGAGGTGGTAGCGGGGGAGGCATGCCCTGCCAGCGCCTGCACCGTGGCCAGGTCCGCCCCGGCGTCGAGGAGCTCGCCCACGTACGTGCGGCGGAAGTCGTGCGGTGTCCGGCGGGCAGTCCGCGCGGCCGTGAACCGCGTGTCGAGGATGCCACCCAGCGCCCGGGGCGTCATGTGGGCGGGGTGGCCGGCGCGGTCCGTGCGGAGGTGACTGCCGCGCCGCATGCCGGGGAACAGGGCGCCGGGCGCGCGGCCGCGCACGGCCAGCCACCGCTCGACGCGCGCGACCGCGTCCGGAATGAGGTAGACGTACCGCTCCTTGTTGCCCTTGCCGTGCACGCGCAGCGACCTGTCGCCCGGGTTGTAGTCGGCCAGTGTGAAGGCGACGACCTCGGCGCGTCGGCAGCCGGTGGAGTACATGACGGCCAGGATGGCGCCGTCCCGGGCGCCGATGGCCGCCACGATGTCGTCTCCGCTGTCGGCGTCGGCGTCGCACACGGCCAGCACGGCCGCGATGCTCTCGCCAGGGACGTCCGTACCCGCCGGCACCCGCGTCCCCTTCACCGGCTCCAGGTCGACGGCCCGCGCGTACGCTTCCGCGTCCATCAGTCCGAGCCGCCACGCCTCCTTCAGCACCCGCCGCAGCGCGGCCAGGTGCTTGTTCACGTGCGCGGCTGACCAGCCCCGCTCGATCAGCGTGGCCCGGATCCGGCTCGTGTGCGCGTACGTGAGGTCCTCCCAGCGCAGATGCGCACCGAACGCGCGCCGCTCCCGAGCGGGCATCGCCGCCCACGCCCGATCGTCGACCTCGGCGGCCAGGCGGGCGATCTGGTTGAGGCAGCCGCGCATCGTCCGCCGGGACTCGTCGCTCGTCAGCGACTCCAGGTAGACGTCATACGGGTTCCGTACGGGGGCGGCCGGAACGGCGGGCAGCCGCTCGACAACCACGGGCGCTAGTTCGGCTGTCACGGCGCCGATTCCGTTCGCTCGGGATCGAGCAGCCTCATCCGAAACTCGCCGACGCGCTCGGCGATGAGCTGGTGGTGCCGCTCCTCGGCAGCCCTCCCGTCCCGTAGTCCCAGCCGTAGCGCGATCTCGGCCCAGGAAATGCCCCGGCGGCGGGTCATGTCGATGAGCAGCCGCTCGTCCGCGTCCAGCCGCTTGCGATAGGCGCCGCACAGCAGGAGCGCGTCGGTGATGTCCTCCTCGGCGGCAGGGTCCTCCCAGCGGATCGCCACGTCCCGCCATGCCTCCACGCTGTCAGACGTTGCGATCGCGGAGATGGCGCGCCGCTCAACAGCATCGGTATCGGTGGGATCAGTCCGGGGGAGATCGGGGTGTCGACGTAGCAGCGCGTCACGAGCTTCGGTGACGGGAGTCGCAGGCTCCGGCAGTTCCCCGGCGTTTCTCGTCTTCATGCGGCGGCTCACGACCGATCCCGCAGTGCTTCGATCAGGGAGGCGAGTCGTGCCCGCCCGTCATTGTCTTGCATGGTCTCTCCCGCTGCAGGGTTGTGGCGCGCACCTATATATAGGTGCGCGCCGGTGAGGTCAGACGACGGTGTGCAGGAAGCCCGCCCCGCCGGTCTCCTGGTAGAGCGTCTCGAACACGGCCAGCCGGTCGGGCGTGGCCGGATGCCGGATCGTGCCCGCGTACGCCTCTCCGGTGATGGCCTGGCAGTAGAGGACCCCGTCCCCGAGCGTGAGCGCCCACGGCGTGCCCATGACGTGCACGGTCCGCCCGTTGGCCGGCACCTCGGACCGCTCGCAGGTGGCGGCGTCGGCGGGCATCGGTTCCCCGTGCCGGGGCCAGCCGAACAGGCCGGCGGCCTCGCCGCGTGGGGGGAACAGCGCGCTGTAGGCGGCGCCGACGTTCGCCTGCTGCTCTCGCAGCTGCCGCCACTCCTGCAGCTCCTCGTTGGTGAGGCCGCGCACGGTGACGGTGACGAGCGTCCCGCTCTCGTCGCTCAGGCCGTAGCTGAGCCCGTCGACCTCGATATCGCGGTAGGCGTGGTTGAGCACCACGACGGGCCCGCCGCCGAGCAGCATGATGGTGCCGAGCGGCGCGGCGGCGGGCAGGTCCCGTACCTTCCACGTTCGAGCGTCCGGCGCGGCTTCCCGAGCGAGCCGGATTGGCCGCTGCCGCCATTCGCGGGTGGCGGCGTCGAGCTGGTCGGCCTCGGCGTTCGTCAGCCCGACGGGTTTGAACCCGCGCTCGATCGGGACGTCGATGGTGTGTGGGAGGCCGGCGACGGGGGAGGCGTTGCGCCGTACGGGCGACTCGAACCGGTCAGCGACGACCTCGCCGCTCAGGGTCGCCTGCATCCAGAACCCCCAGAGCTCCTGGCGGCCCCGGGAGACGAGCGTGAGCACCAGGTGGCGCCCGTCACGCAGGTGCTTGTCGAGCGCGACGATGGGCGCGGTCAGCGCCCCATTTCGAGTGATCACGACGTCCTCCTTCCACGCGGGTGGAGCGTCCACCTCTCTGCTCCAGGTGTAGGCGCGTACCGCAGAGCATGCGGTGCCGCGACGCGAAAACCTCCCCAAGGTCAGCCCAGGGGAGAGGGGCGACCTCCTTGCGTTCTCGTCCGGGGTCGACTGGGGGGAGGATGTGTACCTTGCCGGTCGACGCTGCACGTACGAATTCCAGGTCTATCGCGGTGCCGTACTTCTCCAGCAGAGCCTCCGCCGAACGGCTCATGACCCACGCTCGCTTCGGCGCGCAAGTTCACGTTGCGCGTCCTTGTCTCCGAGCCTGGCCGCTGTTCGGTACCACCCCAGCGCGGATGCCTCGTCTCCCTGCTCTTCGCAGAGGACGCCCGCGTTCCACGCCGCTTCGCCGTCCCCAGCTGCGGCTGCCTGGATATAGAAGGGCAGGGCCTGGTCGCGGCGCCCCGTGCCCTCCAAGAGCAGCGCGAGGTTGTTTGCCGCGTCGGAATCGCCCGCCTCGGCCGCACGGCGATACCACGCTTCTGCTTGCTCGGGCTGACCAGCCTTCTCCAGCTCCAGGGCAAGATTGAACGCCTCGTCACGGTTGCCGGCCTCTGCAGCTGGGCGGTGCCGGCGCGCCAAGAATCTGTGCACGAACTTCATGAGCCGTCTCCCGCTGTCATCGAGGTTTGTGTCTCGCGCTTGTACTTGGCGAGCAGCGCATCGGTCCGCTCCTTGTAGACGTCCTCGGTGATCTCTCCTCGGCTATAGGCGCTGGCTAGTGGCTGCCATTCGCCGTTGAAGCTGGCGGGCCCGTTGGAGCAAGGGCACTCACCGAGGCGCTTCCTTAGCTCGGGATCGGTGTCATGGGCGATGAGACATCCCCATACGCTGGTGCGGCCCTGCTCGCAGAGCACCGCCGTGCAGCAGTCACAGTTCGGGCAGACGGGATTCGCGGGCCGCTCGTACAGTGGCCCGAACGGCTCGGAATATGCGTGGTCCATCAGTGGGTGACTCCTCAGTACACGCGCTGGCCGGCCAGCCGGGCGGCCAGCGCGCGGTCGGATGCCAGGGCGTCCTCTGTCCAGGGCACGCGGCCGGTGACGACGACGTCGCCTACGCGGACGATCACGCCGCAGATGCCGTAGCCCGATACGTACTGAGCCTCATCGCGTGCACAGAACTGCAGCGGGCAACTGTCGGGGCCGAGCCTGCGCGCGAGCGCGCCGGTGCGCTCCGACCGCTTGAGCCATCCGGTCACTCGGTAGCTGCGACCGTCGCGGGTGAACGTGTCCCCGATATCGGGAGTGAGGGCCCGTGTCGGCTTGCTCACGGTTACGCCTCGTTCAGTGCGCGGACGGCTGCCGCGACCAGGTTGGTGTCGAAGGTGAGGTCTGCGTCCTCGGGGTACGGTTCGTGGTCGAATTCGGCGATCTGGATGTCATTGCAGTAAAGCGCGTAGGTTCCGGCCTGGTTGGGGCTGCAGATGCCGAGATGGTCGATGTCGTACCAGGTGTCGTTGTAGAGGAATGTTGTGACGGTCTCGTCCTGGTCGTGTGTGTTCATAGTGCTCCGTTCCGTCTGCGAGGTTCGCGTCCCGCGAGGGGGTGAGGCACCATCATAGCGCCGATAGCTTCCGGGAAGTGGCCTTCCGTGAAGTTAGATTCGGGGGTGTTTTGCCCGATTCCAAGGATGATCCTCTCATCGGATGACCGGGCGGCGTTCACGTCCGTTCAGCGTCGTTCGGACCCGTCTGTTCCCCTTGCCGCCCGCCGTCCACTCTGGGCATCTTTGTGACTATTGGGTGTCTCTGGGCAGGGATGCAACGCAAACGGCCCGGTGTTGTAGCACCGGGCCGTTTGCGCGTCTTGCTACAGGCTGATCATCCTCTGGTACAGGTCGACGCCCGCGTCCTGCAGCCGGTTGACCGTCGGCCGCATGGCGGGGCCGTTCATGGCGATCAGGATTGCCGCCCAGCCCGCAGACCGGGCCTTGGACGCGGCCTCAGACGAGGCGCGGGTGTCCCCGTCCGGGAGACCCATAGGGGGCATCCGGTCGACGTCGTCATTGGTCCGGAACGCGGCGTTCCAGACGGCGTTCACCATCGTCTGTTCCTCCACCTCCCTAGCGGCCTGCTCGACGGCGCGGTTGGAGAGGTTCCTGTTGGCCTGCCCGTTGGCCCAGGCCGCGTCCTGGGCCGCCTTTGCGGCGGGCATGGCGGCCTGGAGGGTGCCCGGGTTGACGATCTGCCGCAGCTCCCGGAGCGCCTTCGCCTCCTTCTTGAGGTTGACCGCGTCCAGCCAGGCAGGGGTGTGGACGCGGATCAGCCAGTCCACGGCGAGGTACTGGCGGGCCAGTTTCTTGCGGTCGCCTGCGGTACGGATCAGGCGCGGCAGGAGGGGGATGAGCCGCTGCCGCTTGTCGTCGGGCAGCGCGTCGTTGAGCCGCAGGCAATACCAGACCAGGACCGGGCAGACCGATTCGGGCTCGTGGGTGTGCTGCTCGCCAGCGAGCCAGGCGGCGGCCTCCATGACCGAGACGCCCTGTTCGCGCGTCGCGTGGGTGCCCTTGCTGAGGACGATGCCGGTCAGGTTGAGAGCCATGTGTCTCCTCGTGTCGGTGCGGGGTTCGCTTCCCGCGATGGAGCCGAGTCTACTGCGCGGCCCGAAACGCAAGCGGCCCGGCGCTACAGTGCCGGGCCGCTTGAGCGTCTTGCCGGGAATCAGTCCTTTGTCAGTTCCCGCGTGTCCGTGTCCTCGCTGTCGGGGTCCACCCGCTCAACGTCGTACGTGACGACATCCTCCAGCTTCACGCCGATGTTGACCTGGCGTCCGATCGGACCGAAGTTGTTGACCTTCATGCGGTTCTTCCTCTCGTCGGCGCGGGGGCTCGCATCCCGCGATGGTTTCGACTCTACTGCTGGATTGATCCGCCGGGGTGGGTCGATGATGATCCCGTCCGGGAAGACGATGGCCTCGACGACGAACCCGCCCTTGATGAGCTCCTCGATGTAGCTGGAGTGGCTCACCGGCCGCCCATCTCGTCGAGGATGGCCTGCATGCGGGCCAGGCCGGCATCCACTTGGCTGAGCAGGTGGTCCGCCTGGCGGAGTCGTGCGTGCTCGGCCTGGAGGGCGGAACGCTCGATGTCGAGGAGCTGCTGTTCCACGGGCTGGACAGTTTGCAAGGGGTCTCCTGTTGCCGGTGCGAGGTTCGCGTCTCGCGTTACCGCCCACGATACCCGGGCATCTCATAGAGTCCCGGCTATGGAGCCGACTGTCGAGTCGACCTGGGACCGCTACGACCGGCCGGTCCTGGCCGCCGCGATCAGGTACATCGAGGAACGCAACTACCAATACCTCCCGCAGGCGTACGACCTCGCCGAGCAGCTCGGCCTGGACGCTGAGGAGGTCGGCAAGGCCCTGCTGAGGCTGAACGGCGAGTACATCAAGACCAGCCTCACTGGCGGCGGCCTTCCCCACGCGATGGTTGAGAAGATCTATCCGGCGGGCCGGCGTGCGGCCGGGCAGTGGCCTTCACCCGAGCAGATGGCCGAGGACCTCATCGCCCGGCTGCAGGCGGCGGCCGAGGCCGAGCCGGACCCGGAGAAGAAGGGGAAGCTGAGGCAGACGGCGGCCTTCCTCGGCACGGCGGGGAAAGACCTCTTCATCGAGGTGCTTGGAGCCGTGGTAACCAACCAGGCCGGAATCGGCTAGAGCCTCTGCCAGCACAGGCCGGTGCAGCTTTGGCCGTCGTGTGGATCCCCGGTGTCATCGCGGCTGCTACAACTCTGGGCCGCTTGGTTGACTTGCCGGAAACCAATCCTGTGTCAATTCCGAATCCCATCGAGAATGGCCGGGATGTGGGCCAGGCCAGCTAATGCACAGCCCGTGGCCCGCGAGCAGGAAGACGGCGACGACGTTCCTGGATCGGGTCGACGGGGAGCACTCCGCGGGCAAGCGGGATCTCTACGTACGCATCGCCGAGCGGGTTCCGCCACAGAAACACCCGGAACGGCCCCGTGACGGTCGAGGAGGCCGGGTCCACAGCGATGGCACCGAGCATGATGGGGCCGTTGCGGAGTCGTACGTCGCCGTTGGCGAAGCGAGCAGTTACGCCAGCACGCCACCACGTCACCCCCGCGCGACCAAACAGCGCGAACATCTGCCCGCGAGTCAGGTCCTCCCCTACGGCTGGTGGCGGTGCCGCATGCGCCTCGCCCGCGGCGACGTCAACCAGCTCGTCCAGCGCGGCCAGAGCGAGCTGACGCCGTTCAGCTTCCCTCGCGGCCTTGTCTTCGAGCCACGTTGGTGCTTCTTGCACGAGCTTCCAAAGGCGCATGGGCGACATCTGGTCAGCATCGAACGTCTCCGTCCGGCCGCTTGGCACCTGAGCACGTGCAAGGAAGGGCACCAGACGAAGCCGTCTCCTTAGATGTCGGAGAACCGCTTGCTCAAGCTCCCAGGCTTGGCCGCCGGACGAGATAGGTAGCGCCCCTACGAGCCTCCATCCGGATCGCTGGAAGGTTTCTATTCGTGACGACCCCGCGCCTGCGATCCCTACCTTGACCGCGCCCAGTTGGACATGATGCAGGACATAGAGGCATGCGGGCCGGTCGGCATAAATGCCACCGATGCGACGGGCCGGAAGCATTTCGTGGCTCAGAGCACCCTTCATGATCGACCTCTTCTTACTCCTTGGCTTCGCTTGCCAGTAGACATGGCCTCATCGCTTTCCGCGAGAAGATTCCGTAGTCCCTCGAGCGCCCGCTGCGGTGGGCGACGCAAACGAAAGATGGCCGCGCCCAGGAGACTTGGAGCGGCCATCTCTGGTGGCACCCAAACCAGGTCGATCCGGTAGAGGGCGATGAGACGAGATGTTCAGTACTCGACGAGATCCTTGAAGTCGATCGTCGCTTCGCAGACCGTCGCGACGTGCCGGTGGTCAGGCATGTCGGCCTTGGCGTAGGCAGCGATGATGACCTGGCGGATCTCGTCGTCGGTTGGAGGCTTGGCAGCTTCCAACAGGATGACAGGAATGATCACGCCGGGGATGAGTTCGTGGAACCGGTGATCGGGGGGCCACTTGGCGTAGAGGTCTTTGAGGTTCGCCGCGAACTCGGCGATGCCCTCATTCCACTCTGCCTTCTTGTCTGTCTGGCTGTTGTGCGTGGTCATGGCGCTGGTTTCTGTCTCTCATGGTTGTGGTGTCAGGTGTGGTGGAGCGCGGCGCGATCCACGGCCGGGGCGCCCCGGCCTAAGGTGCCCCGGTCGTCTCTTTGTGTCAGCTGTCGCTGGTCCGCACGTAGTAGAAGGTCTTCTCCGCTCTGGCGGGGCAGCTTTTGCACGTCACCGTGACGGCGATGGACCGTGCGTGGGGCGTCCCCTCGGACACCTCGACCGTCCGGGTGTTGTCGGGTATGGCCGAGAGGTCCTCGGCCGGCGTGGCCACCCAATCTGCCCCGTTGTGCTCGCACACGGGGGAGGCCGGCAGCATGCCCAGGTAGTCAATGTGCATGCCTGTTCTTCCTATCCGAGGAGCTCGGCCAGCACGCCCTCGTGGGCTGGGAACACCTTGCCGTGGTACGCGTCGGCCAGGTAGGAGGTCAAGACCGAGTAGTTGTCGGCCAGGACCCACTGGGCGCGGCGAGCGTCGTCGGCGCCCTCCAGACTCGGGAAGTCGGCGCGGCGCATGGTGCCCAGATAGACGTGGACGAGCACGGTGGTCATCCACGCCTCGTCGCTCGCGCGTGGATCCGGCACGACCCGGGCGGGCCACACCGTGCGCGGAGCGTCGCTCGGCACCCGGGCCGTTGTCTCCTCGGCGAACTCGCGGATCGCCGTGTCCTCCCCGCTCTCGCCGGGTTCTGCTGTGCCGCCGGGAAGGGCCCAGCCGTGGCCGTCGCCCCGCTCGATCACGGCCAGCCAGAGCTTGCCGTTCTCGTCGGTGACGGTGACGGCCGCGTCGCCGCACAACTGCTCTCCCCAGTGGCCGAGCTCGTTGCGGCCATATCTGATGCCGGTCGGCGCTGCCGGGTTGAGGGGGCGGCCGTCGACCACCTCAAAGGGGATGGCGGCGGCGGCCTGGCGCGGCTTCCAGTCGATCTGGGTTGGGTCGGTGATGGGGTCGGCCCAGCTCTCTCCGCGCTGGGCGGCGGCGAGCACGTCGGGGTGCGTGTAGGTCCTCATGGGATGCGGATCTCCCCCTGGATGGTGTCGGCCTGGAGGCCGACGTAGGCGTTGCCGCTCCTGATGTTCTGGACGGTGACGGGGCCGGTGTTGCGGTCCTGTTCCTCGGTCTCCGTCTCAAGGACCGTCGGCTTGGCGTCGGGGTCGGCCGGGAGGATCTGGCCGGCCTGGATGGGGGTGAGCCCGCCGGTGGCGACGTTGGGTTTGCGCATGCCCGCTCCTGTTCTGTCGTGTGGGCAAGGGTCGCGTCTTGCTGCGTTTCCACGGTACGGCATTCCTCCCGGCGGGGGGCGGTGGCGGAGCGCTGTGCCACCGCACCGAATCCGTACGTTAAGGCGGATACAGGACAGAAGGGTCTTTCTGTTCTGTATCCGCGCCTGCGCTTCGCCAGGGACGCAGGCCGAGCGCTTAAGGGTGCTCGGTTGTTAGCCTGCGATCGCCCGGACAGCTGGCCAGCAGGTTGGTCGAGTGCAACACACGCTGCGGGGGAACCGCACGGTAGGCGCTGGGCTCGCGGGGCGCCGCCAGTGACCGATACGGAAGTGTCCGGCCCTTGCGCTCGAATGTAGGTGTGCTTACGCTAGGTGTGTTGGGACGCGGCCCCCACACCGGCAGGAGGACCAAAGCGCCGTGAGCGAGACCATCCACTACGGCACGCCACCCGTGTGCATGTCTAAAGGCAGCGATCTGAGCACCACCGCCGACACCGGCCGCACCACCTGCGGTCGCTGCCGTTCCACGCTGCGCTGGCTGATGAGCGACCGGAACATCTCCTACGACGAGGCCGTCCAGCTGAAGCGGCGACTGCGCGCCGGACACATCATCTGACGTTCACGCCCCTACACTCCTCCCATCACTCACCACCTGGGATGCGACCCCCAGGGCCCGACAGGAGAGATGCATGGCCATATTCGAGGCGCACCCGACCGGCACCGAGGTTGTCGCGGCGCTGCTGCCCCCTGGGTCGGTTCTGCGCGTTCACCATCCCGACGTCGGCGTCCGTGAGTATCGGGCGATGCTCCCGGGGGACTGGCTGATTGCCGTGGTGCCGGGCGACCTGACCGTCCTGCCCTGGGGATGCCGGGACAACCAGTACTGCGCTCTGACCTCGATGCGCAACGACCGCCAGTCGCTCGACCGGCCCGCATGGCAGGAGGCGGTCCGGCTGCTCAAGACCGGCGGCGAGGGCGTCGTCTACGTCGGCTACAAGTCGCAGCCGTACTACGGGAGCGACCGGTGGACCGCCACGGCGGTGCGCACCGTGCCCGGCACCAGCCCCGCCTATGTCCGTGCCATGGATACCGCTCCTCCCCCCACCATCACCTGGGCCAGCCGCAGCGCTGCCGTCGTGGGTGAGATCCGGCTCGGCTACTGGGACCGGTGCACCGGCTGCAAGCAGACCATTATTGGCATCGCCGACGGCGGTCAGATCCGGGTCGAGTTGTACGCCAGCGACGATCAGGAGACGGTGGAGTGGCGACGTACCCACCTCGACAATCCCCTGCCGCCTGTTCCCGCCTCCTGCCCGCACTGCGGCCAGGACCCGGCCCCGATGACGCGCGGCGGCTTCATCCCCGGCAGCGGCCACATGCTCGGGGCCGCTCCGAGCCAGTGCATCACCGACATCAAGGCAGAGCTGCGGCGCCGCTTCCCCCGCCTGGCCCGCCTTGCCGACGCCGAGCACGACACCCAGGCGTACCTGTATGCCCAGCCGAGCAGCCGATGAGCCGGTCAGCCCGCGACACTAGGTGGTCGCGCCAGGCACACTCCGAGCCCACGCCCGCCCCCTGCGCCATCACCGCCCACGTCACCGTGCGCTCCGACCACCTCAGTGAAGAGGACGTCGAGCAGATCGCAGCGGATTTCGCCGCGCTGCTGCGCAGCAGCGCGGCGATGGCTGCCCAGGCCCACGGAATCGCGCTGAGCCTGGAGATCAACACGGTCGTCACCAAGACGCGCACGGTGATCCCCCTGCAGACCGAGCCAAGCACATCCGTCTGACCCATTGAGCATTCATGATGGATCGGCCCCGCCCCCACAAGCAGCCCTTGCCCGGGGCGGGGCCGATCGTGCACGAGGACGTCATCGCCGACCTGCGTCAGCGGCTGCGGAGTGGCGTCGCCACGTACGGCGAGCCGCTGCGGTGAGCGTGGTGCGCGCCTGGGGTGAGTAGTAGGTGAAGGTCATCCCGTACGGGCTCACGGAGAAGCTCGTGCAGCAGATCCGCAAGCGGCACGCCACACTGATTTCATGACGAGACTTCCCCCGCACGGGCTGGGCGCCCGCTTCGAGTACGAGCTGGAGCGCTGGTGCCGCACCATCCTCGACGGCCCGCCCAACGGGTCGTACATGCTGGTGCTGCGCGATCCCGATGGCGAGGCATTCGAGGTGCAGTTGTCCGAGGCGCATGTGCGCGAGCTAAGCATCGACCTGGCACGGGTCACACACCTGCGCCAGCAGCAGACCGCGCTGCGTCGGCTGGCTGATGGCATGGCCGGGGTGATCGTGGCCGCCCGGCGCGACGACGAGGACGTCGCCAACCTGGTCGGCTACTGCCTGCACGCCGTCGCCTCCAAGATGCCCAAGCCGTGGCAGCTCACCGCCGGCCGCCCCGGCTCGTGGGAAGCCGCCTGCGTTCAGGAACTCGCCGGCACCGGCGGCCGGCCGCCGCGCCGGGAGGACCTCGCGCGCGAGCTCTCTAAGCTGCTGACCACAATGGGGCACCAGGGAAGCGCCGATGGTGGCGACCTGGTGTCGTACGCGCTCGGTCAGGCCGCCGCAGAGCTCGGATCGCTGGAGGCGCTGCTCGGCGACCTCGACGACAGCCACCCGGCGTACAAGCTGGCCGTCCCGTACGCCGACGTGCCGGACTCCCCCGACCACCAGAGGCCGCCCGCCGTCTGAGCGGCGATGACCTGTTCATACTTCTGCGCGATGACTTCGGAGCGGCAACCAATCGGCCATAAGCGGTAGCGGACCACGGCGGCAGCTCAGTGGATAAGCCGAATTGTCCAGTGGCAGAAAAGCGCGAGGTTCAGCGAAGGATGCCGCCAGATGCGGGATGCTGGGCTGGGGCGAACTCAATGGATCATTGGGAGCAAGTCAGCGATGCCGGATCCAGAACGGCGCCGGACCGGGCAACCCGACGTTGACGCGCTCCTCGACCGGGCTGACGCTGCGCATCAAGCGGTGAACGAGATCGTGACCATCAACCAAGCCGAGAGAGCATCGTCTCCCGCGCCCGGGTAGCCGACCTCGTCGACGAGCACCAGATGCTACACGAGCAGTACGAGCAGGCGGAATCCGAGCTGGCCGCCGCAACAGGCGCTGGCGATCCGGCCCGGATCGCCAGTACCCGTCAAGCTTGTGATGAGGCTAGTGCCATCTACGACCGTGTCGGCCGCGCCTTGCGCCGTGAGATGGCGGGGCTGGCGGAGGCGGGGTTTGACCGCAACGGCGCGCTGCTGGCCCAGGTGCGCACCGCCTGGAGCGCCGAGGACGCCGCTCACGCGGCGCTCCCCGCGGCACCCGTTCGGGCCTGGCCGAGGAGTAGACCGCTACCGCCACTGACCGATTGGTTGCTGTTCAGCGACCGGGACGGCGGGAGCAGCCCGCTAGCTCCACGCGAGGCAGGCCGAGCCGGTGAAGTTAGCCAGCGCGGACGCTATGACCGCCGAGTGGTGCGTCGGCCTGCCTCGCCAGCATGAAATGGCACGGTGGCCGTGCTTGTCTCGCACCGTACCTGGTCCGCAGCTGTGGCTGACCTGTTCCGCAGATGCCCCTTGACGGTATACGTAAGCACCGTTACGTTCGATGGATAGCCCGGCTGCGAACCCGGGCAGACAGGAGATTCCCCCATGTCCGTCCTGGCGTACACGCCTGCCCCTTCCTCTGAGAACCCAGCCGACCGCATGGCGGCTGACGGCCTCCTCCTCTACCGCCGGATGTGGATCGAGCTGGCCGCCCGCGCCAACCTCGCCGGCGACGTCCGTCCCAGCGAGGTGCTCGCGCTGGCGCTGGCGACCCTCCCCCACACCGGCACCATCCTCGGTGAGCATGCCCGCTCCGGCATCCCCGACGAGCGCACCGCCCGCTGGCTCGCCTGGGTCCTCGACTCCTTCGAGGACCTGTGTGCGGCCGTTGATGACCTTGACGACGCCAACCTGCGGCTGCTCGTCGTTGACCGGATCGACCCCGACGACAAGCCCGCCACCGACGAGGCCGTGCTGGACATGTTCCAGCAGAACCTCCGCAACGAACTGGACGCGCTGCTGTCCGGCCCGGCCACGGAGTCCGCAGCATGAACGCCGGCGTCAAGTACGTGGCGTACGCGGCCGGCCTGGCCATGGTCGTGGCCCCAGCTGCGAAGGGGTGCGCGCCGCCGAACGCGGGCGGCTCGGCCGGCCAGGTCGTCTCCATGTGTGACTACGCGCCCGACAGCAGGCCGTCAGGCAAGCTCGGCCTCGACTCCCACCAGGCCGCGAACGCCCGCGCGGTGATCGAGGTGGCCGCCGGGCGTGGGCTCCCCCGCCGTGCAGCCGTGATCGGGATTGCCACCACGCTGCAGGAGTCCCGGCTGCGCACCGGAGCCGTCGGCGACAACGGTACCGCGTTCGGGATCTTCCAGCAGCGGCCCGTCAGCGGGTGGGGAACGCGGGCGACCGCTACCAACGCCCGCGTGGCCGCCGGGAAGTTCTACGACCGGCTGGAGAAGGTGCGTGGCTGGAAGACGCGGCCGCTCACCAGCGCGGCGCAGGCGGTGCAGCGCAGCGCCTTCCCGTACGCGTACGCCGACGACGAGGACGACGCCGAGCGCATCGTCAACATCATCACCTGGCGAAGCTGCAAGTAGCCGCCCATGGGCGAGCACCGGGGCAACCGGGCGCTCGCCCATGACCATGAAGGACACGATCGTGCGCATCTCACTCCAAGAGCTCGCCGAGCAGTGCGGCCGGTGCGGACACCAGAACGGCGGCCACACACGCAGCTCCACCCCCGGTGATCGGCGCGCCTGGTACAACGCCGCCGGTGGCTGTGCCGTGCCTGGCTGCGAGTGCCCCGGCCGCACCGGCGGCACCTATCGGGGCGACCCCGCGGTAACGCTCACGCCGGCCGCCGAGAGCGCCGCCGAGGAGTTGCGAGAGCGGCAACGTGCGCTCATCGCGGCCAAGCCATGCAACTACGGGTCCGGCCCGTGCGGCAAGACCCCTACCCGACCCTTCGCGAGCGGCCCGAAGTGCGTCGACCACGAGCCCGTCTACATCACCACCGTCAACCCATGAGAGGCAGACCGGAAGCCATGCTTTCAACCCGAAACCAGGTCCTGTTCGGCACCAAGTACGGCGGCGTCGTCACCTGGCGCCGCAACGTCGACTCGTCCGACCGCCGTTACGGCGCGGTCAACTGCACCGCGTGTGGCGGCCACGAGGACCACATGACCCACGGGCAGGCGAACGTGCACGCCGGCACCTGCACGGGGATCCCGCCCGTACCCGCATCCCCGCCGACGCCTGAGCCGCAGCCGGAGCCGTTGACCACGACGGGCAGTGCGTGGTCGCGCCTCGCCGAGACGTTCCGGAAGAGTTCATGAGCAGCACGATGACCGCGCTGCGGGCGGAACACTGGAACCCTCTGGAGTACGACGACCGGCGCCTGCTGGGGGCGTCGGTGACGCGCTGGAACAGGCTGCGCATGGTGACCGTGGCCGAGCTGTTCCAGCCCGCCGTCGACACGGGCGACATCGCGGCGGCTTGGGCGGCGATGGCCATCACCCCGCAGCACGTCTACCAGGTGGTTACCGACCACTCCGACCGGATGATGCGGGTGCTGGCCGCGCCCGAGTTCGAGCAGGAGGTGAGCCGTATCCTGCGGGCTCAAGGGGCGAGTCCCGGCCCGTGGCGGTGGCCGCTGGCGAACCTGTGGGTCGGCGTGAACGCCAGCGACCAGGAGCAGGCCGCCGAGCGGCTGCCGGACCTCATGGGCGTGCGTGCGCACGTCCGGTTCCTGCGGGCTGACCCGCTGACCGGGCCGATCGATCTGACCGCCATCCGCTGCCGGTGGTGTGACGGCGAGGGCGGCGCATCCGGCTACAGTCACCTGCACGGTTACGACATGGACGCCGAGTGCGGCGGCTGCGGCGGCGCCGGTCACGCACTCAACGGCGTCGACTGGATCGTAGCCGCCGGGGAGCGCGGCAAGAACGCCCGGCCGATCCATCCCGACTGGCTGCGCAAGCTGCGCGACGACGCCGAAGACATGGGTGTCCCGTTCCACTTCACCGGCTGGGGAGAGTGGGGGCCGGCGCCGTTCGTGGTCCGGGTGTGCGACCCCGAGGTGGGCTGGCAGGGCAGCGAGGCCGAGCTGGCCGAGGCCAAGAAGCGCGCCGAGGCCGAGGGGGCGACCCACGTGCACACCGGCAACGAGTACATGCATAACGGTGAACGGAAGTACCACCTGCACGAAATCGGGCACAAGCCGTGGTCACTGGAGCGGCGGCACCTGGCCCCGCCGTACGAGCCGATCCGCCGGTGGGGCAGCCGCAGGTCCGGCCGGCTGCTCGACGGTCGCGTACACGACGCCATGCCGGAGGAGTTCGATGTCTAAGGACTACGCCTTCGGGCGTCTGTATCGACCGCTCGGGCGGCGTCCGGCTGATTGGAAACCCGACCCTGGAATAGCCGCGATCGACGAGGTGGTAGCCGAGTTCCCGGACTACACCGTCGACCAGGTGACCGCCGAGGTGAACCAGCGCGGCGTGCCGCTGTCCCGCGACTTCGTCGAGGCCGTGCTGGCCACGACCAAGATCACCCGGCGGCGGAGGACGCTCGATGGCTGAGCGGACATCCATCGGGTGGACTGACCTGACCTGGAACCCGTGGACGCACCGATGCACTCCGATCACGGAGGAGTGCGATCTGTGCTACGCCCACACCGACACGAAGCGGTGGCAGGGCGCTAACGCGTTCACCTCCGAGCCGCCCACGCTGCTGCCCGACAGGCTGCTGATGCCGCTGCTGTCCGGGCCGTACCGGGTGGGCGGGCAGATGTTCACCGCGTCGATGACCGACCCCTTCCACCCCGGCGTGCCGGTCGAGGACATCGCACTGGTGTGGGCCGTCATGGCCGCCACGACGATGTGGGAGCACCAGACGCTGAGCAAGCGGCACACCCGCATGTACCGGATCCTGTCCGATCCGGGATTCCCGCAGCTGGTGCGCGCGGCATTCGAGCGGCTAGCCGCCATGATCAAAACCAAGGGGGCGCTATCGCCCAACCGGCGGCGCGCGCTGGCCGAGCTGGAGCAGGCCGCCGATCGCTTCGTCTACCCGGTGCCGAACATCCTGGTCGGGGTATCCGCCGGAACGCAGAAGTGGGTGGATCGGCGACTACCTCGGCTGGCTGCCACCCCGGCGACGGCGCGGTTCGCATCGGTGGAACCGATGCTCACCTCGGCCGACCTGACGCCGTGGCTGCACGCTCTGGACTGGGTGATCGTGGGCGGCGAGTCCGGCGGCGGCGCGCGCCCCTTCGAGGAGGCGTGGGCGCGTGACATCATCGCCCAGTGCCGAGACGCGGGCGTGGCGGTGTTCGTCAAGCAGATGGGGTCCCGGTGGGCCTCGGCCACGCGTATCGACGGGAGGACGGTTCGAGGGCTGAAGGACCCCAAGGGTGAGAAGTGGGAGTTCTGGCCCGAAGACCTGCGGGTGCGGCAGTTCCCGGTCTTGACGGGGGTGGCGGCATGACGCTGTCGGCTCAAGTGGCGCGATTGCTGTCTGGCCGCGACGCCGTCCACGTGGAGGTGCAGTACGCGGCAGTCAAGATGGCGTCGGACGCGGCCGAGTTCGGGCCACAGTGGTGGAAGGCATACCAGGCGTTTCTGGAAGCTGTGCAAGAGCTCCATCCGGTGGCTCGGTACGCGCAGATGTGGCGGGCCTACCGGGACCAGCTCAACCTGCTCCACGCGGCGATGACGTCTGCGCCGGACGCCGATGAGGAGGGGCCACGCTGGCGTGTCGCGCGCCGCAGGTTCGAGCATCGGCTGCGGCGGGCGCCGGTACTGCTGGCCACCTTCGGCGAGTTCGGCACCGCCGAACTGAACGACTAGAGCGGGAACGGCCTGAGGCCGAACACGTTGGAGGCCACGCCTGACAGCGTGGCCTCCAAGGCCTGGTCCAGCTTTCCGATCGCGGACGTCGAGGTTGGCAATCGATGACGCAGATGGCCTGGCCCTGTCGACGCCCGCGGGCGATCGAGCGGCTGCGGATCCTCGTTCGTTACCGGCCCCAGCCTGGGTGGTCGCGGTGCAGTACATCTGGGCCGAGGATACCGATTCAGGTATCTGCAGGTATCTGGCGGCCTTCGCAGCGCCGCGGTGACCGCCACTCGCCAGGACGGTTTACGGCTGAGTGACCTGCCGTACAGGGTGCCATCACGCAGTGGGTGGCACCCTGCACGCATGCGCGGGACGCTTCCGCGCGGTGACGCCAGTCGGCAGGCTAGCCCGCTTCCCCTGCTTCATACCCGCGCTCGGAACGGCCATGAAGCGCTGGCAGCCGTCGGAAACCGCACGCGGTGCGCGGGCTGGGCAAGGTCGCCACAGACCCTCAAATGGAAGCACTGCTACAATCGGCTGAACATATATCCACTTTGATCGGTGTCACCTCGGTCATGGCAGGAACAGAAAGGAGCCGGCCCCATGCCACAGACGCTTTCCCCTCGCCTCAAGCTGTTCAAGGCCGTCAACCGCCGGCTGGAGACTGCTCATGCCCTGCCTGACCAGGCCTGGCTACACGTTGAAGAGTTGACCGGAAACACAGTCAATGCCACGGCATTCTGTGCCAGCGGCAAGGTCATCTCCTACACGATGAGCTGCACCCAGGGCGAGCGGCTACGCCTTGGGGCACCCACGATCGCCGAGGTGGAGGGCGTCGACGCCCCGACGATGTCCAACATGGCCTCCATGCTGCTTGCTCACGGCCCAGACGTAACCGATGAGCATGCTGAGCTCACCCTGGAGGCCATCGCCACCAGCCTGGAGGAGCCTCGCGCCGTTGAGAAGGACGCCAGACAACGCCGCGACTCTGGTCTATGTGAGCTGTTCTACTTCTACGGCTGGCAAACCAAGGCGCGCCTGTACACGCTGGTCGACATCGACCGGCCAGCGTTGAACGCGGCACTCGCGCGATACAACCTCAGCGAACGAGGTGGCCTGCGCAGCGGCGACGACGTCCGCGTCGCGGTGCTTGGCGCCGACGTGGAATACCGTCAGGCCGTCAAGGTGGTGGCCACGATGACGATGCTGCGCGACGCCCTCATCCAGGCGCTGCGACACGAGGGCCGCTTCCGCGCGCATCGACCCGTCGACCTTGCGCGGCTGGCGGGCGTGACCACACAGCGGATCGCCCAGATTTGCGCCCCGGACTATCGGGAGCGGCGTGCAGCACAGAAACGTGATCGTGCCCATGAGGGTGGAAGAAGGCGCCCACCAACTCGGGACGCCAAATCCGTGAGGCATGCGCCCAGCGCAAAGCTCAACGGCTGGACTTCGGAGGATCTTGCCCGGGAGTGGGAGGTCCTACAAGGAACGTGCACGGTGCCTCAGGCTGCGGAGCGTCTCGGTGTATCGACTGTCGTGCTCACCCGAGCCATCAACGCAGCGAGCGTCTGATCCCGTCTGATCACGGAATGCCGCAGCTTGGCGATGATGGTGTAAATGGCGTGCGGCCCGGGCTGACTTGCGGCAGGTGGCCGAGGTTCTCGCGCCAGCCGGCCAATAGCCGGTCGACCTTCTCGGAACGGGGCGGAGCGCGGCCGGGCCTCCTGGCGTCCCCGGCACCGGTCCATCTCATCAATGGGCGCCCCAGCGATGCCCCTGGCCCAAACAGGTCGATCGTTGGATGTCAGAGATGACGTGTTCTGCGCAGCGCGGCGGCTGGGGTTGTGCGCCGTCATCCAGCGGGCCGCGATTAGGGCAAGCACTGACGAGGCGATCAGAAGGTTCGCACCTTCAAACCTGATCGGGACCGGTGTCCTCGACCGCGGCGGCGATTCGCAGCATCGTCTCAAGCATGTCGGTCAGGTTCTCCACGTGCCACGGACTTAGCCTCACGGGGTAGGAATCGCCAGTCTCCGGGTCGGTGATGGCCACGATCGTTGTGGGCAATCCCTCCGTGTCGGGCGGGGTGTGCTCCACCAACTTGGCCAGCGTCGTGGCCAAGGTCTGGGCCGGGGTGCAGTCGATGGCAGGGATCGTCGGCCTCCCCGCGAGGGCGTCCAACTCGCGCACGAACGCAGCTGCCGGCACCGGCAGATCGAGAATGTCGACCGCGCCGAACGTCTTCTCGGCACCTTGGCCGTGCTCGACGTAGGGCCGGTAGACCTCGACCAGCTTGACCGGGTCCGCGAGCTCCTCGGCGAACTCGCCCACGGTCATCGCCTCCACCCGGTACTCATCCGGCCCGGCCGCATTGGCCCAGTGGCCGGCGAACACCACCAGGACGCGCCGCACGGCCGCGTTGTCCAGAAAGACCTCGATCACGTCGGGCGAGGCGTACTCGTTGAGGAAGGCACCCACGCCAGGCAGGCGCTGGTACCTCGCGCTGGCCTGCTGGACCCATGCGTCCAGGTCCTCAGCGGGGATGAGTTCAGGCTTCTCGTTGGTCATTGAACCCTCACTCGCTGGGCTGGTCGGCGCCTACAAGGATGCAAGGCGGCACCGCTTCTTCTGATGGGCAAGGCTGTCGGCATCCTCCACGCGATCGGCACGACGTGCGCGGCGGTGTCGGCGCCCGATGAGAGCGCGGCCGCCTGAACCACGGCGCTGCCGCACAGTCCGGCGTGCCCGTCGAGCACGCGCCGCACGGCCAGGATTGCAGTTGTCCCACCCGTCGCGCTACTCCCTGGCCGCGGCGGCGGTGCCGATCCAGACGTTGCAGTGTGCGCACCAGTCGCGCGCGGTGGCCAGGTCGGGGAAGGTGCGGTACGGGCCGTAGATCTCCTTGGGCCAGCGTCGTGCGTGCTCGCCTGCGTGCTGGTCCGGGGTCTGGGTCTCGGCGATCGCCTTGGCGTGGGCATCCTGGGCCCGGTAGGTGGCGGCCTTCTCGCGCTCCTCAGCGGCGTACTTCTTGGCGTCCCGGTGGGGGTGCGGGCCGGCCGCGAGGCGCTCCCACAGGACGGCCGCCCGTTCCCTGATCTCCGCCATGAGGTGCGGGGGTGGGGCGAGGAACTCCTCACGTAGCGCGCTGGAGCGGTCAGTCAAGGTCATCAGCTCGAGCAGGGGATCCATCCGGGTCAGCCCGCCGGACACCGGTCGCTCGCCGACGTCGCGGCCGTCGGCCTGGGCGTGCGCGATCGCCCACTTGTCCAGGTAGGCGGCTGTCTCGTCCGGCGTGGCGGTGCCTGCGGGCATCCGGTTGTAGGTGCGCGTCTCCAGCCCGCCGGTGATCCCGTAGATCTCATCGGTGACGATCGGGCGCTTGACCGCCACCTCCCACTCCTCCACGGCCTGGCGGAACCTGGCGTGGGCGGACTGCCGGGTGATCTCCAGGTCGTCCCCGATGTCCTCCCACGAGGCGCCGCCGGCCTTCTGCACGATCACCGCGCGGTCCAGCAGTTCCTGGGCCCGCCGGACGAACCGGGCCGCGTCCTCGACCGGGCGCGGCTCCGAGGTCCGCCAGACCGCCACGAAACCGATCAGGAAGTCGGCCAGGTCTTGCGCGGTGGCGGCCAGGGCCAGCTGGGCCAGGGACTGTTCGGTGTACGGGGCGTCGTCGTACGTCGGCTCGGTCTTGTCCTTCATGGACACCTCCCCTTCTCGCTGTCAGCGTACAACTGACAAACGAGAATGTCAGCTACACACTGACAGTTGCGGGGATGCCTGTGCGGCACTGTCAATAGCGGCGCCGCGCCCAGCGCACCCCGGGCCGTTTCGCTGACCTGGGGCGAAGCATTGGACCGCGGCGGCCGCGGAGGCCTCGCCGGCAACGAGGTCGGCGCCGATGGCATGCCGTTGAGCTGCGGTATCGCTTATTGACGCGGCAGCGGCTCCCCGGAAGGCGCCGGGTGGACCTCCAGCCAGTCACGCGGATTGAACGGGGCCACCTCGCCCTCGTAGCCGGGGTCGGCCCGGCGCAGTTTCAGGTACGGGTGGTAGGCGCGGGGGTCGGGGGCCGGTTGGTCGGGCAGCACGTACCCGCTGATGGTGTAGTGCGTGCCGATCAGGGTCACGTGCTGGCCGCGTAGGTATCCCCAGTCGATGCCCAGCCGGTAGGCCGGGAGCCGGGTGCAGTAGGGCGGGTTGTGCCGGTGGTGGTCGCCGATGCCGTCCGGGTAGGCCAGGCCGCACTTCGGGCAGCGAGTGTAGTCGGCGGACTCCTGGCGCTCGTGCTCGCACCGGTCGCAGTCCGGCCGGTGCTGGTCGTGCTCCAGGTGCTCGCGCGTCTCCCGTTCGGCCTCGGCGTCGATGGCGGCGTTCTCCGCCAGCTCGGCGCAGTAGCAGCCGTCGCAGGTGGCGCAGACTCCGCACCCTCCGCACAGCGCGCGTAGGTGGTGGCCGCATACGGCGTTGGCGTCGTGCTCGGGGTTGCCGTCCCAGGAGGAGACCCACGGGCGGCCGTCCTGGGCCGCGCCCGCGAGGGACGTGGGGGCGGCGGGTTCGGCGTTGGCCTGGCGCTCGCGGTCGACGGCGCGGGCAGCTGCGTTGTACGCCTCGCCGGTCCGGGCCATCCGCGCCCTGATCGCCTTCTTCCTCGCCTTGTCTGCGGTCATGATCGGCTCATTTCTCGGCGGGTGCCCACGTCACTCCGCCGGGCTGCGATCAGTCGCGATCGGGCGGGGGAGTGATCCGGTCGCGCGAGGCGTAGCCCCTTGTCCTCGTTGTCGCCGGCGACGTGGGCGCCGAGCGGCTCGGAAGCGGGCAGGCGCGAGGTCTGCCACTGGCGCCCACAGTACGCCGGACGGCCGACACTTTCAGCGTGGTCCCCGGACGGGACGGCCGCGCGCCCTCGTTCTGCCACGTGCGCCGGAACGACGTGGCT
This sequence comes from Nonomuraea sp. NPDC023979, assembly GCF_040639085.1. Classification (NCBI taxonomy): domain Bacteria; kingdom Bacillati; phylum Actinomycetota; class Actinomycetes; order Streptosporangiales; family Streptosporangiaceae; genus Nonomuraea; species Nonomuraea sp. NPDC023979. The sequence continues at coordinate 115,562 of NZ_JBEZZG010000016.1, forward strand.
ACGCTGAGCCGGTCGTTGGACACATCACCGCGAAGGACGCGAACCTGATGGGCGAACAGTACAAAGAGCTGGGCACGATGGCCTCGCCGCAGGAACTGGCCGAAGTCCTGACCACGATCGGACTTCTCAAGCGTCCGTTCACCGAGCACGAGCTGAAGGGCGAGATCAAGCGCGCGGGCAGCGCGGCGCTGCTGCGCGTGGAACTGGTCAACGCGTTGCTCGGCGTGACGCTCCACCAGATCCTGATGGCCACCAACGCGGCGGCCGACGCCGGGGTCGACCCAGTCCACATCACCCAGGCGTCCGAGCGCGTCCTGTGGGGCATCAACATCGACACCGGCGAGCCCGACCAGCAGAAGGTGCTCGGCGCCCGGATGCTCGCCGAGCAACTCCAGCACCTGCTGATGGTGCTGACCACCGAGCTCCGCAAGAGCAACGGCGCCAGCGAGGTCCTGGCCACGATGGTGCCGTGATTCTTTAGGTTCCACCACGGCCGGGCCGTGCGCGCGGGCTCGGTGGCCGGTGGTGAGGCACGAACCACCGGGCGGCGATCGGCCCCGGCCCCGTACGGGCGGGAACCGAAGTCCGCCGATCGTCCAACCTCAGCCACCGAGGTGACGGTTGGCCAGCCGCTTGACAGTGGCTGCGCTGTGGCGTTGGTGTGCCCCAGGTCAGGGCGGCCTACGGTCGGCCAGACGCCGCCCCGACCTCCAGCTAGTCGCCCCCGAGGGGAGATGGAAACTCCGCTGGCTGCTTGGCGAGCCACGCCGGCTCGGGCGGCGCAGGCCGCTGCCGGGGCTCCGGACCGCGGATGACGTGCTGGGCAGCAGCGACCGGCTCGGTATCTCACCCTCCAAATTAAGATCATCGCGCAGTTAGCGGGCAATAGGGCGGCCTTCGTTGACGGCCATGCGCTTCTACAATGGACACACACGGTGGAACGCGACCTCCACCCCCGGCAGCAAACAGGAGGACCTGTGCTTTTCCGAGGTAACTACCAACTTCCCGACATCGCGCAGGTCTGCGGCGTCGACTGGACTGCGCTGACGATCGCCCGTCACTACGGCGGCCACATCTGCGGCGTTCGCTACCTGCTGGATGGCCAGGAGCGGTATGCCATCTACTCCCCTGACGCCTCCCATGTCTGGGAGGACTTCCCCGGTGTCGCCGAACTGGAGGAATGGCTCGACGCATATGGCTGTGTCATCGAGATCGGCAACAATGCGTTCTTCCGGGCGAGCTTCCCCGCGGATGAGTCAGCGATGCGGTCACTGCACGATGACGCTACGGCTGGTACCTGATGGCTTCCTCCGTCCAGTTCATGGAGGCAGTCAGGGCGGCCGTCAACGAGCGCGGCTGGAAGGCCCACCGCTCCCCCGCCGGCTACGTGGTCAACGCCCCGTCCTCGACGGTGAAGATCCCCACCGAGGACATCTACCGCAGGGTGTGGGAGTTCGACACCTACACCCAGCTGCGGCAGGTCTCGTTCGCCTGCACCGGCGAGCGAGTGCTCGGCGTGTGGCTGCGCGAGGGAGTGCCGTGGGTCGAGCGGCGCGAGCAGAAGGTGTCCCTGGCCAGGGGTATCGAGATCCTGGAGTCGGAGTGACCAGCCGGGACGAGATCCGGGACGTCAAGGCGCTGCGCGACGACCTGGACGCCGACGCTCGCCGGCGCGGCCACGACATGTCGTGGCGGCTCGGCCCCAACGCCACTCGCAAGGACCATGCCTACTTCTGGGTTGGCGACTGCGTGAACTGCGGCGCCAACATGCGGTGCGCCCTCGGATCCTCCTCCTGTCAGGGCGTCCGCGACGCCCGCAAGGTCGCATGCTCCGGCCCGGGGACGGTCGTCCTGACGGAGATCGAGGCGGGCCGCGCCCTGGAGTTGGCGGCGGACGCGGTGGCGGAGTTCGGCCGGCAGGTGGCCGAGAACCTTCGCCGCGCACAGGACGACTGACCGCCTCATGTGGCCCGCGCCTCTTCTCCTCAGAAGGGCGCGGGCCTTTCCCTTGACCCGGAATGTAAGCACTCCTACAATCTAGGGCGTACGGCGGAACGCGACCTCCGCCCTGACAGCCAGGAGACCCTCCGTGGACTTCCCGCTCCGCGCCAAGCGCGTCAAGCTCAAGCTCGCCGCCGGCGGCCCGCACCTGCCGGTCCGTCCCGAGAGCCGAGTCCGGCAGATCGCTGGACGGGCCTGCCACGAGCTGATCGCGGCGGCCATCACCGCCGATGCCGAGTTCTGGCCGTACCTGCCCGCCATGGACGTCATCGTCGTCAACCACTCCGGCGGCAAGGACTCCAGCGTCGCCCTGCACGAACTGGTGACGCTCGCCCGCCGCCTCGGCCTGCTGGACCGGGTCGTGGTCCTGCACAACGACCTCGGCCGAGTCGAATGGCCGTCCACGGCCGAGCTCGACGCCCAGCACGCCGACTACTACCGGCGCCGCTTCGGCGCCACGCTGGTCGAACTGTTCGGCGACCGGCCGTCCGCGCGCGGCATCGCCGAGGCGCAAGCCGCCCGCTACGGGCTGCCGTTCTTCGTGCGATCCCGGACCGGCGGCGACCTGCTGCAGCAGATCGAGCAGTACGGCAAGTTCCCGGACGCGGCGAACCGGCACTGCACGAGCGAGCAGAAGCGAGCACCGAAGTTCCGGCTGTTCACCGAACTGGTGCAGGGCCTGTCCTACCTGGGCCGCAAGGTGCGCATCCTGGACGTCAACGGCGAGCGGGCCGAGGAGTCCACCGCGCGGGCCAAGAAGCCCGCTGTTGAGCACAATCGCATGGCGTCCAACAAGACCAAGCGCGAGGTCTTCACCTGGCGGATCGTGCACCACTGGACACTCGCCGACGTGTGGGCCTGCCACGAGGCCCACGACCTGGACGCGCACTGGGCGTACGCGTTCATGTCGCGGCTGTCGTGCTCGATCTGCATTCTCGGCGCGGTGCTCGACGTCACCTGGGCGTGTGCGTTCCGGCCCGACCTCGCCGACGACATCGCCGCCCTGGAGGCGCGGATCCAGCACCTGTTCAAGAACAAACGGTCGATCATCTGGTACATCGCAGAGGCCGTTCAGCTCGGCCGGGCCGAGCTGGAGACCCGGATGGCGGAGCGGCAGGCCGAGCGGTCCACGCCGGTCGCGCCGTGCCAGGAGGACCTCGTCAAGCTGGCGGGGGCGTTGTGATGGCCACGATACTGACCGAGGTGAACCCGGCCAACGACTGGTGCCAGCGCTGCGGGCCCGGCCGGACTCACACGTGGGTGCACCGCCGTGACGGCGGGTTCGACCCAGACCAGTACACCGTGGAGGCGGTGGCAGAGCCGACGGCCAAGGCGTTCGTCATGGCCCACCACTACAGCGGTGCCTACGTGGCCGACATCCTGCGCTACGGCCTGTTCGACCTCGCGGCCACCGGTCCCGGCGGCGGGCCGGCGCTGGTCGGAATGATGGTGCTGAGCACCCCGCAGAACGTGCTCGCGATCACCAACCCGTTCCCCGAGCTGGAGCCGTTCAAGGAGTCGGCCGAGCTCGGCCGGTTCGTGCTGCTGGACGGCGTGCCCAGCAACGCGGAGACGAACTTCCTGAGACGCGGCTTCGAACTCGCGCGGGAGGAAGGCATGCGGGGGGTGGTGTCCTTCGCCGATCCGATGCCGCGCGCCACCGTCGACGGCCGCCTGGTGATGCCCGGCCACATCGGCGCCATCTATCGGGAGAAGGGGGCGCTCTACGCGGGCCGGAGCACCCCCGGACCCCTGTGGCTCGCTCCAGACGGCACGTCGCTGTCAGAGCGATCCCTGCAGAAGATCCGCCGGAACGAACAGGGCCACGAGGGCGTCGAGCGGCGGCTGGTTGCCTACGGAGCGAGCCCGCGCGAGCCCCACGAGGACGACGGCGCCGCCTGGCTCCGACGAGAGCTGCAGCGGATCGGAGTGCGCCGGGTCCGCCACCGAGGAAAGCACCGATACCTGTTCAAGCTGGCCAAGACACGCGCTCAGCGGCGCCAGATCCACATCGCCATGCCAACGTCACGAACCTATCCAACGCGGGTCGACGTCCCGCCCGCGCCCGGTGCCAACCTGCCGGCGGCGACGCACTGACGACGGCGAGCTGTGATCAACAACCACCGGCCCGCCGACTACCGCGGTGCCAAACCCGGCGTCGCGCCCACGAGGAAGGGAACCCGTCCCATGACCATCAAAATCCCGGAGTGGTACTGCGACCCACCGTGCAACCGTGTCTACTACGGCGGCCCGCTGGAACACTGCCCTCACATACGCACGGAGGCCCCCGAAGAGAACCTCCTCAAGCTGGTCTCATTCGGTTACCTGCACCTGCCCACGGACGCCAAGGGACGTCCGATCCCCCCGGCCGCCGATCGCGTGGAGGACGTCCGCGACCGACTACGCGATCCCGCCCGCGCCCGCGAGATCCTTGACCTCGACGGACTCCACCCTCGCGTTCAGGACGTGGTCCTCAACACCGCCGGCGCTCGAGAGCTCATCGACAACCTCGTCGACTACGCGCTGCTGCCCAGTGGCCCGACAACGATCGCTGTAGGTTGTGCCGGCGGACGCCACCGGGCATGCGGACTTGTGGAACTCACAGCCCAGCGCCTTCGCGCACTGGGCCGCGGCGTTGAGATTGAACACCTGCACGCCCACCTTCCCCGCATCCTGAAGCAGGCAACGTGCGAGCGGTGTGGACAACACCCGCCAGCCCGAACCACGCCAAGCCCCGCCACCGTGGAAGATCGGTTCTGCCTGGAGTGCATCACGCGATGTCGCTCCGGCCACGAAGTCGGCGCGCTCGCTGGCTGCCTGCTGTGCGGATACAACGAAGGACGCTGCTCGCAATGCCACCGATGGGTGCCACAGGGCTACTCCGGCATCGAGTTGCGGTTCTGCGCGGTGTGCATCAAACGGTGCCAAGAGCCAACAGGCGCCGGCCACTCATGCGCGGTCTGTACGACGGTGTTGCCGCATGTCAGGGGAGTGTCACCGGGGCGGTAGTGACCGTGCCGCTACCCCCTGTGGTTACTTAGCGCAGGTTGATACCACACTATGTAACCGCCGTTGGAGGCCCCGTGCCACGCCCCCCACGCCACACCATCTCCGCCATCCTGGCTATCGCCTTCCTCGCCACACCCCTGGCGAGCGGCACCGCCCAGGCTGCCGCCCAGACCATGCTCCTCCGCGACGCCGTGGCCAGCCTGCCCACCGGCACCGAAAGCCGAGACGGGTACGAGCGCTCAAGCTTCCGGCACTGGATCGACGCCGACCGCGACGGCTGCAACGCCCGCAACGAGGTGCTGATCGAGGAGGCCGTCACACCGCCTGAGGTCGGCTCTCGGTGCACCCTGGTGGGCGGCCAGTGGCACTCCTACTACGATGACATCACAGTCGAACAAGCGTCCGAATTGGATGTTGATCATGTAGTCCCGCTGGCAGAGGCCTGGGATTCGGGCGCCCACGCCTGGAGTCCGGCGCAGCGCCAGGCGTACGCCAACGACCTGTCCGACCCCGGCCACCTGGTTGCCGTCACCGCCCGCTCGAACCGGCAGAAAGCCGACCAGGACCCCGGCACGTGGCTCCCGATCGAGCCCGTCCGCTGCCGGTACATCGGCGAATGGACCGCGATCAAACTCCGGTGGGAGCTGACCGTGGACAACGCAGAGAAGGACACGCTCACCTCGCTCGCGGCCGAGTGCCCGAACGAGCCGATCGAGATCCCCCCGCTGCCGTAGTGCGGCATGCCCGTAGCGGGCTGTCCTGGATGGATGGCCCGCTAATCCGTCTTCCCGCCTGGCTCGCGCCCGACCGGGTGTCCAGCGGGCGTGCTGTTTCGGCGGCGATAGTTCCACGCGTACTGGGCCTGTGTGCCGTTCTCCAGGAGTGTCTACTCCTGGAGAACGGCTGATGTGAGCCAATGGCGGAGCTTGAGACTATGCCGCCGACGTTAGGCGCAGCTCGAAGTGACAGGGGCGAGGGCGCCTACGGCGCTGTCGCCGTACAGTGTGCCGCCGTCGGCGCTCCACAGATGCCGGACACAGTCGATGCCGGCCGTGATGACGCTGCGCCAGTCGTCGTTCGAGCGACCGGAAACCTCAAGACCAGCTGTGAGCGTGCGGACCTGTCGCAACAGGGACTTGCTGGGGTGGACGCGCGTGTACCAGCCGTGAGAGCGAGCGTCCAGAAAGATGGCCCAGGCGGTGCGCTCCTCGGCCTCGCGGGCGGCGTGGCCGTCCTCGACGTTGGCCGTGTACGGGTCGGACAGCCGTTCGACGCCGAGCATCGACCGGGTGACCGGTGACCAGCCCAGGCCGACCGCGAACGCGAGGTGCAGGGCGTTGTGCCAGCGGAAGCCCTCAGCGCGGCCATGGTCGCCCAATGGGCGGCCGACGGGGCGGTTGTTGATGTACATCTGGGTGAGAGGCCCGAAACCGCTGGCCTGGCTCACGAACCTCGCCTCAACCACGGGCGGCAGCTGCTCGTAGGTTGGGAACGGTTCGTACTTCGCAGCAGAGGCACAGCGCGCCGCGAACGGAGTGCCAAACACGCGCCGGACCCGAGCGGACCCACCGGCCAGCGCCCGAAGCTCGGCCGCGCGATCATGGCTGCGCTGCACCCGAGCGATCTCCTCTGGAGTGGCGCCGGCCGTGACCAGGTTCCGGATGCGTCGGTTGTGCTCGCGGGCGGTAATCCGGGCAATCCGGCGGTTTTCCGCAGCCTGGGCCTGTGTCATGAGCGTGGTGGCCTGATTATGCTGAGAGGTCATGGGTCGTTGATCTCCTTTGCGTGGATTGGGCGACCCGACGGCCTCCGGTGGTGACACACCGGAGGCCACCTGTATTTCTGGCAGGCTTCCTCCCCCCATACCTCTCCTTTTGAGGGGGGCTATAGTTAGGGGGGCTATAGCTGCTGTCCGCAGCGTAAACCCACATCTCCGCCCCTTGCAATAGGGGGGCTATAAACGCCTGAGCCTTGGAGCCCTATCTCATGGACTTGCGCTCTCTCAACGAGGCCGCCCGCATCACCGACCCAATCGAACGTGCTCGCGCCCTCGACCAGCTCATGAAGTCCGACCAGATGCTCACCGAGCAGGCCGCCCAGTACAAGCGGCACGCGATTGCCGAGGCCCGCTCAAGGGGCATGACGTTGGAGCAGATCGCTGTCCGCCTCGGTGTGACCCCTGGGCGCATCGCCCAAGTATCCAAGGGGCCGGCTGCGCGGGCACCTGAACCAATGGCTGTGAAGGCCCCCCGCATCCTCGTGCAACGAGCGCTGCCTACCGATCCGGCCACACGCGGCTCGGTGTCGCTGTTCCTCGTGGAAGCTGAACGACAGGGCATCGAGGCCACCCGCGAGATGCTCTACATCGGTCTGGAGCCAGTGCCCGAGCACGTCGCAGCCTGCCTGCGCGTCGAGCCCGGCACTGAGCATGTTGCCCGGCGCAAGCTCATGAAGGCCAACGGCGTCCCCGTGAGAATCGCTACCTCATTCTTCCGTGCTGATCTATTCGGCCAGACCAGGATGGCCCAGGCCGAGTTTGTGAGGCCTACCCTGCAAGCGGCTCTGGAAGATCTGGGATACCGGTTCGGCCATGCCGAGGAGACTCTTACCGCCCGCTATGCCACTCAGTTCGAAGCTGAGACCCTAGAGCTCGATCCCCAGGACCGAATCGTTGTCCAGGTGCTTCGGGCCAGCTACTCAGCCGAAGGAACTCCCGTGCACATCCTGGAGACCATCTGTGCCGCCTCTCGGCACGTCTTCCCTATCGGCCAGGTTGCCGGCCACGACGAATTCTGACCAGGTTTCTCCTCGAGGAACGGTCACAGCGCCCCGTCCGATAGATCGGGCGGGGGCGCTACGTCATCCAGTCAGACCTCTTTCGCGTCGCGGACGCCGCCGAGGGCCTCGGAGAGAATGGCCATGAACGTTTCGGTGTCGTAGCGTCGCACCAGATCGATGAGCTGGCGGGTGAGCGTGCTGGCGTCGGCGCGGACGCCGGGCCGGTCCAGTGTGCGCTCGTCGCGGGGGCGGTTGAGCAGGTAGCCGATGACGCCCTCGAAGAGGAGCAGCGGCGCGTTGCCGGTAACGGCGGCCTGGCGTGGTTGCTCGTCGGCGGCGGACAGGAGTTCGCCGATCAGCCAGCCGGCTTCCTCCATCATCCCGGGGGCCTCGTGCCGCATGTTGGTGTCGTCGGCCTGGGCGAGTTTGGCGGTTTCGACCACGGCGTCGCGGAGGATCTGGCCGGTGGTGGTGGGGTTGCGGCGGCTGTCGCGGCTGTGGGCGTATAGGAGGGCGTCGGTGATGTGGCGGGCGACTTCCTGGTTGCTGCCGTTGACCGGCTGGATCATGGCGCGGGCGCGCTCGGCGCGGGCGGTGATGTCGGCCTGGATGGGCGTGGGCATGTGGATCTCCTGTTGTCTGGCGGGGTTCGCTTCCCGCCGCCACCACGAATGCAGCAGTGCTTACGCTCTGGGGTGGCGCGGTCCTTCCGTCGTTCGGAGATTGCCAAGAGCGTAAGCACTGCTACAGTGGTGTGTGCGGGAAGCGAACCCCGCCCCGACGGAGGAGAGATCGATGTCCTTGCACCATCACTCCAGTGAGGTGCCCGCCCTGCTGGCCACCGCCGAGCAGATTCGCGAGGCCGCCCGCGCCTTCAACACTGACTTCCCCGAGGCCACCGCCGAGATCGACGCCGGAATCCCGATCATCGACGTGCGAGGAGACACCGGCATTAAGGACACTCGCCATTGCCGGGTCTTTGTCGCCGCCGGTCTGATCACCTCGAACGGTGGGTTCATCTACGCGCACGAACCGCACGTGCTCGTGTTCCGCAGCTTCGACGGCCGGGTCGCCCCGCAGGAGCAGGGCGCGCGGCTGTTGCGCAAGCACCTGGCCGCCGTCGAGGTCGAGGTGCGCAAGACCCGGGTCAGCAGCTACTGAGCAGGGAGTGCCCTCCATGTCCTCCATCTCCGCTGCCCTCGCCGAGGTCGGCGTCGAAGCCGCCCGCAACTGCCTGCGCTGGGGCGGGCACCTGACGCAGGCCCTGGAAACGCTGGCCCGGGTCATCAGCGCCTCGGTGTCCACGTACGCCCATGTCCTGGCCGACGTGCGCGAACTCGCCAAGGAGGAGGCGAGCTGGCACGTCTCCGGCCCATGGCTCAACTGGGACGACATCCTGAACAACCTGACACCCGATCAGCAGAACTCGGTGCTCGGCGTGATCGCCGATCTTCTGTCCTGAACTCGACCAACCGCATTGGCCACTAGGCACGAAAGAGCACCCATGAACACCTACGACGTCGAATGGGGAATCACCGAGGACGCCGATTCCCCCGCGCAGGCCGCTGAGAGGGCATGGCAGCACATGCGCAAGCCTGGCTCGACCGCCAACATCTTCACCGTGACCGACAAAGCCACTGGCGAGCGATCGACGGTGGATTTGCACCACAACACCATCGAGCCGGCGACGCCGTCGCGGCTCGGCATCCATCTCTCCCGGGAGCGGCCCGAGGAACATCTCGGGCCGCTCGACGACGACACCGTGAAGAAGATCGCCGCATGCGTTTGGCACTCCAGCATCCCGCAGGCCCTCCAATCGATCCGCGAGCAGCTTCTCCCCGAGGAGGACGACGAATGATCTCATCCGTTGAGATGGCGCGGCGCTGGCCGGTGACAGCCGCCCGCGTTGTGCTGAAGCCCGGAACGGACCACGCCAACAGCTGGTCTGTCCTGGCTGCCGCGTACGACGAGAAGGAGGCGCTCCGCCTGGTTCGGCTGGCTGCTCTGGACCTCTCCGACGGCGACCGGAGGAAGGCCGACGCGCTCATCACCTCAACCTTGACCGGAATCATCGATCATCTGCTGTAGCCCGACCTGGCGATCCGCTTGGCGGGCCGCCAGGTCGGCGGGACGCGACCCCCGCCCTGACGCCAGGAGAAGACCCGTGCCCACTTTGACCATCCAGCACTCCGCGGCCGCGCTCGACGCGGTCTGGTCACAGCCTGTGCCGCGCTGCCGCTGCTGCTCGCGCCGGAGCTTGACGCCGGTCGCCGAGGCCTTGGAGGGGTCGATCGGGGCGCCCGGGATGCCGTTGCGGTTCACGTTTTACCTGGGAACCCACATGGTGAACTGGCTGGGCACGCTCGACGTGCCGATGTTCGTGTCGCACCGCCGCCTCGCCAAGCGCAAGGCATTCCCCCGCGCTCGCGCGCCGTGGGCGCTCGACTCTGGCGGCTTCACTGAACTGTCGATGCGTGGCGGCTGGACGCAAGGCCCCCTGGAGTACGTGCGGGCGGTTCGCCGCTATCACGAGGAGATCGGCATGCTGCGGTGGGCGGCGCCGCAGGACTGGATGTGCGAACCGGGCGTCAGATCGGTTACGGGCAGGTCGATCGAAGAACACCAGCGACGGACCTGCCACAACTACATGATGATCCGATCGTTCATGGCCCGGTGGGGGAACCCTAACGTGCCCGTCCTGCAGGGCTGGGACCTCGACGACTACAAGTGCCATGCCGACATGTACGCCACCACCTACCGGCTCGACCTGGAGGCGGAGCCGCTCGTGGGGGTCGGCTCGGTGTGCCGTCGCAGCCACACCAAAGACATCGCCGACATCTTCCGTGCGTTCCCCACCCTGCGAATGCACGGGTTCGGCGTGAAGACCTCAGGGCTGAGGCGGTACGCCGAGAGCCTCGTGTCGGCTGACTCGCTGGCGTGGTCGTTTGCCGCCCGGCACGAGCCCCGCCATCCCTGGTGCGACGAGCACGCCAGGCACAAGAACTGCGCGAACTGCCCCCTCTTCGCGCTCGCCTGGCGGTACAAGATCCTGCACTCGCTGCCGGAGTCCTCCGGTTGGAGGGTCGCCCCGGACCAGGCGCACGAGAACCTGTTCGACCTCGAACCGCTTTCCGCCCCCGCCGCGTCGGCGGGGTGGCCAGCGCTCGACACCCCGGACACGATTTGAGACCACTGGGTGATGCGCGCGGACTCGCAGCCGGGCCTGTCCGACCAGCGCCGCGAGTTCCTGACCAGCGCCGGCAAGAAGGCGGCCAACCTGCAGCTGTCCGACGGCAAGAACCTGGTGCTGCTGCAACTGCGCGAGGGCGGCGGCGGCTGGCGCATCATGAACCACCACGGGCAAGGCATCGGCGGCGAGCAGCCCGACCTGGAGACGGCGCGCGGGCTGGCCAACCGACTGGAGACCGAGCTAGTCGACGCCGACGGCACGCCGCTCAATTTCAACTCCCTCGGCTTCCCCGCGCGGGAAGCAGCGTTCCGTACGGCCGACGGCGCGACGCTCGGCATGGCCGCGCAACGCATCTTCAAGGGCGGCCCGGCCGGAGGCGATAAGCCGCTGCGCACCGAGCCGTGGACCACGGAGGAGGTGCGTGCGCTTGCCGAGCGGCTCGGCCTCAAGGTGACCCAGATCGGCAGCCACGTAAACACTCCTACATTGAGTTACCCACCCGCAGCGAACCGGGTGCCAGACAGAGAAGGATCACCATGCTCCCCAGCGCGACCGCGCACGCTCGGCGGCGGCCACTGACGGCCGGACCCACCGCAACCGACCTGTTCGCCGGCGGCGGCGGCTCCACCACGGGGCTCGGCAAGGCCGGGCTGCGCGTTGTGATTGCCGCGAACCACTGGCCGACCGCTCTCGCGACCCACCGCCTGAACCACCCCGACGTCGAGCACCGCAGCGACAACCTCAGCGAGGTGGACTGGCGCACGTTCCCCTCCACTGACCTCCTGTGGGCCTCCCCTTCATGCGTCTGGCACTGCCGCGCCGGCGGTCGACGCCGCCCGCCGGCGGAGGTCGAGCGGCTGCGCGCGGACGCGGGGGCCATTGACCGCGCGACGGCGTTCGCGGTCATCGCCGCCGCCGAGGTCCACAAGTATCCGGTCGTGATCATCGAGAATGTGCCGGAGTTCCTGGACTGGACCCTGTTCCCCTGGTGGCTCGGAGGGCTACACCTGCTCGGCTACAAGACCAGCGAGATGATCCTGGACGCGGCCGACTTCGGCCACGCCCAGCACCGCCGCCGACTGTTCATCGTGGCCACCCTCGACGGAATCAACGTGGACCTGGACCTGCCAACCATGCCGAGGGTTCCCGCCTCGGCGATCCTCGACGAGGACCCCGGCAAGCTCGTCACCCGCCGGCTGTACGTGTCCGACCAGATCGAGCAGATCGCCGAAGAGGGTGTCCCTCACCTGGTCACCTACCGGCGCAACGCCAAGCCCCGGCGCGCCGACCAGCACCAGCTGGCCACGATCACCGCTGGCGGCAACCACCACGCTGTTGCGACCGTCCGCGACGGGAAGTCGTGGCATCGCCTGGTGAGCAACAGGGAGTGCGCCCGAGCCCAGGGATTTCCGGATGACTACCAGTTCGTCGGCACCGGCAAGGAGGTCAAACGCTTGATCGGCAACGCGGTGCCCGTCGGCATCGCCCAGTTCCTCGGCGAGCGGGCCGCCGCCGCGCTCGGATACGGCGCGGCGGCTTGACCCAAGAGTAAGCACTACTACATTCGAGTGTGTTGCCCGCAGCGACCCGGGCGCCCGACAGAGAGGCATGCATGTGACCATCATCGAGGACCCTCAGGCGCGACTCGCCGCGATACGCACCCGTGGCCGCGCCACGCTCGGGGCGCGCACCACCCAGGAGCTGTGCGACATGTACGTGCTCGCGGTGGGGCACCGGAACGAGAGCACCGGCGACGAGGCGCGGGCCGCCTGCATCACCCTCGGCTGGATCGCCGAAGTGCTTGAGCGGCGCGACCCGGAAGCCTGCCAGCGCTGGTACGCGGCTGAGGAGTCCATCGAGATCGCCATGCTCGCCCGGGACGAGTGGATAGACGGCGCCTCCGAACTGCCGCCACACCTGTACTTCGGCCTTGACCAGCCGAACTCCTGACTCCACCGCCCCTAGCGACCCGGGCACCCGACTAAAGGAGATAAGCATCGTGACAACCGAGACGAAGACCGCCGCCGCCCTCGCTACGCAGATCGCCGACCTTGCCGAGGAGCTTGGCGCCCTCCCCATGGACAGTCTGACCGACGTCCTGATCGCGCTGAGCAGGGCCACCGACCACTTCAGGGGCCTCGTGGCCGCTGCTCCTGCGCACTACCCGCACGTCACCAAGCGGGCGGCCGACGCCATCGGCAACGCCACCGGAGCGCTGGAGCTCGCGCTTGACGCCGAGCTGAACCCGCCCATCAGCGCGGAGCAGGCATGACTCACACGTCTGCTACTCCGAAGGATGCCGCGCGTATGCGGACGCGGGCGCGGCTGCTGCTGCTGAGCTTCGCCACGGGGCGAGAAGATCCGGTCGCCGAGGCCGACCGGTGCACATCGACAGCCGACGCGAGGATTGGGCTGTGCCTGGCTGCTGGCGTCGACATAAAGGACATCGACCCCGCTCTCGGGTTCGACTACTCGGCCGCCTCCTACGAGCGGGTGCGCGCTTCCTGGCGGAACCTGGCCCGCGTGCACGGGTTCTCCCACTTCCACGACGGGCCCGCCTACGAGGCGGCCATCGCCAGGTGGCGGGCGCGCCGCCCCGATCTGGTGGTCGACGGCTGGCTCGGCCCGGAAGAGGAGTGGGCCCGCCGCGATCCGGTGTAGACGTCGCCCTCCACCGGCCGGTTTCCGTGCCTACACTTGAAGTCAGGAGCCCGAAGCGAACCGGGCAGACAGCGAGGGAGGTTCCCCATGCATCGCGGAGACGGCAACGACACCAACGGAACCTGGCCGGGTGGCGAGTCGCAGGAGATGCGCGACCTGTACGACCAGCTGCAGCAGGCCGGCGAGTTGACGGGGCGGAAGTAGCCCCACGCGGGAAGCCCCGCTGACTCCGCGCCTCAGGGCGGAGCCAGCGGGGCTTTTCGTTGCCCGCGGTTTGACGGCTCGTCGCACCAGAGATGGCTACCCCTCTGTGAGTCGACGCAGGTCAACTATTGTCCGCTGCACGATGTCGGTGTCGTCACGTCGGGCACCGTCAGGGTGGTGGCCTTGGCTGCATGGCCGGAGCCGGACTTTGGCGCGTTCAATCATGCTGGGCAAGAGGCGGTCGAGGTAGTAGCCGGCGTCGCTGGCGGTTCGGCTCTCCCAGAGGTAGGCGGTTTGCCAGGCGCAGTAAAGCATGGACAGTTCATCGATGACATCCCAGTGTCGCGGCCAGCACGGCAAGATCGCCTGCTGGGCTCCTGGCCAGGCGAAGAGGACGTCGCGGACCCAGGCGGCGAGTTCGTCGAGCCGGTCGGCCTTCTCGCTGTGCGGCATCCGCGGCCAGCACCAGGGACGCGGTGCCGGCTCGAGTTGGGCCCGCGCCTGCGATCCTGCCTGCTGGGGAGCAGCAGCGTGTAGCTCGGCAACAGCCTCAGCGAGCTGTTCCACCTCGTTCGCGAGTTCGTTGATGAGCGCGGCCTGCTCATCTTGAGGATCATCCATTTCAGCGGTCATGCTTCCTGCCGACTTCGTGGCTCATGTTGTGCAGATGCTGGTCTTCGCTGCGCAGAGAGTGAGTGCTGGCGGGTGGTAGCGGGATCTGGCCATCTTTCCTGCGCCAGCGTCTGTAGTCGGCGCGCTTCCAGATCTGCTCGACTCTGACGATGGTGGGGGATGCGTTGCGGCGCAGTACAAGGGCACGCCAGGTCGGCAGCCGTCGGGCCTGCTCGGGGGGCAGGACCGGGACGGTCTCCCAGCGGCGGGTGCGCTGGCGCTTGCCTGAGCCGTCGACCGATTGTTCCCAGTAAGGCAGCGCGATCTCGCCACACAGCTCGGACATGACCTTCAGGTCTTCGGGGTCGGAGGTGGCACCGAACAGCATCTTGGCCTTGCAGTTGTTCCAGATGGTGCGGGCGCCTTCATGGCCCCATTTCTGCTGGAACTGTGATTGAGACTGGCCGGCGACGATGAAGACGAATCCGGATCCGGCGGCGGTGGCCAGCCAGCCCGGCAGCTGGGTGATTGGGCAGATCTCGGGGGCTTCGTCGAGGACGAAGATGACGGGCGGGTCCATGCGGCGGGCGGAACGACGGGAGGCCAGCTGCCGGGCATGGTGGTGGATCTCGGCCACGAGTGTGGAGAAGAGTGCCGGGATGGCGGGGTTGGCGCTGTCTCCAGCGATCAGGTAGAGGGTTTCCCTCTGGCGTAGCAGGTCGTCCAGGTCTAGTCCCTGGCCGGGTGGCGGGCAGACGGCCCAGGCGGTGGCAGGGTCGTCCATGCAACGCAGCACCTGGCGTAGTGTCAGGAAGATCGAGTCGCGGGTACGGACGTGCAGGGTGTGGTAGCGGCGGACCAGGGCGGCCGCTCGGTCGGTGTTGAGACCTGGCCGGCGCCGGGTCAGGATCTTGAGCGGGGTGGGGTCTTCGTCCAGGGCCCAGGCATAAACATGTTCCAAGGTCAGGTCTTCCAGAGCGGCGGCGTGGAGTAGCGCGGCAAGGACCATGGCCGCCTGGTTGGTCCAGAACTGCTCGTTGGACAGTCCGCCGGTCTCGGCGGCGGCGACCATGTGGGCGGCCCGGCGGATAGCTGTGGCGGGGTCCTGGCAGCCGTCGACGGGTGACCACCGGACGGTGGAGGCCCAGGTGCCGAACTGCTCGGGGTTGAACAGGTGAACGCGATGATGCTGGGCGCGCAGGCCAGCGGTGAGCTCGACGATGTCGTCGCGGATGCTGGTGACGATGACGGCGCCAGGAGCATCCAGGATCCGGCCAGCCAAGTGGGCGGTCTTGCCCTCCTTCTGCGGGGCCAGGCAGAGCAGGTTGTCCTCGAAGGTGGCATAAACACGAAAGCGCAGTAGCCAGCCCTGGGCCCAGCCGAGAAACAGGGCGATCTCGCTGTGGCGGACCATCATGCGCAACCACCACCCGCGTACCGAGGGCCTAGCCTGGCGGGCTACCTTGCGGGCCGCGGGCAGTCCGTAGTGCAGGTAGAGCTCCAGCCTGCGGGCGAAGCCCTTGCCCGGGTACAGCCGCCAGCGCAGCCGCCACCACAGGGCCAGCCCCGAGCGGCGGCGCGGGTTACGCAACCGGTCAAGGGTCACGAGGGCAACCAAGGTAAGCAGTACAGCGGCGGCCGCGATGGCCGCAAGGCCGGGGGTGAGCACGAGCCGGGCGCCCGCGATTGTGAGAGCCGTTGTCGTCACCATGGGCCCTCTCGGTACGAGCCGGCAGGGGCGTCGGTCACGAGTCAGCCCTCCGGCGGGCCGTCGTGGCAGTCAGCCCACATGCGGCAGGTCGTCGTGGGCCGCGGACCGGAGGCGGACGGCTTGCTGCCGGGTGGTTCCTCCGGGCCGCCGGGACGCGCGGAAGAAGGCCTGGGGGTGCGCTGGGCTTGTGGCGGCGCTGTGGTGCGGGTCGTCACCGTGACGGTCTCGGTCACGGTGACGATCGGGCGGGTCGACGGCGGCGGGGTGGTCCTGGCTCCCGTGGGTGACGGGCGGGCCGACGGCGTGCGGGTCGGGCGGGGTGTCGTGCTGGGCGCGGTGGTGAGGCTCCGACTCGTGGTCGGCCGGCTGGTGCGGGCCGGCGGCGTAGTGCGGGTGGTCGCGGTGAACTCGCGGCTGTCTGGTGGCTGGTGGCGCGTGGGCGAGGGCGGGCCGGGATCGGCCGTCTGCCGGGTGTTTGGGGCCAGGGCCAGCCAGAGGCCGAGAGCGATGGCGGCGGCCAGGGTGAGCGCGATCGGGGCGAGTTTGCGCCAGTCGGTGCGGACAGGGTCCGGCTCGTACCAGTCCTCGTCGTCGACGCTCGTGATCGGGGGCAGAGGGTTGTGCAGGCGGCGGCCGGTCGTCCGGCCGGTGGAAGCGGCGCCGGGGCCGGTGCCGGCTGGCTCATCCTGCTCGCCGTCCGCTCGGGCAGGGACGTCGTCACGCTCGACGGGGTAGCCGCCCTGCCCGGCATCAGCAAACCCGAGCGGGCCGTCGTAGTCGCGGTACGGGCGGCCGTCGGGCAGGCCCGGCGGGATGTCGTGGTGGTCGTCGTGCCGCATCCGGCGATACACCTTCCAACAGCAAGGAGAGGGGCGAAAGCGTGCGCGAGGAGCATGGGACGAGCGAGCAGGTGAGGTCTGGGGCTACACCGGTCAGGTGAGGATGAAGATTTCGCTCACGCCCTTGGCCAGCGCGGCGATGTCCTGGCTCACGCCCGCCTCGGTTGAGGCCGGGTCGAAGACCACGGACAGGCGCTCGCGCAGCCGTTGAGCGGTCAGCGCCTGCCATACCTCGTTGGGGGCCAGGCCAGCATCCAGCAGGCGGTAGGTCTGGTCGCCGTCGGCGGCCTTGTGCCCCCACAACGTCACCGTCGGCGCGCCAAGCCCGATCACCGTGCCGATCCTGGCACTGATCTGGGCGGCCGCAACCGCCTTGGACCAGTCGGCCGTGTCACCGGTGTGGGCCAGGCCGTACTCACGTGAGCCGATCTGAGCCAGGGTGTCCCAGCCGAGCGCCTTGATGCTCAGCCACTGTGCGCGGGTGGCCAGCGCCGGCGTGATAGGTGTCGGCTTGCCGGTCTTCGGGTGGGTCACCTGGTAGGTGCGATACGTGGTGGCGAACAGGCCGCTGGAGACGTAGACATGCTCCACGCCGCTGGCCTTGATGTAACGGCCGACCAGCTGCTTGGTGACCAGCGGGGCCTTGGCGCGCATGGCGGTGATGCACGGCTGGGACGAGCCACAGCCGAGCTCGGGAACGACCACGCCGATGGCCAGCCGCTTGCCGGGCGCCGCGGCGCGCAGGGCACGCGTCGCGCTGGTCAGGAAGGTCCGTATGTCGGCCTCGGTGGAGAAGCGGCTGTAGCCTAGGTTGTCGGTGAACTTGATACCGATCACGCCGGGTTGGCGAGCGGCCTGGCTCAGCGCATCGAGCGCGGCGCGGAACTGGGCGTCTCCTGCCAGGTAGTCGTCGGCCAGGTCGCTTTCTACCCAGACGCGCAGGTGTGCTGCGCGGGCTGCCTCGATAGCGGTGGTGACCGGCTCACCGGCGGCGGCCCGGTCGCCGGTGGAACTGCTCGTCGGGCTGGCGGCCGGGCTGGCGGCGCTGGAGGTGTCTCCGTCGGGCGGGAGCGCGGCAGGCGGAGTGATCGTGGGAGTCGATTCGGCTGCGGCGGTGCCGCTGTTCTCCGTCGTGCCGCTTGTCGTGCTGTCGGTGGCCTCGGGTTGTGCCGTGCTGGGTGCTGCTGGGGTGGCCTGCGCAGCGGGGGTGCCGGTTGCGGAGGGTTCCGGGGCAGTGGTGCGCACCTGTCTCTTGCCGTTGATGGTGCGCTCGTAGGTGGTCTTGCCGGTGGCCATGTTGCGGCACTCATACCAGCCGTCCGGCCGCTGCTTGCACGCGGTCTCGCCGCCCTTGCAGGCGGAGAATTTGGACAGGTCGGTCTTCTGGTTGCAGCGCACATACTTGGCGGGCAGGGGCTGGGCAGCTTTCAGGTTGGCGCCGCCGTCGGCGGCCCAGAACGCAGCGACCTCCAGGGCGTCCTGGGGCGGTGTCAGCCAGGTGCACACCACGTAGGAGGGGGTGTCGGCGGGCAGCGTGTCGCGGCAGGAGTCACCCCGTTCGACATCGAGGGCCTGCTCCGCGCCGGGGTCAACTGGATCGCCGGGCCCGGAGCCGGACACCATGCCTGGCTCGGCGATGGCCAGGAACGGCATGAAAAGCACCAGGGCGAGGACGATCCCAGCAACGGTGAATTGCTTTTCGCGCCGGGTGATGCCGGTGAAGAACTGTCTCATCTGCGACTCTCCGGAATTTAGGGAGGCGGGGTGCGGGTCAGCCGTTGGGGCAGTTGGACCAGTAGCCGCGGCTGCCGTTGGTGACGGGGCCGCTGGACAGCCAGATCCCCTTGTCGGCCTCGACGGTCCAGCTGACGTTCACCGACAGGCTGCCGCCGGCGTCGGTGGTGCCCGCGGTGGTCCGGCCGTCGCCGGTGTTGCTGCCGCTCCACGTGAGCGTGATCGTCCCGGATTCGGTGCTCGGCGAGCAGCCCGGCTTGGACTGGGGGGCGGACACGGTGAACCTGCTGCCACTCACCTGGATGCCGTTGCTGGAGGTGGCGGACAGCACCCGGCCGCTGCCCGGCGAGACGCTGAGGGAGAACGACCCACTGCGTGCTGATCCCAGGCTGATGCTGCTGGGCGACACCTTGGCGGACGGCGCCGCCGGTCTGGGGAGCTGCGCAGCGCTGCGGGTGGTAGAGGAGGCGCTCGGCTTGGTGGCCGGTTTGCTCGGCTGAGCCGGCGGATCGTGTGGGCTGTCGTTCCTGACCGGCCGGGAACTGGCAGGGTGGGTGGCCGGGGCTTTGGTCGATGGGCGGTCGCTGTTCTTCTTGGTGGCGCGCCGGCTGGTCGGCTTGCTGGTCGGGCGGGTGGGGTCGGTGGTGCGAGGTGGCGTCGATGTGGGGTCAGGAGATGGCGGCTCCTGCAGGAAGGGATCGGGCTCGGCCGGATCGGCGGGAAGGGTGATCACGTCCGGGATGCTGCTCGGCGGGGCCTGGGCCGCGGTGGCGGAAGTTTGCCGAGGGGACTGCATGCCCGACCAGGCGATGCCGGTCAGCACCACGGCGGTGAGCACGGCGGCGACGGTCGCGGTGACGCGTACCACAGGCAGGACCGGCCTCAGCGAGATCCTGGCTTCGGGGTTGGACTCGTCCGTGCGTGGGGTCCAGAATTCCGCAGCCAGCTCGCCGCGATGCTCCCAGGCCCGGAACTCTTCCTCATCCTTGCCGCCCATCTGCGGTGGCGGCTCGCTTGCTGCGGAGGTCGCCGGTGAGGCCGGAGGGTGCGCGGGAGCCGGTGAGCGCAGCATGGTGGTGGCGGACACGTCAGGAAGCTCTGCGGTCTGGACGGGGAACCCGTCGCTGCGCCACAGCGTCTCGTCGTCGGGCAGTGGTGCGGCGGCGCCGAGCCGGTCGGCCAGGGTGGTGGGCGCGGCCTGAAGGGGCATCTGCTCCAGCACGGTGGTGGTCATGGGGCGGGGCGCCGCATGACAGGTGGGGCAGCCGCGGATGTGGTCGCTGATCGTGGCGAGCTCGCTGGGCAGGAGAGCCCGAGGAGGTGTCGGCTGTGTCAGCTCTGTCAGCTGTGGGCAGGCGTCGCTGGTGCGGGCGGCCAGCCATGCGTTGACGTGCTCGGCCGCCTGGGTGGCCAAGGCCTCGATCTCCATGACGCCCGCATCGAAGATCAACGCGATCTCGGTGTGGCTGAGTCCGTGCCGGGCGGCCAGGTCGAGTACTTCCCGCTGCGCCGGCGGCAGGGTAGCCAGCGCCTCGGCCAGCACAGCTGGTAGGCCGAAGTCGTCGGGCCAGGAGCCAGGAGGCGAGCTCGACAGCGTGTTGGACGGCTGGGCGGGCGCTGTGGCAGAGGCGGCGGCGAGGGCGCGGTGCGCACGAGCCACCGCGTACAGCCAGGCACGTAGCTGCTCACCTGAGGTAGGGCGTTCAGCGTGCGCGCAGGCCGATAGCAACGCCCCGGCGACACCGAGCTCAGCATCGCCCGGCCCAAGCTCGGTACGCAGGTAGTCGTAGAGCCGGGCGCCGTATTCGTGGCGCAGATCGGTGATGATCTCGCGCGTGTCTTCCGACAGCGAGTGCCACATCGACTGCTCCCTTTTCGCGGAGGATGGGCGGGTGGACAAGGACAGGACACGGGTGGGTCAGCGGCGGGCGGCCAGGATGGTGATGCCGGCCAGCGTGATGGTGGCGCCGAGAAGGTGCCGGCCCGACAGGGTGTCGCCGAGCCAGATGACGGCGATCGCTGCGCCGAACACCGGAATGAGGTTCAGAATCACGCCGGCGCGCGCGATACCGACGTGGCGGATCGCGTGGTTGTAGAGCAGGCACGGTGCGGCCAGGAGCAGCCCGCCGCCGATGGCCGCCCACCACGCTCCGGCGCTGGTGTGCGTCACGGCGCTGATGATCGTGTGTGAGCTGGTCAGGAGATGACCAAGGGGCAGGAGGCTGACCCACGCCAGGCCGAAGGTGAACTGCCAGGTGGTCATGGTCAACGCGTCCATGCCCCGCACGTGCTCGGTGCGCGGCGGCCAGGCGGCCGCGGTGGCGTAGAGGGCGGAGGCCGCGGTGGCGGCAAACACCAGCAGCGCGCCCGGCGACAGATCCACCAGCGTGTCCGCCCCGGCCAGTAGCCACAGCCCGGGCAGGCAGGCCAGCACGGCGGCCCAGCCCGCGCGGCCGAGTCGTTCTTTGAGCACCAGCACGCCCAGCAGGGCCACCAGGACGCTCTCGCTGCTCAGCAGCAGGGAGCCGGCGGCCGCCGGAACGATGGTCAGGGCGAGCGCGAAGAGCGTGCAGTTGGCCGCCGGCTCCAGGGCGCCGAGCAGGACCAGGCGCCTCACCGGGCCGGGCGGGCGGTGGCCGCGTAACACAACCGCCAGCCACAGCACCGCGGCGGCCACGGCAACCTGGATTGGTAGCAGCAAGGTAACCGGCATGGGCACGGTGACCACGGCGGAGGTAGCGGCGACGGAGGTGACCGGAGTGTAGGCCGCCCACAGCGCGGCGGCCCCGGCCAGCGCGGCCGAGGCCATCGGCCGCCCGCCCCGCCGCCTCCGGGCGTCCACCGGTCCGGGCAGGGCCGGGCTGGAATACGACGAGGCCGGTGCGGAAGGCCAGAGGGGCGCGGCCGGGTCAGCCTTCATGGGCCGATCACCATCGTCCGCGAGGCCGCCGGGTACAGCTCAGCCATCAGCTCGAACAGGTCGACCTGATGGCCTTGATCGTCGACCGCCCATCGGCCGGGGTCGCTGGTGTGCAGGTTGTGCCGGATGCTCCCCTCGTGGTCGCGGATCCAGAGGCGGCCCAGTGGATACAGCCCGGCCAGCGGGAAACGCGCGTTGGGAAACTCATGCTGCAGGCGCCGAGCGAGGCTGTGCGCCCGGCGCTGGATCTTGAATTCCTGAATGTTGTCCACAGCGAGCGCCAGGCGGGGCGCGTCGGGGGTGCTGACAGCGGCGCGGAGGAGGGCGGCGACGTAGCTCAGATCAGCCAGGTCCATCGGCGTCTGGGGCGGCGCGAACTCCACCAGGAGCCGCCACAGCCGGTCTTGGCTGGCGATGAGATCGACGAGTTCGGGGGTGCCCGGGACGCGGTTGCGGGACAAGGCATGGCGAAGGTAGCCGCCAACCGGTTCCAGCTCGGCGGCCAGGCGGACATGAACGGGTCCGCGCAGGTCCGCGGTGGCTGCCCCCCACCGTTCGGTCTGCAGCAGTGCGAGCCGGGGATGCCGGTCGGTGATGGCCTCGCACCAGTCCAGTACGAGCTGGGGGCAGGCTTCGCCATGCTGGGCGGCCTGGAGCAGGAACAGAGCGGTGGCGGTGTGGGGGACGTCGAGCAGCAGGGTGAGGTCGATCCCCGGAGGGATACGGCGCATCAGGCTCGCGCCCAAACTGGGCAGGCGCAGCGACGTCTCCTCCTCGGGCAGGGCCAGCGATTCATCCAGGCGAAGCGCCACGACGCGCTCGCCCAGCAGACCCTGGCGCAGGTGGGCGATGGGCACGCTGCGGCCGCTCTCGGTGATCAGCCGGGCAGCGCGGGCGCTGTAATGACACACGCCAGAGACGATGGTTACCTCCTGAAGATCGCGCACGCTGGGCGTGGGCGGTCCACCGGCGGTAAAAACATGGTGGTCGGCGCCGTCCAGCGGCAGCGCGCTGTAGGCCGTGACGCCATCGTGGCCGGAGCGGGTGTCGCGCTCGCACAGCGCGCCGGCGGCAGGTGGCGCATCGGTGTCCCACAGGTAGCCGAGCAGGTCCTGCTGGCGGCGCACGGCCCGGGCGGCCGCCCTGCGCAGCGGGCCAGGCTCAACGAGGGCGGGCAGGTGCCACCAGCCGTCCGTGAGCTGGTGTGCAGGCTCGCCCGCCGGTGCAAGGCTGATGCTGCTCAGCTGCGGAGGAAAGGGAGGCGACGGCTGTTGCAGCAGATAGATGGGCGCGCTCATCGCAGCTCCTCCGGAGAGGAAGCCACACCCCGGGAGGGGGCGGCGGGGCCGTCCTGCGAGGCGGGCAGCCACCAGCTAGGGAACGAGGCGACCTTCGCATCGATCAGCAGCGGATGCTGGAGAGGCCCGGACAACCAGTCGGTGACCACGTTGAGGTCGGCCGGCTTGCGGACGGTGGCGGCCCGGCAGCCGTACCCGGCGGCGATCGCGGCGATGTCGGCCGGCGGGAACGTCACGGTGTCCAGGCGATCCCCGGCGGCCCCGAAGTGGTGCAGCGGGGCGCCGTGCGCCGCGTCGTTGTAGACGACGATCAGCAAGGGCAGGCGGAGGCGGACAGCCGTTTCCAGCTCGCTGGCCGCCATCAGTGCGCTGCCGTCGCCGAGGGCGGCGACGGCCAGCCGGTCGGTGCCGGCCAGCGCCGCGCCGATGCCGGCGGCCAGGCCGGATCCAGGCGTGTGCGGGCACAGGAGGCTAAGACGTCCGCGCGCGTCCGGCGCGGCCAGGTAGCCGATCGGGTAACCCATGTAGTTGCCACAGCCGACCGTCAAGATCCGCTCCTGAGGGAGCATCGCATCCAGCATCAGCGACAGGGTCCGCGGGTCGATGCGGCCCTCCTGCTCGATCGGCTGGTAGGGCACGTCGTGCCAGTTGCTGTGGTCGTGGATGCGTTGACGTACCTGTGCTGTGCGGTAGCCCATCTTGGCCTTGGGCAGCGCCTGCAGAAGGGTGCCAGCCGTGGCGGCGGCGTCGCCGGCGACGCCCAGATCGATCGTGCAGTGGGCGCCGAGTGCGGCCGGGTCGACGTCGATCTGCGCCAGCACGGTGTCGGCACCGACGGACAGACCGTGGTGCAAGGTCCAAGCGCCCAGCGCGCTCCCCCACCCGATCAGCACGTCCGCTGAGGCGATCAGCTCGGCCATCGCCGGCGTGGCCAGCCCGCCAGCCAGGCCCAGAAGGAAGGGGTCGCCGGCGAACAGGCCGTGCGCGGCCGTGGAGGTGACCAGCAGGGCGCCGGTTCGTGCGGCCAGCCGCTGGAGCTCAGGCCCGGCCTGCAGAGCACCGCGGCCGGCCAGGAAGACCGGGCGTCGCGCGTGCGTCAGCAGGTCGGTCAGGCTCGCCACGGCGGTCGCGTCGGCGGTCGGCGGCGCAGGCGGTTCCAGGGCCGCCAGTGCGTCGAGGGTGTCTGCCCGCTCCGGGACGGGGGCGGGATGAGGGCTGAGCGCCAGGTGCGGCGGCACCTCCAGCAGCACGGGACGGTGCCGGGTGCGAGCGATGTGTGCGGCGCGCAGGACGACCTCGATGGTCTGTGCCGGGTCGGTGATCCGTTCGATCCAGACTCCGGCTGCGCTGAGCACGGCCGGTTGGTGGCGGGCCGGTGGCGGATCGCTGTTGGCGACGTCGGACAGGATGAGCAGCGGGCTGCGCCCGCTGGCGGCCTCGGCGATGCCCGGCAGGGCGTGAAGGACGCCGGCGCCGCCGGGCACCGACAGGACCGTCAGCCGGCCGCTGGCGCGGGCATAGGAGTCGGCCATGGTGGCCGCGCCAGCGGGGTGGCGCGCGGCGACGAACGCTACCCCGCCGGCGCTCAGCGCGTTGACGAGGTGAAAGTTGCCGGTGGCAGTCAGGCCGAACGCGGTGCGCACACCGAGCGCGGCCAGGGTGGAGCCGATCACGTCGGCCACCCTCGCCGGGGCGGCCGAGGCCGAGGAGTCCGGCGCGGCGGTGTGAGCGTGCTCGCCGGCCGTCGTCATCGGCGCTCCCCCGCGAAGGCCGCTGCGGAGAAGACCGCCGCCAGTGCTGCGGCGGGTGGCGCGCTCCCAGCAGCGGCGGTGGGCGGCTTGGCGGGCGGCGAGCCGGCGGGTGTGGTGGATGCCGGACGGCGTCTGAGGGCTCGGACGGCGTCGCTGGTGGTGAGAACCCGGGCGCAGTGCGCGGCCATGTACTCCAGCGACGCCTGGTGGCTGTCGGCGCTGAAGGCGGCGACAGCGTCGCCCAGCACGATGGGTTGGATGTCGTGGCTGAAGGCGTCGACGGCGGTGGCCTGGATGCCGATGTGGGCGTAGACACCGCCGATCAGCAGCTGGTCGCGGCCCGCGGTGGCGAGCATGGTGGCCAGCGGGCTGCGGATGAAGGCGCTGTAGCGGTGCTTGGCCACGACGATGTCGCCGCCGGCGGGGGCGAGCGGGGCTGGGATGGCGGTGTCGGTCTCGACATCGGTCAGGCCGGGCCCCCACAGCTGCGTGAGCAGGCCGCGTTCGGCCGGGAGCTGGGAGCCCGGCTGGGCGGTGTAGATGATCGGGATGGACAGCTCGGTGCATCGCTGCCGGATCGCCAGAAGGTTGGCCATCAGGTCGGCATGCGGCTCGGCGTCCGGCTGGTAGGGGCGCAGGAAGTAGTGCTGCATGTCGTGGATCAGCAGCACAGCGCGGCGCGGGTCGGGTGCCCAGTTGACGCGGCTGTCGGGCATGGTGGCGGGCATCGCGTAGGGAGCGATGGCGGCGATGGGCATGAGGTATCCCTTCCGTGTCACGGCGGATCCGGGGCTTGCAACATGCGGGCTGGCGCAGGCGGCCAGCATCTACAGGTCGATCGGGATGCGCAGGGCGCGCAGCAGCGTGCCGAACTTGGCGCTGGTCTCGGCGAGCTCGGCATCGGGGTCGGAGTCGGCCACGATGCCCGCGCCCGCGAACAGCCGCAGGGTGTCGCCGACGACGAGGCCGCTGCGCAGGGCCAGGGCCCATTCGCCGTCGCCGGCCGCGTCTTGCCAGCCGACCAGGCCGGCGTAGTAGCCGCGTTCGACCGGTTCAAGCTCGGGGATCAGGCTGCTGGCCAGGCGGGTCGGGGTGCCGCAGACTGCCGGGGTGGGGTGGAGTTCGGCGGCCAGAGTCAGGCTGGAGATGGCCGGATCACGCACCAGCCCGGTGATCGGCGTGGACAGGTGCCACATGGTTGTGGTGGCCATCACCTGCGGCCGGTCAGGTACGTGCAACTGGCTGCACAGCGGGGCGAGCGCGTCGGCGACTGCCTCCACGACCAGCCGGTGCTCGTGCCGGTCCTTGCGGGAGTTCTGCAGTGCGTGAGCGCTTGCCTGGTCGGTGGCTGGGTCGAGGGCGCGTGGCGCCGAGCCCGCCAGCGGATTGGTGGTGACCATGCGGCCGTGCCGGGAGACCAGCAGTTCGGGGCTGGCGCCGATGAGCGTGCCCTGGTCACCGGCGCCCTGGCTGGTTGCCTGGTGGGGCAGCTCGCCGCCGGGGTGTGCGGGCTGGTCGCCGAGCGGTGCGGCGAACACGTGGGGGCCCGCGCCGGGCAGGTGGGCCAGCAGCTCCGCCACGTCCAGCGGGTGGTCGGCGGCGAGCAGCAGGGTCCGGGCGAGCACCAGCTTGTCCAGCGCCCCAGTGGTGATCATGTCGCGGGCCTGCTGGACGCTCTTGTGGTAATCCTCCGGGGGCGGATCGTCGCGCACCGTCCAGGCCGGGTGACGGCAGCGGAAGCATCGCGGGACCAGCAGCGGAGCACGCCAGCGCGGGGTGGAGGAGACGATCAGCCGCGAACGGCGGCCGTCGAAGGAGATCGCGCCAGCGGCGACCTGAGACGGCTCGGTGAGTGTGGTCCGCACCTGCCCAGCGAGACTCCGCAGGGATCCGGTCAGGACCGGCCGGTCAGCGTCGGGAGCGGCGAGCAGGGTGTGCGTGGGAGCGCCGAAGAGCAGCGTGGAGGGGGTGTATCCGTTCAGGATGCGGGGCGTGGGCATGTCATGGCTCAGCGGTGCCTGCAGGGGCATGAGCGGCCACGTGGTTGACGACATGAGCGAGGAGCTTCTTTCTCACGGTGCAAACAGGGGTGCGATCCAGGGCGGTGCCTGGGCCACAGCCGGGCGGCGGTAGGCGGCCGGCCGGGGCGGCATATCAGCCGGTCAGACTGGCGCCGCCGTCAATGACGAGGTCTTGCATGGTGACGTGCCGGGCCTGGTCGGAGGCCAGCCACGCCACGGCGTCAGCGATGTCGTGGGGGTGGGCGATGCGGCGCAGCGGGATGCCGAGCCGGAAACGGGCGGGGTCACCTGCGATGGCCTGCTCAGGAGTGGTGAGCATGGCCAGCATGGGGGTGTCGGTCGAGCCGGGCGAGACGCTGTTGCATCGGATGCCGTACTCGGCCACTTCCAGAGCGAGATGGCGGGTGAAGGCGAGCGCGGCCGCCTTGGACGCGCCGTAGCCGGCCAAGCCGATGCGGGGCACGTGGGCAGCGTTGGAGGCCACGGTGATGATGGCTCCGGCGCGGCGGCTGATCATGAGGCCGGTCACGGCCTGGCAGAGGTGGATCACGCCCATCGTGTTGACCGCGAACAGCTCGCGCAGGTCCGGTTCGGTCAACGCTGTGACGGGGCCGCTGCGCAGCACGCCGGCCACGCTCACCGCGATTGCGATGGGTCCGGCGTCGCGTTCGGCGTGGCTGATCGCGGCCTGGACCGCTCGCGGGTCTCGCACATCGCAGATCTGGGCGAGAACATCGGGGACGGTGGCGGACAACTCCTTCAAGCCGTGCTCATCGACGTCCAGTGCGGCGATGGTGGCGCCGTCAGCGGCCAGGCGGGCGCACACCGCGGCACCGATTCCCTGGGCCGCGCCGCTGACCACGGCCACCCGTCCGGCGAGGCTCCCAGAGGATGCGCCGCCCTGGTGAGGGGCGGGCTGATGGAGGGCTTGGTGCGCTCGCTTCGCGAGGTCGAACCCTGGCAGAGGCGGCTGGGAGAGCTCCTGTGGCGGCTGGGCGGTGGCGAGGGGCAGGGAGTGAACGGGCACCGGCTTCTCCGATCGGGCGGTGAGGTGATGGGCGGGACGCTTGGGCCTTCACAGGTCCAGGGCCTGCGTGATCTCAGCGATGCCCTGCAAGGCCTGATCGTGGATGAAGCGCAGCCGCTCCATGGAGCGGATGTTGGCCACACTGAGCAGCGGCAGGGTGTCAGTCCCGGGCCCGGGCCAAACACGTGCGTCCCCGGCGACGTCCGGCACAGTGTCCGGTCGGGAGTCCAGGTAGGGCTGCAGGTAGCGTTCCTGTGCTGGGGCGGGCGTAGCGGTCATGGAGGTGATCGGGGTCACGGCTGGCCTCCTGGCAGTGTGGTGAGGGGCGCGGGCCCGACGCGGCGCGCGGCCGCGGCGGCGGGCGCGGCGGCGGGCGCGGCGGGAACGGCACGGTGCGCGCCGTGGCCACGCTGGACGCCGGGCGGAGTAGGGAAAGATGAGCGTGACAGGGCGGGGATCGACCGGGACGGGGCCGGTGGGACCGGCGCGGTCAGGGCCGCCAGTTCCGACTCCGCCGCCCGCGCAATGGCGGTCAAACGGTCGCGCTGGTGCAGCAGCACCTGCTGGAGCCGGGCGAGTTCGTCCTCTAAATTCACGAGCTCGGCGGGTGTGTCCTGCGGCACATGGGTGGAGCCGCTGGCAGCGGTGATGCCGATGGCGGCGGCGTGGGTGCGAGCGAGACGGGCCTGGCGCATGGCCAGAATGAACGCGCCGCCCGTGACGACGATCGCCACAACGATGCAACCGGCCAGGACGCCGCGGTAGGAGACCGCTGGGCCGCCTGGGGACTGGGCGAGCAGGGCGGCCGCGGCCGCCGGGCCCAGCGCCCCGCCGAGAGTTCGCGCGGTGATGATGGATCCCACCGCGGCGGCCTGCTGCCCCTTGTCGACGTTGCCGATGCCGGCGATGGTGGCGGCCGTGTTGATGACGCCGAATCCGGCGCCGAGCAGGATGAGCGCGATCGCGCTCAGCAGTGCGGGATCGCCGTCAATGATCAGCATCAGGAAGCCAGCGGCGCTCACGTAGGCGCCCACATAGATCGGCCACCAGGCTCCGGCCCGCCGCGCCAGGCGGGCGGCCAGCGGACTGACCATGATGGCCGCCACCGACATGGGCACCAGCGCGAGCCCGGCCTCGACCAGCCCAAAGCCGAGCTCCTTGAGCACCAGCGGCGCCAAGATGAGGACCGGGAAGGCCATCACGCCGTACAGCAGGGAGGCCAGGCTGCCCCACCCGAACCCCGGCCGCCGCCACAGCGCCAGGTCGACCGCCCCAGCAGGGTGCCGTCGCGAGCGCGTGACGGCCACGGCAGCGCCAGCCGCCGTAACGGCAAGCGTGGCCAAGGTGGGCGGGGCGGTCCAGCCCCACACACCGCCCTGAGAGATGAGCAGCACCAGTGCGGTGGTGGCGCTCACCAGCGCCACCACCCCGAGCACATCGGGCATCAGCCGGTGGGATGCCGAGGAGCGGGGCAGCGCGGCGGTCAGCAGCAGCAGAGCGATGGCCAGCAGCCCCGCCGGCAGATACAGCACGCGCCACCCGTACTCGGTCAGCGCCAGCCCACCGAACCCATGGACCAGCAGGGTTCCGCCGCTGGTGGCCCCCGCCCACAGCGCCAGGGCGCCGGCGCGTGCGGCCATGCTGACGCGGCTCAGCAGCAGCCCGAGCGAGGCCGGCATCATCAGCGCCGCGCCGACCCCCTGAGCGAGCCGGGCGGCAACCAGCACCGGCCAGAGGGGCGCGAAGGCAGCCGCGAGAGCGCCGACGCCGAACAGGGCCAGACCGCAGGCCAGGACAGCGCGGCGCCCCAGCAGATCGGCCAGCCGTCCACCTGTGACCAGCAATGCGGCGGTCGCGGCGAAGTTCACGGTGGTGAGCCAGCTCAGCTGCGTCAGCGGGACAGCCCTCGTGAGCGGGTCATCAGCCAGCGCGGGCAAGGCCAAGGTGGTGGCGATGCTGTCGCCCATCACCAGCGCCGTCACCGCCGCGGCGATCAGTCGCAGCAGCGCAAGCCCTCCAGCAGGACGGCGCGCGTGACTGTGGCGCGGGCGGATGCGGCCGGAGGCCTGTGGTGTGGTCGCCTTCATGGTGCCCCCGCGCCCTCAGCAGCAGCCGTCAAGCGGAGCTGTCGAGCTCTGATTGGGCACACAGGCCCCCACGTGTCGCTCGGTCAGTCCGGCCGATCGCCCTTGGTGCGAGTTGGGCGCGGGCCAGCCGGTACCGGCCGCCAGCTCGCTGGCCCGCAGCAGGGGGCGCGCCTGGGCCAGAGCTTGCTGACCGGCCCGGGCCGGCAGCAGCCCTTCGCCCAGGTGCTCCCACGTGGCGAGCGCCAGCAGACGGCTGACGATCAGATGGTCGCGGCACGCCCGGCGTAACTTGTCCTCCAGGCCGCTCACCTGTGCGATGAGCAGCTGGTGCTCGTGCAGGAGCGACGTGCGCTCGAAGCCGTCCAGATCCGCAAGCCGATGCGGCCACCGCAGCACCGTGCACAGATGCCGGCAGACCCGCTCAGCGATCGCGCCTGCATGATCGGCTTCGACGGGCCCTCGCCCGCGGCTGGCGTGCCGGCCCCAGGGCTCCATTCGGGCGGCGCCCGGATCGGCGGCGAGGGCGAGGGTGAGATCCACAGCCGTTCTCGCCGTCAGGCGGATGTCGGTCAGACGCCGGGTAAGCGCGGTCTGCATCAGCCGGGCGCGGTGTTGAAGCGCCGGTGCGCTCCAGCCAAGGATCACCACTTGGGTGCTGGTCACCTGCGCATGCCAGCCCACGAGCGCCAGCTGGCGGGCGATCCGCTGATGCACCGGCCACGCCGACATCCGCGGCGGGACGACGACGCTCACCCATGAACCGCCCAGCGGCCCGGGGGCAACCTCGATGCGGGTGCCGGGCGGCATCAGCCGGGCGCAGATGCGCTGGATCACCGCGTGTTCGCCGATCGGCCCGCGAAGCGTCCCCGCCTCGATGCCGTCGTGCCCCGGAAGGGGCCCGTACTGGTGTGCCGGGCCGATCGTCATCTTCTCCGCCCTCCTGCGCCACAGTTGCCCGGATACGTAAGTTACAGTTACGTGCGCGAGAGATGATCCTGATGAATGGCGTGTTCTGTGTCAACTGTTACTTTCGTTTGTGTGGAGACAGATGGGGCTCGGCCGAGCTGTGACCGGTTGCTAGGCTCGTGCGCGACCGTGAAGTGATCAGCGGAGGTCACCGGAGAGAGGCCGTAGCCGGTGCTCGTCGAGGAGGGACCAGGACGTGGCGAATCTCGCGGACCGTCTGACGCTCGCGATGAGCCGGCGCGGCTGCACCGCGACGCAGCTCGCCGCCGCCGTCACCGAGGCGGGAATCCCCATCACGCGCGCCTACGTCAGCCAGCTCAAGAGCGGCAAGCAGGTAAACCCGACCTTGGCCGTGGTGCGCGCGATCGCCACGTATCTCGAGGTCAGCGTGGGCTGGCTGATCGGCGAGGAGTCATTGCCGAACCAGCTCGGCCCGGCCCTTGGCTTGCCGGCCACGGCGGAACTCGCCGAGAGCCTGTCGCCGGAGTCGATGACGGCCCTGAAAATCGTCTACGAGCTGGCCCTGCGTGCCGACCAGCCGCCGTCCCTGCTCTCGCCCCCGCCCATGCCTGCGCATCCTGCGTCGCTCACGCCAAGCCAGCGCGCCACACTGGCCGCCCGGCTGCGCGCTCTTCGGCAAACCGCCGGCCTGTCGCCACAGCAGGTGCGGCAGGCACTCACGTCCAGCAGGGTGCCGACAGACCTCTCCGTCGAAGACCTGGAGACGGGCCAATCTGCGATCCCAACCGTCGTGGTGGAACAGCTGCTGACCGTCTATGGCGTGCAGGACTTCCACCAGCGCGAGCGAGTCCTGTCACTCGCCCGCGCCGAGCGTGACCCGGACGACTTTGACCACCCAGGCGTCCCGCTCCCCTACGCCGCCGTGCGCGGTCTGCAGCAACAGGCCGTGCTATTGCGCACCTATCACGGCCAGCAGATCCCCGCTCTGCTCCAGGCCAACCACCTCAGCCCCGCAGTGGGGAGCACCAGCAGTCTGGCGGCTGACGGTGTCCAGAGCTGGACCCACCACATCCCGGACATGCTGGAGCGCCCAGATCCGCCCCGGCTCTGGGCCATCGTGGACGAGGGCGCACTGCTGCGACGCCCGAACGACTCCCGCACGCAACTGGCCCAGCTCGACTACGTTCTCCAGGTCGCGAAACGGCCGAGCGTCACCGTGCAGGTCCTCCCGCTTGACGCGCCTGTCGCCGTGCCCACCACCGGCCCATTCACCCTGCTGCGCTTTGCTGAGCCGTTCGCCCCCGACATCGTGCACGAACACAGCATCATCGGGGACCGGCTGCTGTCCGACCCGGCCCACGTCGACGCCTACAACGTGGCCTTCGCCCACTTGTCAGTGATCTGTGCGACCCGGGGAGAAAGTCTGCAGCTCTTGAACGCGCACCGCCAGCGAATCAGCAACATGTTGACCTAACTATGCTGCTCAACCCCCAGCTCCAGGCCGCGCGTTGCCGCCAGTGCCCGCTCCAGCGTCTTGGACAGGCCGGCGGCCCGCTCGCACGCGGCCCGTGTCGGGGTGTCGTTAACGAACGTGTCACCAGCCCCAAACGAGCGCTATCTCTCCAGTTCAGGACCCTTGCACGGCAGGCACGGACGCTTCGTCGTGGTCGCGGAGCATGCGCAGCACGGTGGCCGGGGACGGGTGCTGGCCCTTCTTCTTGCCGCGGGTGATGACCAGGCGGGCGGCGATGTCGCGCAGGCTGAGGTTCTGGCCGCGCAGGTGCAGCGCCATGGACAGCATGGATTCGTCGGTGACGGCGGTGCCGCCGATGTGTTTGCCGCGGGTGCGGGCCGACTCGTGGCCTTCCAGAGTGCGGTCGCGGATGTACTCGCGCTCCATGCCCGACAGCGCCGCCAGCACGGTGAAGACGATCCCGGTCGGGTCGTGGCTGCCCTGCAGTTCGCCGGACAGGAACTCCAGGCCGATGTCCGCGGCCCGGAGCTGTTCGGCCAGGGCTGCCAGTTCGATGCCGCGGCCCAGCCGTTTGTGCTCGTGCACGACCAGGGTGACCGCCAGGCCAGAGGCGCGCATCTCGGCCGCCAGGACCAGGGCGCGCTCGAGTTCGGGGCGGACGGTGGCGCGGGTGGAGATCTTCTCGGCGAAGACGCGGGTGATGCCGGCGGCCTTGAGCGCATCCAGCTGGGTGTCGAGCGACTGGCGGACGGTGGAGGCGCGGGCGTAGCCGATGCGCGCGTGCCCCGCCGGTTGGGCGCCGGCCGCGGCGGGACGTGGCAGGGCCTTCCACGTCGTGCCGGGCTTACGCACCGCCGGGACCGCCACGGCCAGGGACTTGGCCAGATCGGGCACGAGCCGGAAGCGGGCCGTGTGGTACTGCGCCGCGACCTTGCCGCGGCCCGTACGGCAGGGCGACCCGGCCGGAGCCGCGCACGAGGTCATCGGGCAGTCGTGGGCCTCCACGCGCAGGAAGTCGTCATCGCTCACCCCGCGAGTGTTTCATAAGTCTGTTTCATCAGGAACAGCGTTTGCAACGTCCCATGAAACACTGTTCGCCCTGGCTGTGATCGGCTGAGCCGGGTGTTTCATAGGTGGCCGCTTATGAAACAAGCCCGAGCGCCGCCTAACCGCAATCCGTGAGCGCGATTACAGAGAGCTACTTTGGGGCTGGTTACACGGACCCGAGTGGAGGGCCGTGTCGTCCAGGTCATGCTCGCCGAGTTGGTGCGACAGCAGCATCACATGGGTGGCGAAGCGGGTGCAGGCGTCGACGGTAATGTCGACGAGCGCATGAGCTACCTGCGCAAATCCGCTGGCCGAGGCGTCGACACCTACAAACTGCTGTACTCACAGGAGGCGAAGATCGACAAGGCGCGGTGCGAGCGCGCCTTCGATGGCAGCGGCGCCAGCAAGGACATGCCCCCCGACACGGACACCGGGCACCTCACCGCCCAGTGGCGCGCTCAGGTCAAGGAGTTCTTCGTCGACTCCTGTCTCTCTGGCAAGCCCAAGCCCGTCCCCGGCGAGCTTCCCAACCCGAGCACCGCGCCCTCCACACCCTCGCCGGTACCGACCTCGACGTAGTTGCCCACATCGACATCCGGATCGCACGCCACGTCCGCGTCCTGACGGGCCCGCCTGCGAGCGAGGCGTTCACGCTCAAAGGGCCGGTCGATCCCGTGGAGGGCGCCTCGCCCACCAGAGCGAGGCGCCGTGCCTGCCTCATGGGTCTAGGGCTGCGCGGAGGGAACCCCGGGCTCTCCGCGGAGGAGCAGTTTCACTGGGCGGTGAGTGGTCGCCTCGACCGTCCACGGCACCTCATCCAGGTCTATGGCGGGCCGTAGGGCAGGAAGCCGGTCAAGCAGAGCCCGCAGGCTTTCTTGCAGCTCCATGCGCGCGAGGTTGGCGCCCAGGCAGTAGTGCGGTCCATGGCCGAAGGCCAGGTGAGCACGCGTGGCCGAGTCGGTGTAGCGGCGAATGTCGAAGCGGGCTGGGTTGGTGAAGGCGTGAGGGTCGTGGTTTGCGGCGGAAGGGCTGGCCAGCACGACGCTGCCTTCGGGGAGCTTGCCGGACGGCAGGGTGATGTCCTCGCGGGCCCGCCGGAGTACCCCGTTGGCGCCAGGCCCCTCATACCGCAGCGCTTCCTCCACTGCCGGACCGATCAGCGAGGGATTGCGCACCAACTCGGTGTAGGTGTTGGTGCGCAGCAGCCGGTAGACGGTGCGGCTGATCATGAGTGTGAGCGTTTCGTGGCCGGCCACGATCAGCATCAGCAGCATGTTGACCAGCTCGCCCTCGCTCATCCGGTCCTGCTGATCGCGGGCCTGGATCATCAGGTCGATCAGATCCTCCCCTGGAGCTTCGCGGCGCCGGGAGATCAGGGTGGCGGCGTAGTCGACCAGCGCGGCCAACGTGGCGGCGCGCGTCTCGGCACTGGCGTCGCTGGTGGACAGGAACGCTGTCGTCCAGCGATGGAAACGGCCGTAATCGTCGGCGGGTATGCCAACAACTCGACACAGCGCGCGCGAGGACAGCGGCATGGCGTAGTCCGCCACGAGATCGAACGGACTGCCGAAGTGGTCGATCAGGTCATGTGCGATCGTGCGAATGTGCGTGCGCCACTGTTCGCTCTGCCGGACGGAGAACGGGCCTTGCATGAGGCGGCGCAGTCGCGTGTGCTCGGGCGGGTCCATGTTGAGCAGGACGTCGGGCACACGTTCGGAGGACATGCCGGCCACCATGACCGGGTCGTCCTCGCTGAAGATGCGGCTGCTGGCCGGGCAGGCGAGCATGGCTCGAACGTCGTCATAGCGGACGAGCATCGGCACCTGGTCACCGCTCGGCATGCGCACCGGTGCTATGGGCGCTGATTCCTGCCGGCGGGTCACTGCCGGTGAGGGGGTGCCGTCTGGCCCGGGCGGCAGATCTACCCACGGCCAGGTGCTGGATTCGACAGTCATGATGCCTCCCCAAGTTGCGGGATGTTGCAGGCGGGTGGGGGGTGGAGCTGGTTGTGAAGTCACCGATGATGCTTCGCCCTGGGCGGTTGGCTGATCAGGTGCCGGTCGGCGCGGACGAATGGGTGGTGCGGGAGGCGAAGGTGTCGACGAAGGGGTTGTGCTGGAACTCATGAGCGACTTGGGCCAGCCAGGAGACGCCGCCGGCCATGTCGTCATCGGCGGAGGCGCCGTAGGTCCACGCGGTGTGCTCGGTTTGGGAGGTGTCAAGACGCGTGCGCAGGGCCTGGGCGATCCAGGCGGCCTGGGCGGCAGCCTCGACGCGGTGGCTGGGCACGCCGGCCTGAGCAGCGGCTTCGCGTGCGCTGCGCAGTATCGCTGGCGAGCCTTTCCAACCTGCCAGGCGGCTCAGCGCGTCATGAATCTCGGTCACCGCCGCGACGAGGCGGGGGCCGGTGGGCAGCTTGTCAGGAACTCGGACCACGGTGGGATAGGCCGCACGGATCGCCTGCCACAACGGGGTGATCGCCCGCAGATCCCGGCGGGTGCGAAACCACTGGATCGCCCCGGCAGAGCCCAGAAGGGCGATCCCCACGCAGCCCACCGCGTTGGAGGGAAGGTTGATCGTGGCGCTCAGTGGTGTCGACCAGGGAGGCAGAGCCGTGCTCGGCAACAGGAGGTAGACCATGGTGTAGATGGAGCGGCCCTGCGACCCGATGGTGGACACTGCGATCATGTAGAGGATGTAGCGGGTCCAGCGAGAGGCTGTTGCGCGGCCCAGCGCGAAGAACATGACCGTCGTCTGCGCGAAGGTGTAGATCATGTTGCCTTCGTAGAGACTCACGCAGATGATCTGAGCGAGTGATCCCTGGTCGTTGCCGATGGCCGTATAGGTCGAGACCGTCTCAAGGTTGTTGACGGCGGCCGTCACGGTGACGGTGACAGCGATGATGCCGGTCCGGACCCAGGCGCTGCGTAACCGATGCCGTTGCGGTCGCCGTCGGCCGGCTGACTCGGCGAGGGTGAGCCAGTTGAGCACGGCGGCCATGGTGACCAGCGCGAGCACCATTTCCAACGCCAGCGCCACCCAGTGCTGGCCGGAGAGTTCGAACAACCAGGCTCGTGCTGCGGGCTGGCCGATGCTGGCGCTGATCGAACCGGAGACAAGCGCGAGCCAGATCATCAGATGGACCGGAGAGTGCCGCATCCCCGGCATCCTGATCACCGCCACGATGGACATAGTGACCAGGCATATCGCCACGATGCCGTTGGTCATCGGTGATCGTCAGCCCGGCTCAGCCGAACGGATTGCGAAGGGGGCCGACGAACTCGCGCAGCGCGGCAACGCGTCTGGGGTCGGTGCTGCGCAAGGCGCCCTGGCGTACTCGGTCAGCGAGCAGAATGGCCAGCGTCTCGGCTGTCTGCTCTTGCGGGCCGCGGAAATCGCTGCGGCCGAGAACCTGCCGGACAGGCGCAGAGTCGTTGCCGAGCGGGGTGCCGATCTCGATGGCTCCTGTCAGGCCGGCGCCAGGGTCGATGTCTTGCAGGTGGCCGCACACGATGTGCGCCGCCTCGTGCAAGGTGATCACCACCTGGTGAAAGACCGGCACGTACCCCGCGTATCCGATGATGAACTCATCGTCGGCGCGTACGCAGATTCCATTGACGCCACAGGCATCAAACCGTGTGAAGGTGCCCTTGGCGAAGGGGTGGGCGGATACCGGGCGTCCGACCACATCACTGACTACGTCACAGAACGTAGGGATGTGGAACGGGTCAGGGAGCCGGCGGAACAGCGTCGAGTGCTCCCGGCGTAACCGCTCGGCGGCAGAGCGCTCGCGGCGTGCCAACCTCATATCACCACCCCCGGTGAGTAGGGATCCGAAACTGCTGTTGCCGCATCCGCCCGCTGGCCCCGGCAATCGGATTCAGTCATCGGCGTCACCGGCAACCTCCGTCATGCCCCTGAGCCGGCGGACAGAGTCGACGAAACGCACGATCTCCAGCTGGGCTTGCTGGTCGAGGTCGAAGACGCCTCGCAGCAGTACCGACTGGATGCCGGAACTGGCCAGCAGTTCGTGTTCAGGCTTGTCGGGCTGGTTGTCCGTTGGGCGTTCGGCGGCTTGGCCGCTCAGCCAGTACTCCGGCGGTTTGCCGAACGCCTTGCTCAGCCGAACCAGCGACTTGACTGTGAGGTTGTCGGCCTCGCCGCGGCGCATCCTGCCGACTTGGCTGGCACTGAGGCCGGTGCGCTCGGCAATGTCAGGGTCCTGCAGACCCGAGTCGGTGATCTCCCGCTGGATACGCCTCCGGATTGCTGCGGTGATCTGCAGCTCCTCCGCCTGTCCAGTGTGTGTGTCGTCCACGTCCTGGCCCTTCTTCCATGCCTGGAGACACCGCCAATATATGGCGTCCGCTGCGCGCTGCCAACAATACATGGGTGGGAGATCTTGACATCCCTCTCTCTGACAGGACATCTTGAGGAACCAATAGATTGGTGGAAAACCCTGAAAAGTCGCCAATATATTGCGGGCTCACAGGAGCTTGTCGGAGGGCGGGGCGAACCTTGTTGCCAGTCATCCCTGGCCCGAGCACGAGGTTCCGTCGAGCGGCTCGGCCGGCACTCCATCTGAGAACTGGGCCACAGAGCACACGGCAGAGATGAGAGGGACCGCATGGGCCACAGTGCGACAGCTCCACCCCTGCTCGCCGCCGGCGGGGCGGCATCACCAGCCGACGGGATCACCTCGCGGGCCCGCCTGAGTGGCGGGCTCTCCAGCGTGCCCACCGCCCGAGCGTTTACGACCGCATTCATTCGCCGGACAGCGCTGATCGGCTGGCCTCGGGTCGGTGACCTGCTGTCATGCGTGTCCGAGATGGTGAGCAACGCCCTGTTCCACAGCCGTTCCGGCCAGCAAGGACACTTCATCGTCGTGCACCTTCAGATCGAATCAGGCATGCTCACGGCCACCGTGCTGGATGAGGGTGAGCCTGATGCGCCCCTTCCGCCCCGCCTCGTCGACGACACGGGATTCGGGCTCATGCTGATCAGCGCGCTGTGTGATGACTACAGCGTGACCAGCACGCCCAGTGGTCGCCGGTCCAGCTGCCGATTCCAGCTTGATTCCTCGCCGGCGACAACCTCGGCCTCTGGATACCCGCCATGCTGATCACCTCGGCGCCGCCACTTTGGGACTCCGTGCGCGCCATGCACCACCTGACCGCCCTGGACCCGGCCCGTCCCCGGCTGGAGCGTATCCTGGACGCTGCGCTCGGCGGAAAAAACAACTTTGCCGCGGACCGGGAGCTGGCTCTCCAGTTCATCACGGAAACGGACAGCCGCACCGCCCTCAGGTCCATGCACGCCGTCCCCCGCTTCTACCAGCGCGTCATCAGGCACCTGGTACAGGAGGGCGTCGACCAGATCGTCGTCCTCGGCACGGGGGTTCCCACCGGCCTGCCTCCCGGCCAGCGACTGCATGACATCGCCCACGCGCGGCTCCCCACCGCCCGCGTGGTGTATGCGGAATCGGATCCCCTGGTGCTGGCTGCTGCGCGCGCGACCATCGAGCCGGACAGCGACCGGGTTCGCATCATGGAAGGCGACGTCCGGGAACTGTCGAGGCTCTTCCGCGATCCGCTCCTCTCCACCTTCCTCGATCGGGAAGCGCCTATCGGACTCCTCATCGGGTGTCTGCACAACCTCACCGGCGACCGGCACCTCAGCGTGCCCCAGCAGCTGCGGCATACTCTGGCGCCCAACAGCCGACTGGCCATCATGCAGATCACCCACGATCACCTGCCGCTCGCCGACCTGATCAGGGTCAAGGACCTCTGTGGTCACCTGACTCCCATCCCGGACCTGCGCACGCTCGATCAGCTACGCCCCATGTTCGCCGGTCTCGATCTGCTGGATCCCGGCATCGTCTCTATCTCTCAATGGCGTCCGAGCCCAGCCGCGGTCTCCGCCGAACCGCGCGCCACCGGCATGTACGGCGCCGTGGCCCGCATCCCCTGAATCGAGACGGATTCCATGCTCATGAGCGCCTTTCAGGCTGTGGCCGGTGCCCGCCTCATATCCCGCCTTTTTGCCCCGACATCACTGGCGATCGCTATCCCCATCGTCATCGGCTGGCACGCGCGAGGTGGCGTCGGCGCGGCTTGGGGTCTGGTGCCGGCAACGTTCACCGGACTCCTGCCTCTACTG
The DNA here is from genome assembly GCF_040639085.1 of Nonomuraea sp. NPDC023979. NCBI lineage: Bacteria > Bacillati > Actinomycetota > Actinomycetes > Streptosporangiales > Streptosporangiaceae > Nonomuraea > Nonomuraea sp. NPDC023979. Next base: position 155,012 of record NZ_JBEZZG010000016.1, read on the forward strand.
CATTCCCGCTGGCTCGCACGTCGCCCACAAAGTTCGCGGCGAGGCAAGGGGCTCCCCCAGACGTTGACCGCCCTGGCCTGCCTGATTACTGGTCTATTCATCCTGATTATCGGGGGGGCGCCCAACCAGGTCCTGGCGGCGGGGGCGGCATTCCTGGCGGTACTGATCGGCATCATGCCGATTACCGCTCGCTGGGATATCAGCATTCATGCGGCAACAACCGCCGGCAGTGCTGCGATGCTGGCGATTGCGCTGCAGGCACACCCCTATCTGGTGCTTGCGATGGTGGGCGCGGTTGCGGCGGTCGCCTGGTCACGCGTGCAACTTGAGCAACACACGCCTGCTCAAGTGCTGGCGGGCGCGGCCTTGGGGATGCTCGCCTGCGGAGCCGTCTACTCCAGCATCGCCTGAATGGCTGCCGAGGATGCCCTGTACATTGCCGGCGAAAACAGGATCGCAACAGGGAGGGGTTCAATGACCGCTGGTCATGCGCTCGTCCAGTTTCTGCAAAGCGCACCACCTGAGCAGCTCAACACGCAAGGCCTCGCTGAGTTCATCCGCCAGTTCTTCGGGCCGCTCTTCCTGGTGGTCGTATCTGTGATCGCGCTGTTTTTTCTTTTCACTCGCGAGATAACGCGGTTCGTGCAGTTTCTCGTTGTGGCCGTCACGATCGGCGTGATTTTTTACGTTCCGAACATCATCGAAACCCTGGCTCGCGGAGTCGCATCCGCCCTAGGAGTTACCTGATGAAACTGTTCATCGAAACTACTAGGTAGGCGCCGAAGGAGGTCATGCACACGAGGCAGCCAGGCAGCGCCTGGCTCTGCAGAAACCTTGTCGGCCACTCCTCAACCCAGCTCTCTAGTGCTTTGGCCGGCGTAGAGAGTTGAGCGACGAAGTGATCCGTCAGGTGTAATCGCCGACTGGGCACCTGCCACGTGCCTGGTCGGATTTGCGGTCCCCCGCGCTGAGGAGGCTCCGCCATGGTATCCGGCGGACAAGGGGTCATGCCAGCATGCCCCGAAACACAAACGATGGCGTGCCGGACAGGAACGCCTCAAACACCCGGTCCCCGACACCGCGCCGGCGTGCGCTGGACCGTGCTGTCCGGTGTGTCGATCAGGCCCGGCCGCGCCCTGCCCCACGACCTGCCCCGCCAGGCCCTCATCGCGGCCGCGGTGCCACGCGGGATGCGCCGCGCCACCTCCCAGAAAGCATGGCTGCGTGCCCTGCGTCAGGATGGGCACGTTCAAGCACTACGCCGCGACGGCTACTCCAACCTGCTCCGCATCGCCAACGTGGTGAGCTGGCACGCCGACTGGCAGACGATGTGCTCACGCCCCACCATCAACCGCATCGTCGAACGGACCGGCCTGTCGACCCCTACCGTCAAGCGGTGGATCAGATGGCTCCGCTGCCGCGGCTGGCTCGGCACCGTGGAAGAAGGCACCACCCCGCGCTACCGCAAAGGCACCAGAGCAGGTCTGGACGACGACGGCCTGGGCAACCGCGCAGCCGTCTGGCTGCTCTGCGCCCCTCGCACGCCCACATCCCCAGCCCAGCCCCCCAGCCAGGCCAGACACACAACTGAACCCCCCTCTGTTTCTCCCCCTAGGGGAGAAACAGACAGTCCCACGCGCACACGCGAGACACGGCCCCCTCACCATGATCAAATGCGTATCTCGCCGTCATGGCCTCTCACCGCCACGCCTCGGACCAAGCGAGACCGACTCAAAGCCTGCGAACGCCTCCGCCATGAACTACCTGCTCTGCGCCGCATCACCGCCTGGTACCTGCGCTGGCTCCTCAAACCCTTCCTCAACGCAGGATGGACCCCTCGCGACATCATCCACGCACTCGACAACCGCCCCGACGACACCCCCTGGACCTACACCTGGACCAGCACCAGCCAACTCCGGCACATCCCCGGCTGGATAAGGCACCGCCTCACCCCCTGGCACCGGCACCCGCATCTGCACAACCCACCCTCACAACAGGCAACAGCGATCGCCGCCCACCTACGCACCGAACAACAGCAGCGCCGCCAAGAATGGAAGGCGATGGCCGAGGCGGCTGGTCATCGCCCGCCCACCATCTCTCCTGAGGGGTGCCTGGATGCGCAACCATCCGCAGCGGAACATGCCGTGCGCCCGACCGGCCCCAATGAGGCGTATCGGGCGGCGAAAGCCGAATTGAAAAGGAAAGCGGCAAATACCGCCTTGCGAACATCTGCTGAAACCTCACGCCCCCTGCAGAAGCAGCCACAGAGACGGATTCAAGCGCCCGCAGAGCCGGACCCGGGGAGATGGATACGGGCCGATGCGGCCGCTGAGCAAGCCATCCGGCAGACGCTGTGGGCAACGGAAAAAGAACCTCCTGAGATCGCCGATGTGGCTGATCATCATGAGCAGCGACGCCTGAGATCGCTGGTGCGGGCTCGCGTCCGGGCGCGGATGGAACGCGCCGCGGCGCTCGCAGAAGGCCCGCGGTTGATATGAAGGGGGTCGCGCTCGGGAGTGAGTGCCTTGCTAGGCAGTCGGCTGTTCCCGGCCCCGCCCGACACCTGAGCAATCAGAAGAGGGCAGCGGACGGGGAGCCCAGAGCCTCCTGAGCAGTCGCCAGAGCGCGTTGCAGACGCTTCTCCACCTGGGCCAGATCCTCGGCGCGACGTTGCAGGGCAACATGCTTCCGAGCGAAGTCAGCGAACGCGGCGGCAAACTGCTCGACGGTGACGGTGTCGTCGCCGCCGTGCCGCCAGATGGTGAGGCGCATGCCCATGGCGGCCTCCAGCTTGTCCAGGATCTCCAACGTCTCCTGGGTGCGCGGGTCGAGACGCGTCTGGCCGGCTTCGGCGCGCAGCCGCTGCTTCTGCTGGAACAGCTCGTTGCTGTGGTCGATGCGCATCCGCTGCAGGTCGGCGGCGTACATGTTCGCGGCCCGGCCGAGCAGTTCGGCGAGCAGCTGCATGGTCAGCTTGGGGGCGCGCTCGGCGGGCTTGACCACCATCTTGAAGCGGCGCCGCCCAGCGCCTGTCGGCGGCTCCATCAGCCCCCAGCCCGTGGGCAGCTCCTCGGGCTGGATCAGCTTCGGAGGGGCGACGATCCAGAAGCGTGAGCTGTAGGGCCACCACGCTTCGGCCTTGGCCGGGTTGTCGAGCTCGCGCAGCCAGTCGGAGCGGCTGGTCTTGAGCTCGTGCACGTCGATGCTGAGCCCGCGGGACTGCCAGACGCCGACCCGGAGCAGGTCACAGCGCCGGTTGCTGCCGGGGGCGGTCACCTCCGGGAGCAGGATGTCGCCGTCGTGGCCGAGCTGGCCCGGCTTGTGGTAGTGCCCTCGGAGGGCGTCCAGGAGCTGTCTGGTGATGGCCATGAGTGGAGTCCTTCGGTCAGCGGCCCTGCGTGCGGCGCTGAGCGCGCTTCAGGCGGGCTTGGTCGAGTGAGATGACGCCCTCGGGAAGCGGCCGCGCTGCGCGTTCCTGCGGCCGCCCGGCCGCCCCGGTGGGCGGCTTCTTCGGGCAGGAGGTGGGGTGTTCCATATGCATCGACTCGTCGCGGCGGGGCCGCTCGCCGGGCTCCAGCGCGCGGGCCTCCCACACCCGGTGCCGGTTGCGGTAGCAGGCCAGCGTCCCGAGCAGCGGGTCAGCATCGGCGTAGATGGTGATGGACCGCCACCGGCCGGGCGCGAGCACCAGCCGCGCCAGCAGCAGCGGGGCGTGGCAGTGCCGGCAGGTCCGGATCTCGCTGGGCGCGGGCTTCATCGGGGCGGCATCCTCGGATCGTCGGCCGCGCTGCGGTGCGCGCGGTCGAGCAGCGCGTGGCCGTCGGGCAGCTGCAGGAGGGCGCGGGCGTAGTGTTCGCGCTCCAGCATTGCCCGACGCAGCCGACGCTCCTGGTCGGCCGCCTCGGCCCGGAGTCGCTCCAGCTCCTGGACGGGTAGCTCGCAGGTGCAGGCGGCGTCCAGGTCCTGGACGCGTTCTGGGCAGCACGGCACCAGGAAGCGCTCCCCGGGATAGTCGGGGTTCTCATACCAGTGGCACGGCAGCACACCGCGCTCAGGCTTGCGGTCCATCTGGGGTGTCCTCAGTGGTGGCCTCGGCGATCAGGAGCGCGCCGAGGTGCTGTTCGCGGTAGGTGTCGAGCTGCCCGGCCACGGCCGCTTTCCGGAGCTGGGCGCCGACGTGCAGCAGCCCGCACACCAGGTCGATGCTCTCCTCGCTGGCGTCGGTGACCTCGCACACCAGTGTCGTCACGGCGTCGGGGTCATCGGCGTCCCACGCCTGCCAGATGCGGGCGGCGCACAGCTCCGCGACGATGCGGTCACGGCCGGGCATCAGTCAGCTTTTCCTTCGTCGAGGAGTTCGCCGTAGCGGCTTCACCTTCACCTTCTGTACCAGCTCACAGGGGGTGGAGCTGGGGTAGGTGTGTTCGGTGCCGGCCCACCCTCGGTCCTGCCCTTCTGTGCTCGTCAGACCGGAGTAGGCGGTTTCCTTGTACTCCCAGTGCCGTACATCGATCAGGTCGAGGTAGCGCCGGGCGATGGTCGGATTCGTGTCGGGCACTCGCACCCTCCATCCGAGGTGCTGCTCGGTGAGCTCGCCGACGGTTGCCACCGGCGGCACGTCGTCGGTCTTGGCGGCCCGCGTCACAGCGGGTTCCTGGCCAGGGCGCCGGAGTCAAGATGCTCAGTTGCACAGCCGTACAGCCAGCCGATCGGCGATTCAGCGTTCTCGGTCAGCCAGTCGGCCAGGCCGTCGTCGATGCTGGCGGCCACAGCCGCGATGACCGCGTCGACCTGCTCGGCGGTGTCGCAGTGTCGGCCGAGCTTCCGGACCAGCGCCTCGTACATGCCGTCGTCGCCGAGCTGGAACGCCTGCGCGACATCGTCACGGCCGTTGCCGGTGTTGAAGTGGGTTTCGATCGCTGCCTTAAGGGCGGTACGAGCCTGCTTTGCGCGCATAGATTCTCCTGGCCGTCGTAGGCGTCGCGGGAACGGGATGACTTCGATATGGCCGCTGGGGAGCACCTCGACTGCCACGTTCCGGGGCCCTCCGCCCGCGCCCCAGCGGGTGCGGACGATGACCTCGCGGGGCGGGTCGAAGCGGCGGTGCCGGTCTCCGGGGTCGAGGTAGAAGCGTCCGACCATGCCGCTCACCGGCTGGCCTGTTCGGCGAGCCAGTCGGCGGCTCGCGTGTAGGAGGTGATGACCGGGCGCGGGTACCAGTGGGTGACGGGCCCGTCGTGCAGGTGTCGCTCGTCGGCGGGCACGAACCGTTCCACGTCCTTCACCTGGAGCAGGATCGTGTAGCCGACGGCGGCGGCCACGTACCAGCGGTCTTCTGGCATGGCCTTGAGCAGGCCGGAGCAGACCTGCAGGGCGTAGCGGCAGCAGTCGGCGTGCATGGCGGCGTTGGCGTAGACGGTGGAGCCGTGCCCGCCGAGGAACACCATGTCGTCGCCGGGCACGTGATGGCCGCAGGTCTGGCACAGCTGCCGGGTGACGGCCTCGCGTAGGCGGGCGCCGCAGATCTCGGTGAACAGCGGCTCGCCGTGGCCGGGCCGGCAGGTGCAGGACTTGGTGGGCCCGTACTCGGGCGTGGTGATGGTCGGCCACATGGGCTGTCCGTGGCTGGTCCACTCGGTGACGTACGGGACGAGCAGGCCCCGCCAGCGCGGCAGCTGGGCCGCGCCGGCGGGGATCGTGATGGTGGTGGTCATGGCAGAAGGTGCTCCGGGGGAACGGGGAGCTGGTCGAGAAACGGCCAGGTCCGGTAGCTCGCGATCGAGGCGGCGTCGAAGGTGTAGAGCCGGCGGCCGGTGCCGTCGGGGCTAGTGCTGGCCGCCACGACGATCCGGCCGCCGTCGGGCCACGCCCTATCGAGCCGGAACTCTTCCTCCCGGGTGAGTAGGCACCAGAGCGGGACCGTGCCGTTGAGCATGATCTGGCAGGGACGCACCGCGATCGGTTGGGGGGCCCTGCCGTGGACGGCCCGCTGGAACAGGCCAAGTTCGTCTACCAGCTGCCACTCCTGCCAGAAGGTGCCGGGCTGGGGATTGTGCAGGAAGATGACAGCCTCGCCAATGTCGAGCCGGACATCAACGAGAGGGACGATTGCCTCCCGAAGCACCGTTCTGCCGTCAATGGTGAGGACGTCCACGCTGACCTCGCCCCGGTGAACGTCCCGAATCTGCAGGATGGCGCCATCTGGGAGTAGCTTCTGGTGCTCTTCGCACAGCCGCATCAGAACTCCTCCGGCAGGTTGGCCAGCAGTTCGTCCGGGATGGGGAGAAGAATGCTCCAGGCGGTGGCGCGGGTGACGGGGAACGCGCCGGGGGTGTCGGCGGTGTAGTAGCCCCAGAGCTCCCCCACGTCGATCCGGAGGTGGTCGGGGTCGGGATCGTGGTCGTGCAGCATCTGGTGCACGATGTCGTCCGTGCAGTAGCTGCCATCGGCCTGAGGTGGGCTGTCGCACTTGGGCTGCCGAACCGCCCACAGGTGTTCGATCGTCCACTCGGTGGAGTCGACGGCCACGTATCCGTCCTTCAGCGGCAGTTTGCCGCCGGCGGCCGTGATGGCGGACGCTTCATGGTGGCCCAGGGCGAGCAGCGTCGCGTTGGTGTCGCGTGTGATCGGGATGCCGTCCCTCTCGGGGAAAGGGACCGGGTCGGCATTGAATGGCGGACTGATCATGTCGTTCCATCCGGGAGGAGTTCTTGGCCGCTGGCGATGATGAGCGCTGCCACCCAGAGGCACGCGGTGTGCGCGGCTTGGTCGAGGGCGTAGGCGCCGGTGCCCAGGCTGGGGTTATCGTCGCGACCTGGCCGGGGCTGGCCGAGCTGGTAGAAGCTGGCCTTTCCGGTCCGGTCGGCGAACGCGGCGAGCGTCCACCTTCGGTCGATGGCGTAGTGGGAGGTGGCGTCGAGGCCGAGGGCGAGCAGGGTGCGGCCGAGAGGCAGTCGGGTTTTGGTGACGACTGCCGTGATGGCGAGTACGGCGGCCTTGGTGGCGGTCAGCGTGGCGACGTGTCGAGCACAGGCGAGCTGCCCGGCCCGCTGCTGGTCGCCACGACCACCTTTCGTGCACGCCTGGGTGTGGGTCTGCACCCAGTGGTCGCCGACTTCGTGGGCGGCGTACAGGGCGGCCAGGGTGGCGGCGAACGTGGCGGTGCGGCTCATGCCCGCGCCTCCTGCTCCTGTGCAGCCTCCACCGCGCAGTAATACTCCGACAGCTTGATGCGCTGCCAGAGCGCCTTGTCGATCCGGTCCTCCTCGATGGGGCGCGCCCACCGGGCGTATACGGCGTCGCCGATGCGCTCCACGCCGACGAGGAGCTTCGGGCCGCCGCCAGCGCGGCGGGCGAACTTCGGCATGCCCGGCAGGACGCGCGGGTCCGGGTAGACGATCGCGTTGAGACGCTCCGCGATCTGCTTGCCCTTGCGGGTGCCTCGGTGTGGGACGAGGTGCCCGCCTCGGATGCGCCATCCCTCCGGGACGGGCCCGCCGTCGTGGCGGGCGCCGAGGATGGCCCCGTCGACATCGCCGGCGGTGATGTCGTCGTCGCTGAGTCCCTCTGCCGTGAACACGGCCATGATCTCGGTCCGCCACCGCTCCAAGGCGTTGCCGATCTCCTGCCAGCGGTCCAGGACGGCGGGGGCGGTGGCGCGGTAGACGGCTACGTTCCTATCGTCCATCTGCGGACTCCTCCTGGTAGTACCAGACCCGGTCGAGGTAGGTGACGCTCGTCTGGGTGGTGAGCAGGTCCTTGGCGGCCTGCAGGTCCTTGCACGGCTGGCACCACCGCTTCGGGTCGACCTGGCGGGGCAGCCGGTCCTTGCGGTACTGGCCGCACGTGCACGAGCCGGTGGCGCGGTGCATGCTCGTCATGCCGTGGCCGAGCATGTTGATGCAGCCTTGGCGGCTGAAGCCCTGGGCGGTGCCGCCGGGGCCGGGGTGGTCGGCCAGTTTCATGCCGTACCGCCACGTGGTGTCGGTCATCCGGTGACCTTTCGCGGCAGGAGCGACAGGAAAGCGCGGGTGAACCACGGAGTGCCAGTGAGCTCGTGGGAAACGCGAGCGGGTAGCGGGTCTGTGCCCGCCTTGGCCAGGACGTCGAGGATGATCTGGCCGATCTCGGCGGCGGGCACATCCCGGCCGCATACCTCATGACTGGTCATGGTGATCAGCCAGTTGTTGCCGCGCCGTCTGTTCCAGGCGATGACCTGGAACAGCTCCTCGCCAGGGCGCATGTCCTCGCTTTCCAGGACGATGACCTCCTGATCGGAGCCGATGCCGAGGATCACGCGGCGAGTGTGTTGGTCGTCGAAATTGATGTCGACAGTGCGAATCCCGGCCTGGGCAGTGACGGCGTCGATATACGGCTCCAGCGTCCTCTGGTACCACGCGAGGTGATGGGCTTCATCGGTCACCATTCGCTCCGCTCCTGCAGCGACTTGAGAGCGGTGACGTACCAGGGACGGCCGAGCAGCGCCGTCGACTCCTGGCGCGAAATGGGGTGGTGCTGGGCTCGGTAGAGGACCGCCTCGAAGGCCAGCGGCAGCTCATCCAGGCGGAGGTAGCGGCCGAAGATGCGGAAGCTGGTCGCGGCGACGTCCCACAGGTTGCCGCGCCGGTGCTGCCAGGCGGTGAGCAGGTATCGGTCGTCGGCGGTGGCCTGCGTGTCGTCGACGTCCAGGAGGATTTTGAGGCCCTCGCCGGCGTCGAGGTGGATGAGCGCGGCCATGTAGTTGCCGCCGCGCCGGTCGGTGCGGGGCGTGGCCGTGATCCCGGTGACGCCGGCGGCGGCGCTCAGGCGGGACGTTGCGGCCTCGTACAGGGCCGGGTGAACGTCATGCATCATGGGCGGGCTCCGATCTATTGGCGGGGCGGGAGCAGCCACTGCTCGTCCTCGGCCGGGTGGAAGAACCGGCGATGCTGCTCGGGAGTGGAGCAGGGGCCAAGGCGGCAGCCGGTGCAACGGGGCGCCCGGTCGATGCGCGCCTCGGAGTCGTAGATGACGGTGCCGTCGTCGGCGGTGAGCCGCGCTCGGACGGCCGTGCCGCCGATGACGGCGCACCGCAGTTCGGAGGCCAGGCTGATCAAATGCAGGTAGCCGCCGGCGTGCTCGACGCGGCGGCAGGGTGCTTCCGGGATGGTGACGCCCGGCCAGCATTCGCTGGTGAGCCTGCCCTGGTAGGGGGCGTTGAGGACGTCGGCCTGGCGGGCACGGTCGGCGGCGATCCGCTGGCGAACGAAGTCGAGACTGCTGGCCGGGGTGAGCCGGCCGCCGCCGGGGGCGGTGATGGTCCAGGACATGCCGTTCTTAGTGACCTGGTAGCCGTCCGGGGTTCGGTAGGTGGTCGGGTTGGCGCCGCGCACCTTGCGGAGTTTCACGGCTCCCATCACGCCACCGGCGAGGGCGTAGTGTCTTCTGCTGGCTGCGGCTCGTAGACCGGCGGCAGAGCGGTGTACAGGGTGAAGGTGGCGGTGATGTCCCGGGGCCGGGCGGCGTGGGCCTGGACGGCGGCCTGGCCGCAGCCGGCGCAGCGGTGGGCCGTCCAGGTGCCTCTGGGGCTGGTGCGGGCCAGCACGCCGGTCGGCAGCGCGACGCAGACGGCGCTGTCGGGGCAGCAGTCACAGCCGGGGCTGTGGCAGAGGAGTGCCTGCATGGCGGATCTCCTTTCCTTGTGTCGGTCGCCCGGTTCGCGTCGGGCGGATGGATCCGGCCCGCGCAGGCGCCGATGGGTGGCGGCCTGCGCGGGCCGGGGGCTTAGCGGGTCAGGCGGAACAGCTCGGCAGCAGCCTGCAGGTGGGTGAGGTCGCTGCCGCCGTTGAGGGCTTCGGCGAGGCTGTCGAGCGCCTTCATGACGAGCGGCGCCAGGGTGGTGGCGGTGGTCTCATCGGCGCCCATGTGCTGCAGGTAGGCGGAGACGATGTGCTTGCACATCGGGTTCTCGCCCTGGGTGTGGCGGTGCAGCCAGTCGCCGCACGGGTTGTTGTCGATCGCGCCGCACTCGGCGATGGACACCTTGTAGCGCTGGCTGGGGTCGGTGTTGCTGCGGATCGACCAGACGAGCGGGCGGCCGTTCATCGTGTAGGACTTGTTGGTGGCCACAGGGGCCCTCCCTCGTGTCGGTGCCCGGTTCGCATCGGACACTTCAGATTGTAATGGTGCTTTCGCACTAGCGGTAGAAGATAGCAACCCCCACCGACAAAATCGGGGCGCCCTACCTCGTAGTGTGATCAGTCTTTTGGGGCGGGTTGAGCGGGATATCCATGGTGGTCCGGATGGGCACGGCCTCGGGCCAGCCCTTCGCGCAGCCGTTGGTGAGGTCCCAGTTGCCGAGCCAGGCTGCGAGGCGCGTCAGGTGGTGGCGTGGGAACGAGGTGCTCTCGTCAGATGGGTCATGGGGCACCTGAGCGCGCAGGTGGGTGTAGAGGTCGTTCAGGGCCTGGCTGGCGATCTGTTCGTAGCCCTCGCCAGGGTGCCCGCTGTGGAGGATGGTTGCCCAGCCGTAGGTGTTGCAGGCGTTCAAGAGATCGCGGGTAAGGACGACGGGGTATCCCTCGCCAACCTGGATGGTCTGTCCCTCACGGCTCATGTGGTTCTCCCTTCGTGGGTGGCCCTGCTTCTACTCCCAGGTCCCAAGGTGGATGAACGGGTTGTATCCACGACGGCCGCCGCCGGGCAGTCGTCGCAGGGCGGTGCTGCACTGGTCGATCGTCTTGTGCTGGTAACGATTCGCCGGCGGCTTGAGGCCGGGCACCGGCTCCTCCTCGTCTGGGACGGAGGGCGTGCAGCACCGCAGGCACTCGTGCATGGGCTGCGAGGTCGACGCCACAGGGTGCGTCTAGCAAGGTCTAGCCACGTTCCGCTGCTTCAACGGCTCGCCGAAGCTCGTCGACCTTGACACCGAGGCGCTCGGCGCCCTGGGCCAGAGTGCACGTCCCGCGAAGAACGTTCCATTCCTCGACCAGCTCCTGCGTGCTGCGAGGTGCCCGACGTGCCCGAGGTGGGCGCGGCGGTTCTGGGCGGCCGTCCCGTTCCCACCTCTCGTAGCAACCCGCGCACGCAGATAGAAGCCGCGCAGGGGCCCGATACGGTCACAGCACCGGCACTGCACCAGCGCCTTGGACCCAGCAGGGACCGAGACGTCCGCGTACTTCTCGGCGGGCACTACCTGACTAGTGCCGTTCGGATGCCATTCGATCCAGCCAAGCGTTCCGAGCTGCGGCGGCTTGTGGGGCTTCCACGGTTGCGTGCACTGCCTGCCGCACGCACTGCATTGCCCGCTCTGGTCCTTTATGGTGCCGCGCTTGCAGAGCACGGGAGTGATCGTGAGGGCGGGCTGGATATTGGACGGCGCGAGCTTTCCCTGACCGAACCTTGTGAGGCTCTGGCGGGTCGGGCGGCTACTCACCCCCTTCCGGCTGTCGTTGCTGAGGACAGCGCTGGGGTTCTCGGGGTTCTGGCACCACGACAGGTGGCCCGCGCCCTTGTCCGTGCCACAGTCGGGGCAACCCTCGTTGCCGTCGTTGTCGTAGGGCTTGTATTCGGCCATGTCAGCTCTCCCGCTCGATGAGAGTGTGGGGCGGGACGTGCGACGTCTTGGGGGCGTGGGTGCCATAGTCCTTGAAGGTGACGATGATCGGGCGGAGGTCGAGCCACTGCACGACGACGTGGAAGGCGGGGAGCGCCAGCCGGGGCGCGAGTTCCGCGGCCCGCACGGTGATGTGGCGTCCGCTTAGGACATTGCCCTTGGCGTAGGCGGGTTCGCGGGTCGCGACCCAGCGGGTAGGGATCGTCTGCACGCGGTAGCTGCTGCGGGCGAAGCCATGGTCGCGGAGTGCTTCGTGGATGAGGCGGGAATCGTGGCCGTAGCTCATGGACGGTTTCCCTTTCCCTTCGGTCGTGAGTCCGGGTCGTAGTAGTGCTTACGTTCTTTTCTACATACAGGTCAGAGCCCCCGGGGAATCCTTCCTCCGGGGGCTCTGATGGTGGCTCGCAGGTTAGCTAGCCAGCGCCGGCACCGACACCTTCTCGCCGAGCGAGCTCGCGTTGGCCATGGTGTCGTAGAACGGCTGAGCGTCCTCCAGGAAGCTCTGGGCCCTCGTCTTCAGCAGGTCGACCTTTACGGGGCCGTCCTCGATCTGGGCGAGCCGCACCTGCTCCCCCTGAAGGGTCATCGGCGGCTGACACTCCCTGGCGTGCCTGAGCGCGAGCATGCGGCGGTCCTGCTCGCTCTCGTCGCCGGCCTCGGCCAGCCAGGTCAGGAGCGGCACAGCGGCCAGGTTGACCTCGTCGATGTTGGTCTCGTCCAGCGCAACGTAGCGGCGCGCCATCCCGAGGACCTCGGAGGTGCGGAAGTCGGAGATTGAGGTCATGGTTGTCCTTCCATCTGGGGCCTGGGTCGCTGCAGGCCGGTCAGGGCCCACGATACAGCGCTTTCGGGGCGGGCGGCTGCTAACCGCGGCGGGCGTCCTGTCCGCATGAAGGTCACGGCCTCCGAGGGCGAGCGTCGGGGGCCATGACGCAGGAGTGCGAGCAGACGAGCGGCGAGCTACAGGCGCCGGTCGTGCCTGGTGACGGCTGTCAGTGGTCGAGGATCAGGAACGTAGCAGCGCCGAGCAATACGCCGGGCAGGGCCAAGAGCCGTCCGAAGTCGTCGAAGACGCCTAGGTTCAGCGCCAGGAGGCCGAGGAGGATGGTGGTCAGGAAGGCCACGGCGGTGGCGATGATGATGCGCTTCATGGGTGCTCCTTTGTCGACGGCCCGGTTCGCGGCGGGCATGCGACGAATGTAGTATTGCTTACGTTTCGGATTCAAGCGGGCCGGGCAATCCGCTCGGCAACACGTAGACACGCCACGCAGGTAGGAATCCGGTCCTCGCCGTCGTCGCGCCGGTCGACGCCACGCAGCGGGTCCTTGTTCCGGCGTCCCGAAGTCGTCTTGGACGGGGTTTCGCACAGCACCTGCCTGACGGCGCGGTGCAGGCGGCCGACGCGTAGCTCCTCCTGGGCAACGATGTGATCCCGGCCGGTGACGTAGCCGCTCTCCCAGTGGCCGATCGTCCAGTTATGGCCGACGGTCACCTTGATGGGCAGGCGATCCCGTAGGACGTGCCAGGCGTCCAGCTCGGCTTGGTAACGGACCTGCCGTGCCCGCTCGGCCTCCTCCATCTCGCGCCGGGCGCGTTCCTGTCGCTCGGCCACGACGGCCGGCGTCGGCCTGTCCGGCTCGGCCTTCAGCGCGAGCGCGAGCAGGACGATTTCCCAGTTGGCGATGTGGTTCCAACCTTGGTAGGGGTGGCCGAGGATCGCGGCCGCCCACTCGGTGTGGAAGTGCGTGCTCATGACGACGCGCAGCGCGGCCGGGTCGACGAACGGGCTGCGCTGGGCATACGCCTCGGCGTGCAGGACGACGATCTGCGCTGGGGTGAGGTTGGTGGCGTCGCTCACGCTCGCTCCCGCTGTTCGGTGGCGGCGATTACCTCGCGCTTCCACTCGTCCACGTGGAGCGCGTCCAGGATGGCCAGCGCGTCGACGAGTGCCCGGCGCCAGCTGTCGGCGCGGTCGCGCTGGGCCGTGGGGACGGGGTGAGCGCCCCAGCGTTCGGGGGAGGTCTCGGTGGAGCCGAGAGTGCGGATTGAGGCGCTGATCAGGGATCGGGCGGCCTTCTCGACGGTGGCGGCGCCGGTCGTGACGTTCCAGTCGGCCGTGCGCCGCTTGTAGTCGCTGCTGCTCTCGTCGGGCTGCTTGCGCGGCTTGGCTGCGTGGGTCATCGCTCGTCCGGGGTGCGGTTGTCGGCGGGTGCGGCATTGTTGGTGGCGGCTCGTGTTTCAAGGATGTCGAAGATGAGTTCACGGGCGTGGACGGAGTCAAGAGCGCGCTCCGTTTTGTGGGTGATGTCGTCCATCACCAGCCAGTAGTCCGCGCGCACGTGATCCGATTCCCAGACCGGCCAGGTGCTGATGGTGCCGTCCTGGGAGAACCACCGGTTGTCCTCCGGGGAGATGCGGTGCCTCCTGGTCAGCTTGGCACGACGCTCTGGGGGGCGCTTGTAGGGCATTGTCAGGTCCTCTCGGAAGTGCAGCTGATGCGCGGGACTTCGCCGGCGACTCCAAGTTCGGTCCATGCCTGGTCGAGGGTGTCCCACTTGCCGAGCAGGTCGAAGTCGCGGCCGAGGCGGCGATAGGCGTATACCTCCTTGGCGTCAGGGTGGATCTGGCGGTGCTCGTCCATCCAGGTGTGCAGGTGGTGCTCGATGATGGCCGGGCGAGGCGGTTCGCCCGGCTGCTCGGCGTGTACGTCGTAGAGGTGGAGGTGGTAGCTGTTCACTTCATGGAGGCAGTGGCCGGCCGGGTCATCGCGCATCGCGGCACCGCCATGCGTCGAGGGCTTGGCGCTCGGCCAGGACCTCGGCATAGGGGCGCCAGGTGTCGACCTGCTCCCCGGCGTACCAGCGGCGTTCCTGCTCCCACAAGACCGCGTAGCTGCTCGTGAGGAGGTCGGCCTCAGCGTCGCGCTTGCGGTCGTACCGGCCGCCCAGGACCGTACCGGCGGCGGTGGCGTGGGCCCATTGCCGAGTGCCCGCCGGCACCACCTTCCAGGTGCTGGGCGGGTTGGCGGCGTGCTCCTCGGGGGTGGCGAACAGGGACATGATCAGGCTCCGTCCCAGATCCGGCTGATCTGGTCGAGGATCCACCCGTAGTCGGTGGTGTGGTGGCGCTGCTGGGTGTCGCGCGGCAGAGTGCGCCAGGCGTCGGGGTGGATCCAGTGCGGCAGCTGCATGCGTGCCACCGCGAGTCGGTTGCCGGGGTCGACGCCGGGAAAGGCGTCGCCGGTGGCGATGTGCTTCTCCAGCTCGATCGGGTAGACGAGGCCGCACCCGCTGCCGCCGAACACGGCCTTGTGCCGCCGGTCCTCGGTCAGGGTGTCGTGAATGCTCTGGGCGGCGCGCACGGCCAGCTCGGCGAAGTCGCCGCCGGTCGTCACGACGCGGGAGTAGAGCTTGAGCATGGGCGAGTGGACCAGGACGACGCCGCGCTCCGCTTCGGCGTAGTGGTAGAACGGCGGCGCGATGCCGGCCAGCACGTTCGGCCAGTCACGCAGGCCGAGGACGCTACCGGTTCTGCCGAGGCCGTGGTTCCTGAGTGCGGTGTCGAGTGCCTCATGGCCGTAGACGATGAGTCCCATGGTTCATGCCTCCTGAGAGCGGAAGGGGTTCGTGATGGTGCTCGAGCTCATCGCGCCCGCTCCGTGTTGAACGCCTCGATCAGATCCCGATGGGCCTGCAGCAGCGGGACGCCGTCGATGGTACGGATCTCTGAGGACGGGAAGTGGCTGGCCTTTCGAGCGGCGTCGTTGTTCCAGTCGAACGGCTTGCCGTCGGCCATGAGCAGCAGCTCGATCCGTTCGGCGAGCGCGAGCGCCCGCGTCACGCCGGGCTGGTCGTAGAAGCGCGGGAACGGCACCGCATTGTGGTTGGCGATACACCACGGCGGCCGCGACCCGGCATATCGGGGGTAGACGATGAGGGTGCCGCCGGGTGAGGGACGGACGTCACCGCGGTGCTCAATGCGCCAGGCGGCGCCGGTCCGCCGCCAGTGCTCGTGAATGGCCTCGCGGCTGGTGAGGGGAGGCGTGGTCACGGACGACCTCGCCTGATCCCGGTGCCGAACTCCACGGTGTTTCGGCAGCGCGGGCACGGTTGGAAGAAGACGAGCTCCCCCGTGTCGGTGGCGAATTTCCCGTTGAATCTGGTGCCGGGCATGAGGTCGACGACCTCGCCGCCCTCAGTGACCAGATGGTTCCTGCAGTTGATGCAGAACCCGGTCCAGCCCGGGTTCGCGTACACCCGCTTGCCGCGCAGTTGCTCGTATGTGGTGGGCATCTCCTTGACCATGGTCATCGTTCCGCTCGGGCGCGCGGCTCACGCCGGCCTGGGCAACGATGGTCGGTGCGTGATGCAGAGGTGACGGGATGCGGAATGAGCATGATCTCTCCAGCAGCGAGAAAGGTACGGATGTCGTCCCAGGCCCCCGCGCTTTTGGGCCGTTCAACCACGGGTTCCCAGAGCAGGGCGGGGCCCGCCCTGAAATGCGCGATGCGCTGGAGGAAGGGCGGGCCCCGCCCTGCGGCGGGGTTCCGTGGTAGGCCCGGGGGCGAGCGCGGGGGCACGAGACCCGGGCTTCGCGAACGTGTGCGTCAGCTCATGCGTGGCAGCGTGATCGCGCGGCTACCTGGTGGGCGCTGGCCACCGCGCGGCCGAGACCGGTTATGCGCAGGCTGGTGGTGACGGGGGTGAGGGTGAGGATGCCGCCCAGCTGAGGGCATGGCTGCTCACGCCAGTCGATGTTGGCGGCGGCGTAGCCCCGCGCGAGGAACAGGATGCGGATCCGCGGGTCAAGGGCGGGGAACAGCCCGTCGATGTGTGTGGCGGCGGCGATTAGAAGATCGCGCTCTTCGGCGCTTAGCTCAACGGAGACAGGTTTGGACATGAAGTTCTCCCTGGTGTCAATGCCGGGGTCGCGTCCGGCTTCTGGTCGGGATTGTAGCGCTGGGGGCATGAATGGGGCGGCTGGTCGCTCGTTTCCGCTGGGAACTGACGCCCGATGTCCCTTTCGCTGAGTCTGGCGCTCATGCCACGACCCGGGCCCTGCGTGGGGTCCCGGGTCGTGGTCACAGTGGGGTCCGAATAGGGCGGCGAGGATTCAGCGGGCAGCGTCGACGGACAAGCGGGCCGCGATGCGGCGCCGCTGGCTGCGGGAGCCACGGCGCTCGGAGCGGGGGATGGTGCTCCGCAGGACAGTCTTGAGGGCGCCGGAGCTGGTGCGGATGACCACGGTGGTGGTTGACATGGATCCTCCTGCTGTCGGTGTCCCGGGGTCGCTGCCGGGATGGGCCTTGGTGGCCGGTATGGCCAGACCAAGAATGTAGCGGCGCTTACAGTTGAGGGGCAAGAGGGTTCGGATGGTGGGGGCTGTTCAGGCAGCACCGCCCCAGCCGGAGGCGGGGCTCACGGACCGGCCGGCGCGATGCGTTTGGGCCACGCCAGGACAGAAACCACAGCAGCACCCTCACCCGATCCCACGTTGGTTCCTCACCCAGCCTTGACGAAGGGCGGGGAGCCGGCATGCCCGTAGAGGCCCGTCGCCGCTGCCACCGTCGCACGTCGGCCGTGGTGACCAGCCGATCGCCGCCTGCTGATACGGGACTGTAGACGGTCAAGAGCCGGGCCAAGTCACGGGCCCGGGCAATGCCAGTGACGCTGACCTGCTGAAGATCAATCACAAGTTTGGTCCTTCCAAGCCTCCCCGCTGCCGCGGGTGTGGTTCATCTCAGGCGCGGAGGTGATGACCGGCTGCAGCCACACCCCCCGCCGCGCTGTGGGATGTGGCCTGATCCTGGAGGGGAACTAATGAAGGCGGCGCGCCCCGGGAAGGTACCCAGGGCGCGCCGCGCGGTGGATTGGTCAGAGGATGTGCACGCCGGACTGCGTGAGAGCTGCCGCCCAGCTGGTCAGGTCGGCCTGGGTGGCAAGGACGGCGATCGTGCCGATCACGGCCAGGACCATGAACAGCGCGTTGGCAAGCTTGTTGCAGGTCATGAGGACTCCCTCGTGTCGCGCCCGGTTCGCCTCGGGCAGATGAGCACCACGATGTTAGCGCCAGCCGGGCAGCCATGCAGGTCCTACGTGGATTTCAGCACCGCTGGAGTCAGCGACCAGTGCAGAACGCTGGGTGTGCCGGGCTTGCCGGTCGCCGCGAAGTCGTAGCAGTCGTGGTACGCCGCCCGGCGGCTGCCGGAGCGGGGATCGGTAACGGTGATGAACCCCGAGCGCGACCAGTACAGGTCGTTGGCGCCCAGGCTGGAGTGCATGTGCATCACCACGTGGTACCGGCCGGGCGGGAGGTAGTCATCCTCCAGCATCCAGAACGTGACGTTGTCGAACGCGGCGTTGTCGCCTGTGCGCATGGCGTCCTTGAGAAGCGCTTCCGCGTCCAGCCCAGACCCGATCGGCACCAGGGCGGTCTCGGTGCGGTAGCGGAGCTTGGGCGGCGTCGTCTGGGTCATCATCGTGATGACCATGAGCGCGTGCTGGGACATGTATCTCCCTGGGGGTCGATACCCGGTTCGCATCGGGCTGTTGAGGCCAACTCTAGCCGGGGGGCGGGACGTCAGGACGGGAGGAGTTGGAAGGTCGCGAACGCGTCCCCCAGGAGCGCCCACAGGCCGCTCCCCCACCCCGCGCACACCGCCAGCGCCACCATCACGGCCGGGAAGATGACTCTGCGCTCGGCCGGGCCGTCGACCTTGAACGTCAGCGCCCGAGGCAGCCGGACGCATCCCCGCATCGGCCACAGCAGCGGCAGGCCCCGATCCGTGGGCAGGTCTCCGATCAGGTGCACCAGGCAGCCGCCGGCGACCACGAGCGGCAGGCCGTCGAGCGGTACCCCGGCTCCGACGAGGAACGGGCCAAGGGCGATGCCGACGGCGTCGTCGAGCCACCCCCGGATCCCGCAGACCCGTACGGCTGAGGCGATGAGCAGCGCCACCAGGATCGACAGCCCGATCTGGCCGGACACCGTGTCCCGCCAGGCGAGGGCGAGCTGGCCGAGCCCGCCGAACACGGCTGCGCCGGTCAGGGAGTGGGTCAACCCCCGGTGGCCTCCGCCGAGGGTCGAGACCAGCCGCGCCAGTTGCCGGGACGGCCAGCCGAGACTGCGCGCCATGGTGGCGTCCGGGTGGTCGAGGTCGGGCAGCAGCGCGGCCCCGGCCGCGAGAGGCGCCAGCGTAATCACGGTCGCCAGGTCGAGAACGTAGCCGGATTCGTGGGCCCAGGAGACGGCGCCCACGTAGGCGGTAAGCCCGCACGCGGCGTGGGTCCGGCCGGTGGCCACCTACGCCGCCGGCCGAGCGGCGGCGAACCTGCCGGCGAGCAGCCGGGCCAGCATGGTCGGCAGGGCCAGCAGCTGGGCGCCCTCGCCATAGCAGTCGACCCGGTGGTAGCGGGTGAGCACGCCGACGCGGACTCGCGCGTGCCTGACCACGGCGCCGCTGGCGCGGGCGCGCCGCACCGCCCGGCGGAGCCTCCGGGACGCGATGGGGCCCAACAAGGCGGTCGTGCTCCAGTGCACGTGCAAGTGGGCGTAGGTGGACAGGCGCGCGATGTCGCGGTCGTACGGTCTGGCGTCCATGAGCATGCCCTCCGGGGTCGCTGCCGGTGTGAGGGGGCTAGTGTATGACAGCCCGCTCGCGCGTCCACGCGCCCACGCGCGCGGCCGCGCGGGTGGGCGCGCGCGATAGTACATGTCAGGCCGCGCGATCGCGCGGCC
>NZ_JBEZZG010000017.1:0-174044 GCF_040639085.1 Nonomuraea sp. NPDC023979
TGATCTGGCACAACGACAAGACCGGTCAGCCCATCGCCCGCTCACTCACCGCCTACGACCACTGATCCCAACCCCTTGGAATCAATCATCTAGGCGAGGGCCCGGCGCACGGCCCGGTGCGACCGATCAGGAATCCTCCGCCACGTCGTCAGTCCTGATAGCCCCTATCGCACCGGTGGAAGGATTGACGACCATGACCGACGCCAGACCGCTGGGCGCCGACGAGGCCGCGTTCATCGCGGCGGCCCGCTCAGGCGACACGACACGGTTCGCCCATGTCACGGAGCGCCACCGGCGCGAGCTGCAGGTGCACTGCTACCGGATGCTCGCGAACTACGAGGACGCCCAGGACCTGACGCAGGAGACGTTCCTGCGGGCGTGGCGCAAGCGGGAGTCGTTCAAGGGCGACGCCGCGCTGCGGACCTGGCTGTACCGGATCGCGACGAACGCCTGCCTCGACTTCCTCGACAGCCGCAACGCCCGCGTGCCCGTGCCGTCCGAGCTGCCGGACCCCGACTCCGAGGTGCTGTGCCTGCAGCCGTACCCGGACCGGATGCTCCCGGAGGACCCGCAGGAAGCGGTGGTGGCGCGGGAGACGATCGAGCTGGCGTTCATCGTCGCCGTCCAGCACCTGCCGCCGCGGCAGCGGGCGGTGTTCATCCTGCGCGACGTCCTCGGCCGGCCGGCGTCGGAGGCCGCCGGCGCCCTCGGGGTGACCGTCGCGTCGGTGACCAGCGCGCTGCAGCGGGCCCGTGTGACGATGCGCGAGCGGCTGCCCGGCCGCCGCCTCGATTGGCGGAGCCCCGCCACCCACGAGCTGTCGGACGACGAGCGCGGCGTGGTGAAGTCGTACCTGGCCGCCCATGAGCGCAACGACCTGGACGGGCTGACGTCGCTGCTCCGCGACGACCTGCGCTTCGCGATGCTGCCCGACCCGGGCACCGTGGTCAGGTCGGCCAAGGAGGCGGTGGACGGCTGGGTCTCCAGCGGGCTCTTCCGGCGCGGCCACGACGACTGGCGCGGCATCGCCACGACGGTCAACCGCATGCCTGCCGCCGCGCTGTACCTGCGCGCCCCCGGCGACCCCGAGCACCGCTTGTTCGCCATCGCGGTCCTGCACGTCGTCGACGGGAAGATCGCCGAGCTCACCGGATTCGACGCCACCGGCAAGCCGTGGCTGGGCCTGCCCCCGGCACTGTCATAGGACGCGGGCCCAGCACACACCGTTCACGGGCCGAGGATCCGGCCCGTGCTCATCGCCTCGTCTCGTACCGGGTCAGCGTCACGCCGCCGGGGAACGTCCGGGTCTCCACCAGATTGAGGTTCACCCAGCTGTCCAGCGCCGTGAAGAACGGCGTGCCGCCGCCCACCAGGACCGGGTAGGTGGCCAGGACGTACTCGTCGATCAGCCCGGCCCGCATGGCCGCCCCGGCGAGCGTCGCGCCGCCGATGCCCATCTGGCCGCCGTCCTCGGCCCTGAGCCGGGCGATCTCGGCGACCGCGTCGCCGCTGACCAGGCGGGTGTTCCAGTCGACCTTGTCGATCGTCGAGGAGAACACCACCTTCGGCGTGTCCCGCCAGTTCCGCGCGTACTCGATCCGCGCCGGGGTGGCGTCGGGGTGCTGGTCGCCGGTCGGCCAGGCGGCGCTCATCGTCTCCCACAGCTTGCGCCCGTACAGCACCAGGTCGTTGGCCCGCTCGTGGTCGAGCCAGAACTGGAACAGCTCGTCGTTCGGCGGCCCGCTCCAGCCGATGTCGTCGCCGGTCGCGGCGATGTAGCCGTCCAGGCTCAGGTTCATGCCGAAGATCAGTTTCCGCATCGTGTCAGCCTCCTGTGAGTCGGTCTCACACGTACAGACGGGCACGGCGCGGAAGCCTAATCGGCATGGGTCTCGGCCTCCGGCGGGCCCGTCAGAGCGCGCTCGGCTTCGTCGCGCCGGGTGTGCGGGTCCCAGGAGAGCGGGGCGACCTCCTCGGGGTCAGGTCTCCAGGGAGGACAGCAGGCGACGGGTCAGGTCGTGCAGCCGGGCCGCGGCGTGAGGGTCGAAGGCGGGGCCGTCCAGGCTGATGGGGTCGAAGCGCGCGAACGCGGTCACCGGCGCCGCCGGCGGGGCGTCGACGCGGGCGATGATCGGCTGGATGCCGTCGCCGACCGGCCGGCCGTGCCTTTTGAGCGCGGCGACCTGGGCGGCGATGGGCGGGTCGTACTCACCGGCGAAGCTGGAGGCCACCGGGCCGGGGTTGATCAGCACGTACCGGGTGCCGCCGGTCGCGTGGCGGGCGGCGTAGGCGACCGCGAGCAGGTCGTTGGCCCGTCCCGCCTGCATCTGGGCGGCCATCCCGTCGTAGCCGCGTGCACGCCGACGACCGCTCCTGCGCACTGCGGCGGCTGCTGTACGCGGAGCTCACCCACTTCCCCGACATCCTCGACCTCGCCGTCGAGAGCGGCCCGCACCGCCTCAGCCAGGCACTCGCCGACCGGCCGGCGCGGCTCATCCTCGCCGGCCGCCTCCGCGCCACCGACCCCGACCAGGCCGCCGAGCACTTCCTGGCCCTGCTCATCGGGCCGCTGGAGGCGCGCTCCCACATGGGCACCCGGCAGATCGCCGACACCGACCTGCGGGAGCTCGCCCGCGCCGCCACCGACACCTTCCTCCGCGCCTTCGGCTGACAGATGTCATACGGTGCCGATGATCTACGTCTCTACTCCGGCTGCGGCCCCCGCGGAAGGATGTGAGCCATGACGAACACGAAGAACTCCCCCAACTGGATCCTCGGTCTCTCCTGCGGCCTGGCCATCGGCATGGGGTTCGCCGCGGCCCTGACCGACCTCCTCCTGGGCATCTCGCTGTCCCTCTGCTTCGGCGTGGCCCTGTCGTACGCGCTCGGCTCCCCACGGGTTCGCCGTCATGCTGAGCGCCTCCCCGAGCACCCCTAGGACCGGTGACTACCGCGCCACCCACGCGTGCAGCGGCACGTGGTCCGACCAGCCTTTCCTGGCGTAGTCGACGAAGCACCCGCGCATGCGGCCGTCGCCGGCGAACACGTAGTCGATCTTCCGCTTGCGGGTGACGTAGGTCCACCGCTTGCGCGGGTCGCACTCGTCGCGGCCCCTGTAGGCGGTGGCGGCATCGCGCGGCACCAGGTTGAGGTCGCCGCCGACGACGCCCCGGCCGAGCTCGAACAGCTCACGGAGCTGCTTGTGCCGGTAGGGCGCGCCCTTCTGCTTGTCGTCGTAGTGCGCGCCGGACGAGAAGTGCGCGGTGCACCACGCCCGGTCCGCCGTACAGACCGCGTACCTCCGGGCACTCCACGGCGGCGAGCTCAGCGCGTGCACGCCGAAGCGGGCGTTCCGCTCGGCCACGGCCAGGGTGACGCTCTGCGTCCCGCGCGGCCTGCCGTTCCGGTCCGGGTGGCACTGGTACGGGGAGCCGTCGGGGCGGGCCAGCCCGGCCGACTTGACGCTCCACGCCCTGCCGGTACGCGCCTCCAGCTCGCGCTTCAGGTCGCCGTCCGCGCCCGTGCAGAACTCCTGGAGGAAGATCACGTCCGCCTTGGTCGCCAGCACGGCGACGTGCCAGGCCAGCTCGGCGGTGGTGCGGCGGAAGAGGGGGCAGTTGCTGTTCGTGCCCGCGCAGAGGTTCCAGGTCATCACGTGGAGCGACGGGGCTTGGGCGGGCACGTTGAGGGGTAACAGCCCGGCGATCAGCAGGTACCGGATCATGCCGGGACCTGCGGGAGGGGGCCCAGGTCGCGAATGATCCCGGCCAGGGCTTGGACGTGCTCGCTCTCGGCCTCGCTGCGCCACACCAGCGCGTACGGCAGCGGCTCCAGATCGGTGACCGGCAGGTACGTGATGTCCGGTCGCGCCCAGTAGCGGGTGACGTGGGCGGGGAAGAGCACGACGAGCCCGTCCATGCTGGCGAGGGTCATGGCCTCCTCCGCGTCCCGCACCACGGGGCCGCGCTCGATCCGGCGGCCCCGCCGGGTGAGGCGCGGGGCGTAGGCGTCGTACCAGTAGCCGGGGCCGTTGTCGGCGTTCGGGTGCTGGAAGTCGGAGACCACCTCCAGGGAGACCGACGCGCGCGGGGCGAGCTGGTGGTCGACGGCGACGGCCAGCACGCGTTGCTCGGCGAACAGGACCGGCCCCACGGTGAGGTCGGGTTCGTCGACGGGGAGCCAGGTCACCAGGACGTCGATGTCCCCGCGTCGCAGCGCGGGAAAGGCCTCGCCCAGCTGGGTCTTGTGGATGCGGAGCTGCCATCGCGGGTGGCGGAGGCGGAAGACGTCCCAGTACGGGCGCAGGTCGTAGGCGTTGAGGGGAAGCATGCCGACGCGCAGCGTGCCGGTGATGCCCTGGCCGGCGAGCTGGGCGCGCTCCACGCTCTCCTTCAGCCCGGCGTGGAGCGGCCGGAGGTCGTCGCGGAGCTGCCGCCCGACCTGCGTCAGCCGGACCGTGCGGTTGGTGCGCTCGAACAGCGGGACACCGACCTGCCGTTCCTGCTTCTGGATCGCCTGGGTCACGCGAGCGGGCGACAGGCACAGCCGGGCGGCGGTGCGGCCGAAATGCAGCTCTTCGGCCAGGGTCAGGAAGATCTCGATGTCACGCAGCTCCACGCCTGACCTGCTCCGTTCACTCCCACTGAAGGTGATCTTCCGATGTTCGACGTTGTTCCGGGTGTTCACCGTACTTGATCCTCGATTCGTACGAAATCGCCTGGTCGAGGGGGCACGTGGGTGGACCTCCTGCGCTGGACCTGCGCCTGGGCGGCACGGCGGTGCCGCACGAGGCCGTGGCGATCCGCGCGACCGGGCTGGAGAGCCTCCGGGACGACCTGGCCGGCCTGCCGTACGCGCCTTCGCCGGAAGGGCTCGACCGCACGACGGTGGCCCGCCCGGGCCTCGGGCGGCTCAGGGACTACGTGTCACGCGACGAATCGAAAGGTCAGGGATGACAGAGCAACACCATGCCGCCCGGCTCGCGGAAGAAGATCCGTCAGGGGGCGCTGAGGTGGTCATCGTGGGAGCCGGGCCGACCGGCCTCATGCTGGCCGCCGAGCTGCGCCTGGCCGGGGTGCGGCCGCTGGTGCTGGAGCGGCAGCCGCGGCGCCGCGACACCCCCAAGGCCGGTGGCCTCGGCGGGCAGATCCTCGAGCTGCTGCGCTACCGAGGCCTGCTGGGACGCTTCGAAGCCGCCTGCACCGGCCCCGTCCCGGCTCCCCGGTTCCCGTTCGGCGGCGTGCACCTGGACTTCACCGAGCTCGCCGATCCCCCGATGCGCGCGCTGCCGCTCCCGCAACAGCACCTCGAGCGCCTGCTCGGCGAGGTGGCCGGCGAACTCCGCGTCGACCTGCGCCGCGGGCACGAGGTGGCCGGGATGAGCCAGGACGAGGCCGCCGTCACCGTGGACGTCCGCGGCCCGGACGGGCCGTACCAGGTGAGGGCCCGGTACGTGGTGGGCTGCGACGGCGCGCGCAGCCGGGTCCGCGCCTGGGCCGGGATCGGCTTCCCCGGCACCACGTACCCGGAGGTCAACCGGCTGGCCCAGGTCACCCTGCCCGGCACGGTCACCGTGCGCGGCGACGGCGGCCTCGACGTCCCCGGCTTCGGCGTCATCCACCCGGGGTTCACCCGGACGGATCACGGGCTCTTCGGCATCGGGGCCTCGCCTGGCTCCCAGGCCGTCTCGCTCTACACCGTCGAGGACGAGAGCGTCGAGTACGACGACGACACCCCGATGACCGTCACCGAGCTCCAGGACAGTCTCCGCCGCGTGCTCGGCGTGGACCTGCCCGTGGCCGAGGCGGTCCGGCTGTCGCGGTTCACGTTCAAGGCGCGGCAGGCCGACCGCTACCGCGAGGGGCGGATCCTGCTGGCCGGGGACGCGGCGCACCTGTTCCCGGCCACCGGCGTGGCGCTCAACGCCGGCATGCTGGACGCGGTCAACCTCGCCTGGAAGCTGGCCGCCGGCCTGCACGGCTGGGCCCCGGCCGGCCTGCTGGACACGTACCACGGCGAACGTCACCTCGCCGGCGCCCGCACCATGCTGCACACCCGGGCCCAGGTGGCGTTGCGGCGCGGGCACGACCCGGCCGCCGAAGCGCTGCGGGAGGTCGTGCGGGAACTGCTCACCGACGAGCAGCCGCTGCGCCGGATGGGCGCCCTCGTCGCCGGCTCCGACATCCGCTACCCGATGCCCGGCGCCGGCCGCCACCCGCTGACCGGCGCCTTCGCCCCCGACCTCACCCTGCACACCGAGCGGGGCATGACGAGCGTGGCGGAGCTCATGCGCCCCGCCCGGCCCGTCCTCCTCGACCTCGCCGACCGCCGGGACCTGCGCGAAACCGCCGGGGACCGGCAGCCGCGCGTCGGCGTCCACACCGCCAAGACCGGTGACCGGCCGGCCGACGCCCTGCTCATCCGCCCGGACGGCCACATCGCCTGGGCCGCCACCGTCGACGAACCCGCGGACAGCGCGACGCCCTCGCTGCGTGAGGCACTGTCCGCCTGGTTCGGCACGTCTTGAGACCTGAGGAGAGACATGACCAGCAGATTCACCGAGCTGACCATCGACTGCCACGATCCGGAGACACTCGCGGCCTTCTGGTGCGAGGTGCTGGACTTCACGGTGATCGACCGGAGGGAGGGCAAGGTCGAGATCGGCTCCTGGGAGCCGACCGTCGAGGAGGTGCTGGCCCGCCAGATGCCGCCCACGCTGCAGTTCATCCAGGTGCCCGAGGGCAGGACCGTGAAGAACCGGCTTCACCTCGACGTGAGCCCGATCGACCGCAGCACCGGCGACGAGGTGGCCAGGCTGCTCGGCCTCGGCGCCGTCAAGAGGGACGTGGGCCGAGGCTGGGTGGTCATGGCCGACCCCGAGGGCAACGAGTTCTGCGTCCTGCGGACTCTGGCGGCGCCCGGCCCCGGGTCTTCGGCGTAGAGGCGACCGCTCCCCCGGTCACGTCGATATCGCGTCAGGCCTGCCGGGTGGGGTAGACGACGACCTGCGAGAGGTTGACGTGCGCGGGACGCGAGGCGGTGAAGGCGACGACCTCGGCGACGTCGTGCGGGTCGAGCCAGGCGAACGCCTCGCGCGCCTGGGCGACCCAGGCGTTGACGCCCTCGTCGGTGACGTGTCCCTGGAGTTCGGTGGCGGTCATGGCGGGCTCCACCACGCTGACCCGTACGCCCTGGGGGCCGAGTTCGGTGCGCATGGTCCTCGACAGGTGGCTGACGGCGGCCTTGGTGGCGTTGTACACGGCCATGTAGGGGAAGACGACGTGCGAGGTCATCGAGGACATGGTGATCAGGTCGGCCGGGCGTCCGGCTCCCGCGGCGTCGAGGAGGCCGGGGAGGAAGGCGTCGACGACGTTGAGGACGCCGCTGACGTTGACGTCGACCTCGCGCCGCCAGTCGGCGGTGTTGCGGGCCTGGATGGCCGAGGGCAGCATCACGCCGGCGTTGCTCACGACGAGGTCGGCGGTGCCGTACGTGGCGCCGATCCGTCCGGCGGCGGCGGCGAGCGTGGCGGGATCGGTGATGTCGGCGGCGACGGCCAGCGCCTCTCCCCCGGCGGACTTGATCTCCTGGGCGAGCGCGTCGAGCCGGTCGAGGCGGCGGGCCAGGAGCGCCACCTTGGCCCCACGGGCGGCCAGGAGGCGGGCGGTGGCGGCGCCGATGCCGCTGGAGGCTCCGGTGACGACGGCGATGCGGTGGTCGAGAGACATAGGTTGTGCTCCATGGTCGGTTGTTCGGTGGTTCCGACTCTGACGCACGGCTAATTCCGGAAAAACGCCCAATGCCGCAATAATCGGTCAGTCAGTGTGAACAGTCGCGGTGGAGGCGTGGATGGCCCTGGAGCGCAGCGAGATCGAGACGTTCCTGACCCTCGCCCAGGAACTCCACTTCGGCCGCACCGCCGACCGCCTGCTCGTCTCGCGCGCCCACGTCACCCAGACCATCCAGAAACTGGAGCGCCGCATCGGCGTCCCGCTCTTCGAGCGGTCCACCCGGCAGGTACGGCTGACGCCCATCGGCGTGCAACTCCTTGACGGGCTCGGGCCCGCGTACGCCCAGATCCAGTCCACGGTCGCGACGGTCATCGAGGCGGCACGCGGCATCACCGGCTCGCTGACGGTCGGGTTTCTCACCGCGGCCACGGGGCAGATCGCGCTCGCGGCGGCCGAACGGTTCCGCGAGCGCCACCCCGACTGCGCGGTCCACGTCAGGGAGGTCCAGATCGGCACCGCCCTCGACCCGCTGCTCGACGGGCAGGTCGACGTGATGCTGATCTGCTTCCCCATCGAAGAGGAGGGGCTGACGCAGGGGCCGGTGCTGTTCACCGAGCCGATGGTGCTCGCCGTGCCGGCACGCCATCCGTTCGCCCGCCGTACGGCCGTCTCGGTCGAGGACCTGGCACGGGACAAGGTCATCCAGGTCCCGTCGTCGATCCCCGCCTACCTGCGCGCCGCCCGCCACCTGCACACCACGCCCTCGGGCAAGGCCATACCGGAAGGCCCGACGGCCGGCACCTTCCAGGAGGTCCTGACCCTGGTCAGCGCGGGCAAGGGCGTCTTTCCCTGCGGCGCGGCGGGGGTCCGCTACTACGCGCGGCCCGACGTGGCGTACGTCCCGATCCACGACGGCCCGGCCCTGGAGTGGGGGCCCGCCTGGCGCACGAACGCGGCCACCTCCCGGGTCAAGGCCTTCGTGACGACCGCCCTCGACCTCGCCGACCCCGTAACCAGCCCCCGCTGACCAGGGACAGGCGCCGTATCGGCCGGGGATCGGCGCTTCCCGGAAATCAGAGATCCTTGCGCATGAGAACGCACGTGGTCTCATGGCGATGGACCGAGCCGTCCGGCGCTTCCTCGTCCCAGGCCTCCGGCTTGCGGCCATAGGCGACATAGCCCAGGCGTTCGTACAGAGCGCGAGCTCGAGGATTGCCCTCCTCGACGGCGAGTTCCGCCCTGCGCAGCCCCCGTTCACCGATGCGCTGTTCGGCGGCCTGGATCAGTAACGTTCCCAGGCCACGGGACTGCAGCGCCGGGAGCACGGCGAGCTGCCACAGGGTGCCGGCCCCCTCGCGGAGCCGGTAGTCGACACCGCCGATGGCCACCGGCAGGTCCACGGGGGTGCATACCGCCAGGTAGTCCACCTCTCCCTTCGCGGCGCGCGTCAGCTCCCGCTCCACGAGGCGCAGGTGGCCGGCCGACCCCGACCATGCGCACGCCGGCAGATCGCGGGGAAGCAGGTCGCGCACGGTGACGGGGATGGCCACGGTGGCTTTGACGGGGCGATGGGTTTCGATCACCGGGATGAGGATGTCAAGCGACGCAGCGGCATGGCAACGCGTTTGCGGGTGGACACCCGCGGACGATTACGCGGCGCGTACGGTTCGCGCTCTGGCCTGACTGGCTGGTCCCGTGCGCTAGCGGCGTGTGGACTGAACGGTCGGAGCGGTCGTCGTGGCCGGGGGTGGCTTGAGGTAGCCGGTGGCCACGGAGGCCGCGATGCCGACCAGCGCGATGGCCAGGCCGGTGATCACCGGGGCGGAGGCGCTGCTGCTGAGCGCGATGCCGCCGGCGATCGGGCCCAGGGCGACGCCGATGTTGATCGCGGAGGCGGGCAGCGACTGCGCCAGCTCGCCGCCCGGGCCGGCCAGGCTCACCACGCGGAGCTGGAGCGAGGGCACCATGACGAAGGCGAACAGGCCCCAGAGCAGCATCGTCAGCGCCACCAGGACCGGGTTGCCCCCGACGAGGTGGAGCATCAGCAGGGCGGCCGCCATGCCGGTGGTGCCGACGACCAGGGTGCGGGCGGCGTTCCTGTCGGCGAACCAGCCGCCGGAGAAGGACCCCACGGCGGTGGCCAGGCCGTAGACGAACAGGTACACGCTGACCATCGCGGCGGGGACGCCCGTGACGTCCCGCAGGAACGGCACGATGTAGGTCAGCGCCGCGTACAGCGAGGTGAACACCACCAGGTTCAGGCCCAGCACGGCGAGCACCCGGGGGGCGAGGGCGTACCTGGCCTGGCCGGAGGAGCCGCTGCCGCTGCCGGGCACGGCGGGAACCAGCGCCAGGGTGGCGATCAGCACGATCACGCTGAGCACGATGATCGCGGTGAACGAGCCGCGCCAGCCGAGCGTCTGGCCGATCGCCGTGCCCAGCGGCAGGCCCAGGGCGGCCGAGACGGCGACGCCCGAGATGATCACGGAGATCGCCCGGCCCGCGCGCTCCGGCGGGGCGATCGAGGTGCCGACCCCGAACGCGACGGCGACGAACAGCCCCTGCGCCGCGCCGTCGACACCGCGCGCCACGACGAAGAGGGCATAGTCGGCGATCAGCACCGGGGCCAGGTTGGCCACGGCGAACAGGACGAGCGCGCCGGCGAGCACGGCACGCCTGTCCAGCCGGATCGTCAGCGCGGTCAGGATCGGGCCGCCGATCGCCAGGCCCAGCGCGTAGGAGGTCACCAGGGCGCCGGCCGCGGGAATGGAGACGCCGAGGTCGGCGGCGATCGGTTCGAGCAGGCCGACCACGAGCAGTTCGGCACAGCCCAGGGCGAACACGCCGAAGAACAGCGTGGCCAGCACGAGGTTCGTTCCGCCCCGGCCCGGCGTCGCTTGCGGGGTACTCATGTGCGCCTTTCTCGGTGGGGGATCCGCGCAGGATGGCACCCGCGCGGCGGTCGTGAGGTCGCCGTGGTCACCGTGGGCCGTGCGCCCCGCCGATGGCGGCCGGATCGTACTCGTCGTGGCGGTGCAGCCAGCTCATGGCCGGGCCGTCGGCCCGGCCGGGCGGCTGCTCCCAGTCCTCCTGACGGCCGAGCGCGGTGAGGTCGAGCCAGTTGTACGTGCCGTTGAGCAGGTCGATGCCGCGCCCGAAGCACGAATAGGTGTGGAAGATGTCCCCGTCGCGGCGCAGGAAGGCGCTCACGCCCATCTCCTCGCCCGTGTACCCCTCCCAGCCCGGGTTCGCCCGCACGAGCTGGTCGTAGTCCTGGTAGTTCCATTCGACGGGCGTGATCGAGGCGTCGAAGCTGACGTGGAAGTCGTAGTTGAAGTCGCTGCCGAACGACGAGTACCACGGGAGCGCCCAGCCCATTCGGCGCTTGTAGCGCTGGAGCTTGTCCAGCGGCGCTCGCGAGACGGCCGCCAGCGTCGTGCCGCGGGCGTGCAGGTGGGTGAGGCGGCCCACGTTGTCGATCCAGAACGAGCAGGCCGGGCAGGCCTCGTCGGCGTCGGGAGCGAACATGAGGTGGTAGATCAGCAGCTGGCTCCGGCCTTCGAACAGGTCGAGCAGGCTCACCTTCCCGTCCGGTCCGTCGAACGTGTACGGCTTGTCCACCCGGACCATCGGCAACCGGCGCCGCTCGGCGTTGACCCGGTCACGGGCCCGGGTGAGCTCCTTCTCCTTGGCCAGGAGCTCCTTGCGGGCGGCGAGCCACTCCTCGCGCGAAACCACCTCGGGCAGATTGTCCAGCGACATCTGAGCCTCCTCAGACTGCTCTCGTTTTGCAACTTGCTACGCGGCCCAACCTAGGCCACACTGATACGAACATGCAACCAGTTCGAAGGTGGGTGTGGTGCGGAAAGACACGCGGTCGAGGTGTCCGATCAACCTGTCGCTGGAGATCTTCGGCGACCGGTGGACCTTGCTGGTCCTGCGCGACGTGATCTACACCGGCGCCCGGCACTTCCGTGAACTGCTCAACGGCCCGGAGCGGATCTCCTCCAACATCCTCGCCGACCGGCTCGCCGTGCTCGTCGAGCACGGGCTGCTCACCAAGGCCGAGGACCCGTCGCACAAGCAGAAGGTCGTCTACAGCCTGACCGAGCCGGCGATCCAGCTGGTGCCCGTCTTCGCCCAGCTCGGCGCCTGGGGAACCCGGCACCTCCCGGTCGCCGAGGAGTACGCGGCCCGCGGGCAGGTCCTCGCCGCCGGCGGCGAGTCGGCCCTGGAGGCGTTCATGGACGAACTCCGCGAAACCCACCTCGGACCCGAGGCGCGCCTGAAGCCCGCACCGGACGGCCCCACCATCACAGCGCGCATGCAGGACGCCTACGCCGCCGCACTCGACCACACACCCGGCACCTGACCGAACCGCCCCCGGCGCCAAGACGACCGCCGCCCCCGGCGCCGATCCCGCGAATCCCCGGCACGGACCGTTGCCCCTGGCTATTCTCGCTGCGGTGGCCACAGACCCTCCGCCGTCGCAGTCCGCCGATCGCCTGCGAGCCGACATGGTCGCCGAGCTCAAGCAAGGCGCCTGGATCCGCTCCCCCGAGGTCGAAGCGGCCTTCGCCACTGTGCCGCGTGAGCGGTTCGCTCCGGAGGCGCCGCTCGGCGTGATCTACTCGGCCCACGACGTCGTCGTCACCAAACGCGATCACAACGGCAGAGCCACGAGCTCGATCAGCGCGCCCTGGTTGCAGGCCGACATGCTCGAAGCGGCCCAGCTCCGCCCGGGCGCGCGTGTCCTGGAGATCGGCTCCGGCGGCTACAACGCGGCCCTGATCGCCGAGATCGTCGGACCCGACGGGCTGGTCGTCACCATCGACATCGACCCCTTCGTCACCGAGCGCGCCCGCCGCTTCCTGGCCCGCACCGGCCATGACCGGGTGCAGGTCGTCCTGGGCGACGCCGAACATGCCGCCGGGCGGCACGCTCCCAGCGGCGGCTTCGACGCGATCATCGTCACTGTCGGCGTCTGGGATGTCCCGTGGACGCATCTGCTCGCCCCGGCCGGCCGGATGATCGTCCCGCTGCGCTTCTCCACCATCAGCCGCTCGTTCACCTTCGTCCGCGAGGGAGATCACTTCCTCGGGCTCAACCCGAAGGTCTGCGGTTTCGTCCCCTGCCAGGGCGCCGGCAAGCTGCCCGACCAGGAACCCGTCCTGGCCGGCGGCGCCGTCAGACTGACCCTGGAAAGCGGCCCCGCACTCGACGCCGCCGAGCTGGACCAGGCGCTGGACGGCGACCGCACCGAGCTGTGGACCGGCGTCAGCGTCGCCGCTGGGCAGCCCTTCGATTCGATGCACCTGTGGATCGCCACCAGCGACGAGCGGTTCGGCATGTTCTGGCAGGATCCCGACCGCGACTGCGGCCTCATCCAACCGGCCATGCGCTGGTACTGCCCCGCGCTGATCACCCACGACAGCTTCGCCTACCTCACGCTCCGCGAGCCGTCCAGCGACAGGACCGGCACGTCACGCTGGGAGTTCGGCGCCTGCGGATACGGCCGCGACGGCGCCGGGCTCGCCCGGCAACTGCACGATCACGTACGGACGTGGGACCGCTCCCGGCGGGACCACCCGGGCCCTGTTTTCACCCTCCACCCTGCGAGCGCCGTCCTGCCCGCCCCCGCTGTCGGCCGCATCTTCCGCAAGCGCCACACGCAGCTGGTCATGGCCTGGACCTGACCCCGGGCCGCCGAATCCTCCGGCGGTCCGGCTGTGCCTGTGATCCGTAGTTGGCGGCTGTGAACGACAGGTGGCGGACGTTGATGTCGGCGCACAGGCAGACGTACATAGGCAGTACGGGCAAACGCGCAGGGTGATGCACGTGGTCGGCGATACCCGGAAGATCAATTGGTATGGCCTGTCGGACCGGTCGGCGGCCGTGGGGGTGGTGTGATCGGGGAACGCTCGCCGTGGCGGGCAGGCCGTCATCAGGGCTGTGTTCGTCTGGCGTCCCAGAGGGTCTGGTAGTGCTGCACGCTGGATGGTTTGCCGGGCAGCGGGCCGGTGTTGTGGGCCTTCAAGCCGTCCAGGGCGATGGCCAGCAGCCGGGAGCGGATCTCTTCCTCGGCTCGTCCGGGCGGAGCTGGGGTGGTGCGGCTGAACTGGCCGATGAGCAGGGAGATGTCCATGGTGGTTACGTCGGTTCGGAGTACTCCGGCGCGGT
This sequence comes from Nonomuraea sp. NPDC023979, assembly GCF_040639085.1. Lineage (NCBI taxonomy): Bacteria > Bacillati > Actinomycetota > Actinomycetes > Streptosporangiales > Streptosporangiaceae > Nonomuraea > Nonomuraea sp. NPDC023979. Next base: position 13,911 of record NZ_JBEZZG010000017.1, read on the forward strand.
GGGCACGGGCGGTGAGTTCGTCGGCCAAGTGCTGGGCTCGCTGGTTGGCCTGCTGCATCTCGGGCGTGACGTCGATGGCGCCGGCCAGCGGGGCCAGGATGCCGAAGCCGAAGGCCACGCATTGCTGGATGTAGTGGGCCAGTCCCTGCCAGGGGTCCTCGTGAGCCAGGCCGCCCTGGGCAGCGGCCGCGACGCGTTCCATCGAGTCGACGCACAACCGTTGGAGGAGTTCTTCCTTGGTGCGGTAGCGGCGGTAGAGGCTGCCCATGCCCACGCCCGCATGCTCGGCGACGGCTGATACAGGCGCGTCGAAGCCCTGAGTGGTGAACACGTGGCGGGCGGCCTCGATCAGCGCCTGGTCGTTGCGGGCCGCCAAGGCCTGCGGGCCTCGTTTGCGGCGAGTCACGGGGTCGGACATGGATCCAGGATACCGATTGCGGAGCGTTCCGCTCCGGGCTACATTACTCGGAGCAAAACGCTCCGAGTAAGAGGCGGTTACCTGACCATGTCTGCTTCCCGAGTTGTTCTCGTCACCGGTGCCACCGGCAACCAGGGCGGAGCCACCGCCCGCCAACTGCTGGCCCGCGGCTGGACCGTCCGCGCGCTCGTCCGTGATCCGCGCAAGCCCGCAGCGCAAGCGCTGCGCGAGCAGGGCGCGGAGCTGGTTCAGGGCGAGTTCGACAACCCCGACTCCTTGCGCGAGGCGATGAGCGGCGTACACGGCGTGTTCAGCGTCCAGGCGCTGGCCTACGAGCCCGAGACCTTGGCCGCCGAGGTACGCCAAGGCAAGACCGTGGCCGACATCGCCCACAACAGCGGCGTCGCCCACCTGGTCTACAGTTCCGTGGGCGGCGCCGAACGCGAGACCGGCATCGATCACTTCGAAAGCAAGGCCGAGATCGAGCGGCACATCCTGACCCTCGGCGTGCCCGCCACCATCCTGCGGCCGGTGTTCTTCATGAACAATCTCCTGCACTACGCCAACGCCGACGGCGAGCGACTCCTGGCACTGCCGGTCAAGCCGGACAAGCCGATGCAGCTCATCGCCACCGACGACATCGGGATCTTCGCCGCCGATGCCTTCGACAACCCCGGACAGTTCATCGGCCGGCAGGTCGAACTAGCCGGCGACGAGCTCACCTTCCCCGAAGTCGCGGAGACCTATGAGCGTGTCACCGGAACTCCGACCAGATTCGAGGCGCTGCCGATAGATGAGCGCATGTTCGAATGGTTCGCCGAAGAGGGCTACCAGGCCGACATCTCGGACCTGCGCCGACGGCATCCGGAACTGCTGACGTTTGAGCAGTTCCTCACCCGGCGGCTGGGTCCGGCCCGATCCTGACCGTTCGCATGCCGCCGCCCCGGTCCACGCCCTCAGGGCGTGCTTGCCTCTGCACAATCACCTATACGCCGCCAGTTGATCTCGGCTCGGAATCATCGACAGCGTAGGGGCCGTCGATTTCTGCACGACATGCTGTGCTTTGTCAGTGACTCTGCGCGACTCGGGGTTGGTGCGGTCGGATCGCTGTGGGCTGGATGAGTTTTTTCTGGCCTTCGGGGTCGGCGAGGCGGAGCGTGGCCGTCTGGCGTTGCGGCCCGACCGGGCCCGGCGGTGGACGGGTGCTTGGCGGACTTCGGGTGTCGAGGTGGTGTGCGCGATCCGGGATCTGGGAGCGGTTCCGGTGGCGCAGTGTGAGCCGGCAGGATCGGCCAGCGCTACCAGAGTCGATCAAGGTGACGTTGCAACAACCAACGTCCGCCACCTGTCGTTCACAGCCGCCAACTACGGATCACAGGCACACCGGCCAGGAGGGGTCATGAGCTTCGGCCGCCGCCTCGACGAGGAGCGAATCCCCGCAAGGTAGGGGCGGTTTGCCGGGCGCAGGCCGATCGTGCGAGAATTCTCGCACAATCATTGTGCGACTATTTTCGAACGATAGGAGACGACCATGCCTCCACGGACCTACGAGCACCCCACGATCGACGAGATCGCGATCCCGCGCGTGCTCTTCGCCCTGAGCGAGCCGCTGCGGCTGAACATGGTGCGGATGCTCGCGGAGCGGGGCGAGGTCGACAGCATCGACCTCGGCCCGGACCTGCCGCGCTCGACGCTGACCCATCACACGAGCCTGCTGCGCGAGTCCGGGGTCGTGTTCGTACGCGCCGAGGGCCGTAAGTGCATGATCCGGCTCCGGGACGAGGACCTCGAAGCCCGGTTCCCCGGCCTGCTCGGCACCGTGCTCGCCGGCTACGAGGACGATGACGCATGATCCGCCGTGTCTGGCCGCTCGTCGCCGCCGCCGTCGCGCTCGGGATCGACGCCTACGTGCTGGCCGGGGTGCTTCCGTCCATCGCCGGCTCGCTGGGGGCCACGGTGGCGATGATCGGCCTGGGCGTCACCGCGTTCACCGCCGCCTACGCCGTCGCCGGGCCGCTGCTGTCGGGGCGCCTGACCCGTGGCAGCACGGCGCGGGCCATGCTGATCGCGCTCGGGGTGTTCAACCTGGGGAACCTCGCCACGACGGTCGCCCCCGGGATCGAGGTGTTCCTGGCCTCGCGCGCCGTCGCGGGTGCGGGCGCCGGCATCCTCACCGCGGTGGCGACGGCGACGGCCGCCGCGATGGTCGCCGGCCATGAGCGGGGCCGCGCCATGGCCATGGTGACCTTCGGGCTGTCCACGGGCACCGTGGCGGGCGTGCCGGTCGGGATGCTCATCGGCCAGGGCGCCGGCTGGCGCTGGACCATGACCCTGGTGGTGCTCATCGGCGTGGTCAGCATGGCGGCCCTCGCCCTGCGCGCCAGGACGCTCCCGCGGCTCGACGCGGCGTCCGGCGAGCCCGTGTTCAAGGTCCTGCGCGCGGGACGAACCAGCGCCGGCGTCGTGGCCGCCTTCCTGCTCGGCGTCGCGAGCCTGGGGCTCTACACGTACCTGCTGCCGATGGCGGAGGACCGCGGCCTGGGCGCGTGGGGCTTCGCCCTGGTGTGGGCGTGGGGCATCGGCGGCGTCGCCGGGTCCGCGCTGATCGGCAGGCCGCTCGACCGTTACGGCCCCAAGCCGCTGCTGGTCGCGATGCCGGCCCTGCTGGCACTGAGCTTCGCCGTGGCCTGGCTCTCGGCCTCGCCCGGGGCGTGGCTGGCCGCCGCGGCGGTCTGGGGCGCGGCCGGCTGGGCCAGTGTGCCGACGCTCCAGCAGGCGCTCACGGCGGACCGGCCCGCGCAGGCGATGCCGATCATCGCGTTCCAGATGGCGGCGATGTACCTGGGTTCCGCGGCCGGCGCGGCGCTCGGCGGCACGCTTCTCACCGCCGGCACCGGCCCGGCCGACCTCGCGGCCTGGGCGCTCGTCCCCGCCGTGCTCGCGCTGGCGCTCACCGGTTGGATCGCGGTCAGGACGGCCGGGCGCAGGAGCCCGCGACCGGTGACGGCGCCGGCGTGCGAGACCGTCCGGTGACGCGGCTCGGCCGGCTTCGGAAGACAGTTGCCAGGTGTTATCCGCTCGGATAATGTTATCCGTGTGGATAACAAAGACGGTCAACCATGACCACCCATCACGAGGCGACCGCGGCTCGCAGGAAGCAGATCACCCGTGCCGCGATCACGCTCCTGGCCGAAGGCGGCTACCAGGCCGCCACGTTCGAGGCCATCTGCAAGGAGGCCGGGCTCAGCAGCAAGCGGCTGATCACGTACCACTTCTCCAGCAAGGACGAGCTGTTCGCGGCCGTCGCCGATCACGTCGTCGCCGACTCCGAGGCCTGCATGCGGGCCGCCCTTGACGGCGTGACCGGCGCCCGCGAACAGCTCGCCACCGTCATCCGGGCGAACGTGGCGTACATCGCGAGCCACTCGCCGCAGATGCGGGCGCTCCAGCAGATCCTCCTCAACGGCGGCGCCGGCGCCTGGGAGCATCACCACGTCGCATCGCAGAACCGGCTGGCCGGCCTGTTCGCCGAAGGGCAGCGCAGCGGCGCCTTCCGCCCCTTCGATCCGCAGGTCATGGCGGCGGCGCTGCGAGCCTCGATCGACAGCACGGCTCCGCTCCTCGCCGCCGGGCTCGCCCCCGATCCGTGCGCCGATGAACTCGTCGAACTCTTCGACCGCGGCACGACCGCATGACGCCTACGAAACACGAGGAGTGGCAATGACCTGTGCAGGGATCGCGGGACGGCGGTACGTGGTGACCGGCTCGGCATCGGGCATCGGCGCGGTGACCGCGGCGATGCTCCGCGAGCGTGGCGCCGAGGTCATCGGCTGCGACCTCGCCGACGCCGATATCGAGGCCGACCTGTCCACGCCCGACGGCCGCCGGTCGCTGGTCGGCCAGGTGACCGAGCGCGGGCCCGTCGACGCGGTGCTCGCCGTCGCCGGGGGCGGCAGGACGGGGCTCCTGGAGACGAACTACTTCGGCGCGGTGGCGACGCTCGAAGGGCTCCGGCCGCTGCTGGCGCGGAGCGAGGCGCCCCGAGCCGTGGCCGTGTCGTCGACCTCCTCGCTGGCGCCCGCGGACGAGCGCGTGGTGCGGGCGTGTCTCGACGGCGACGAAGCCGCGGCCGTCGCCTACGCCGCCGCGGCCCCGTCCGGCGGCGGCGGCGCCGGCGCCTACGGCATCGCCAAGCGCGCGCTGAACCGCTGGGTGCGCAGGGTCGCCCCGACGCCCGCATGGGCGGGAGCCGGCATCGCCCTGAACGCCGTCGCGCCCGGCGTCGTCGACACGCCCGCGGCCTCCTGGATCCTCGCGAGCGAGGACGTGCGCACCGCCGTGGAAGCCGCGGCGCCGCAACCGTTCGGCGGCTTCCCCGGGCGGCCGGAGTGGGTCGGCGAGCTCATCTGCTGGCTCGCCGGCGCGGACAACCGCTTCGTCACCGGCCAGGTCATCTTCGCCGACGGCGGCGCGGAGTCGGCGCTGATCGGAGATCTCCACTGGCGCTGACGCCCGGCTCTTGACGATCACTTCCACCTCTTCATAGTCTCATGAAATGATTATGATTATCACTACAAAATGAAGAGGTGCGCGTGCCCGACGAGTACGAGCGATCAGCGGAGTTCATCGACGTGATGATGGCTCCGCACTGGGCGGTCCTGGGGCCGCCGCTGGAGGAGGCGCTGCGCGGGGTCACCGATCCGGTCGTGGACGTGGGCGCCGGCGGCGGGCACGGGACCCGGGTGATCGCCAAGGCGTGCGACGGTGAGATCGTGGCCGTCGAGCCGTCGCCGGGGCTGCGGTCCGTCCTGCTGGCCCGGGTGAACGAGGCCGCCGAGCTGCGTGACCGGGTGACCGTGCTGCCGGAGGGGCTGCTCGACGCCGACCTGCCGCACCGGCTCGGCGCCGTCGTCGCCATGAACGTCCTCGGCCACTTCGACCCGGCCGGCCGGCAGCGGATCTGGGCGCTGCTCGCCGAGCGTCTCGTCCCCGGCGGCCTGGCGGTGCTCAACCTCCAGCCGCCTGCCACACCGGAGGTGGTGCCGGAGACCCGGTCCGCCGACGTACGCCTGGGACGACGCCGCTACGAGGGCTGGGCCCGCGCCGAGCCCGCCGGCCCGGACCGCGTCACCTGGCACATGACCTACCGCACCCACCACGACGGCCGCCTGGCCGACGAGGTGACCGCGACTTACGCCTGGTGGGTCCTCGACGAGCGGCGGCTCACGACGGAGCTCGCCCGGCACGGCCTCAGGCCCGCCCGCACCGGCCCGGCCGAACTCGGCATGTACCTCATCAGCAGAGGAGACGCGTGATGTACGAAGTGATCGTGGTCGGCGGCGGCCCGGCGGGGCTCAGCGCGGCGCTGGTGCTGGGCCGCCAGCGCCGCCGTGTCCTCGTGGTGGACGCCGGACGGCCCCGCAACGCCCCCGCCGCGGAGATGCACATGTACCTCGGCAGGGACGGCGGCTCCCCGGCACGCCTGCTGGCCGACGGGCGAGCCGAGCTCGCGGCGTACCCGACGGTCGAGTTCCGGCAGGGACGCGTCACCTCGGCGGAGGGCGAGCCGGGCCGCTTCACGGTGACCCTGACGGACGGTGAAACGGGCGGCGAAGCGGACGGGGAACGCGTCGAGACGTCCCGCCTGATGCTGACGAGCGGGCTGACCGACCAGCCCGCCGACGTTCCGGGGCTGGCCGAGCGGTGGGGCAGGAGCGTCTTCCACTGCCCCTTCTGCCACGGCTACGAGACGAACGGCAAGGTGCTCGCCGTCATCGGCAACGGCCCCGACGCGATGCTCGCGGCCTACGTCGCCGACCGCTACAGCGACGACGTGGTCCTGTGCACGAACGGTCCCGCCGCCATGCCGGAGCCCGTCGCCGCGGTCCTCAAGGCCCGGGGCGTCCCGGTGAAGGAGACGCCGCTCACGGGCGTCGACGGCGATCTGGACGCGCTGATCCTGCGTTTCGCCGACGGGACGACGCTGGCGCGCGAGGCCGTCTACCACCGCGCCCCCACCCGCCCGAACACCGGGCTGGCCGTGCAGCTCGGCTGCGAGCTGCTGCCGGACGGCTGTGTCGAGGTGGACGAGTACGGCCGGACCAGCGTCGCCGGTGTCTACGCGGCGGGGGACGCGGCTCATCTGAAGGCCGTGCCGGATCCGGTGACGCTGGTGGGGCCGAGCGCCGCCGACGGCGTGCGGGCAGCCGTGTGGCTGGAGCAGGAGCTGTTCCGTGCCGGGCTGCCGGTGGCGCTGGGCTGAGCGGCGGGGGCGGATCCCCGCCCCCGCCCCGGTTCAGAGCTTCGCGGCGACGAACAGGTGCTGTGCCGGGGCGGCCAGCGGCGAGGCGGCCCCGGGCAGTTCCAGGATCGGGCGCAGCCCCGCCTCGGCCAGTTCGGCGGGCAGCTCGCCGCCGGTGAGGAAGACGCGGCCCGTACCGCCTCGCCGGTCTCCCACGCCGAGGTCCGGCTCCCCTTCGCGCGGTGACATGAGGAACTGCATCGTGGCGAGCACCAGGTAGTGCTCGCGGATCGCCTCGGTCACCACCAGCAGGCCGCCGGGCGCCAGCAGCTCCCCCATCCAGCGCAGCGACCGTCCCGCGTTCCGCGCGCAGTGCAGGACGTTGGCGGCGATCACCACGTCGGCGCCAGCGCGCCGCGCCCCCTGGGCGACGAGGTCGGCGTTGACGTCCAGCAGCGCGTAGCGGAGCCGGTCGCCGAACCGGTCCTCGGCCGCCGTGGTGAAGAACCTCGACACGTCGGAGAACAGGTAGTCCGCCTCCGCGTCCGCGAGCCCGTCCAGCGCGGCGGCGGTGCTTCCGCCCGCTCCGCCTCCGAGCTCCACGACTCGCAGCGGCCTCGCGCGGGTGGCGGCGGCGCGGGCGAGGACGTGTCCCAGGGCGGCGTTCAGATAGGTGTTGCTGACGTTGTGCTGGTCCTTGCTGAGCGAGGTGAGCAGGTCGCCGTCGGGGAAGAGCAGCGCCTGGGCCGGGATCTCGTCCCGCAGCAGTTCGGGCAGGTGAGCCAGGGCGGTGCGGAAGAAGACCGCCATCTCGTCCGGGTACCCGAGCGCGGCGCAGGCGCGTTCGAGGTCGCCGCCGTCGTCCCGGGTCGGGTCCGGCCCGGCCGTGGCCGCGTACCGGCCGCCGGGGTCGCGGCGCAGGAGCCCTTCCGCGGTGAGGACCTCCAGCCAGCGTCCGACGATCCACGCATGCCGTGGCGCCGTGCCGAGCGCTGCGACGACTTCCCCGGCCGTCCGTGCCGTCCCCGGGGGCAGGACGTCGCTCATCAGCGTGAGCAGTGCCCGCAGGGCGATCTCGTCGAAGGTCCGGACCGCGGCCGGAAGGTGGGCGAGCGCGGCGTCGGGCACCGGCTGCGCGGCCCGATCGGCGGGCAGGCGCGCTCCCGTTCTGCCGGTCCGCGCGAGCGCGAGGCGTCCGGCGCGGTCTGCCTCCGCGGCGTCCTCGGCCAGGCTGACGGCGTCCCGGCCGGCGCCGTCGGGGACCCGCGCGGCGAGTTCGGCGGGGACCGGCAGCCCGGCGCGGCGGAGCTCTCGCTTGGCCACCTCGACGAGCCTCGCGCGGGCGAACGCGCCCAGCGGCTCGTGCGGCATGCCTGCCCCGGCCAGCGCGTCGACAGGCAGGGCGGCAGCCTCCGAAGGCACCGCGACCTGCAAGAACGCCGGGTCGGCGGGATCGAGGAGCACGGCGCTGTCCGTGCCCTCCAGCACCGCGCGCAGGCTCGCGCCCGACTCCGCTCCCGGAACGGGCCGGAGCAGGCGGTTGGGGATGCCCGTCACCCGGACGGGACCGTCCCCGGCCGCCAGCGCGGCCAGCGCGGCCGCGTGATCAGGCCCCAGCTCGTCCCAGGCGCGCACGGGGGCGGCCGGGCCGGCCGGCGCGTCCACGTGCAGCACGGCGTCAAACCGGTACCGGGTCAGCTCGGTGTCGGCCGTCAGGGTCTTGGCGTGGAGGCTGACGGTGACGCTCCGGTTCGAACGGGCGGCGGCAGCGGCCAGCGTCACCGGGTCGAACAGCAGCTCGGTGTCGGCCGCGGCGCGCTGCTCCGCCGCGTCCGCCGTCGGTTCCAGGCGTCGGCAGTGCTCTCCCAGCAGCCCGGAGTGGCGTACGTCGCCGACGATCACGGTCCCTCCGGGGGCCACGGCGTCGATCGCGTCGCGCAGCACGGCGGCCAGGTACTGCACGCTCGGGAAGCACTGGGTGACGGAGTTGAGCAGCACGCAGTCGGGCCGGTCGCCGAGGCCGGCCAGGGAGACGCGGACCGCCTCGCCGTTGATCTCGTGCGCGGCGGCCCGTACGACCTTGACGCCGGGCAGCCCGAGCCCGCCGAGGCGGGCCACGACCGGCTCGGCGAGGTCGGTCCCCACGTACCCCTTGAGGTGGGGGTGGAGGCGGTGCAGCAGCATCCCGGTGCCGCAGCCGAGCTCCAGCACCCGGGACGGCCGGTGCCGGAGCACGAGCTCGGCGGTGCGGTCGGCCCATTCCGCCATGTGGCCGGCGGGCAGCGGCTCGCCGGTGTCCGTGGCGCGCCAGCCGGACAGGTCGAGGTCCGGCCGGCCGGTGTCCCGGCCGGAGCGGTAGGTCCAGTCGTAGACCTCGCCCCAGTGTTCGAGGTGCTCGGCCACCAGGTCGCCCAGGACGGGCGGGTGTCCGGGCTCGTGCCGTACGGTCAGCGCCGCGGGGTCGGCGGTGACCACGAGGCCGCCGTCGCGGGTGTGGTCGACGCGGGCGATCCACGGGTGGGCGAGCAGGAGTTCATCGGGCGTCAACGGGTGGCCTCCGGTCGTCGTGGTGGGACAGGCAGTGGGGGCAGGACAGTGGCGGGAAGGGCGGTGGCGGGGAAGGGCAGTCGTGCAGCCGGCCCGCTTCGATCCGCAGCACGCGGTCGGCGCGGGCGGCCACGAGAGGGTCGTGGGTGGCGGTCAGGACCGCCAGGCCGGTGTCGCGGCGCAGCGTGTCGATCAGGTCGAGGACGAGGTCGGCGGTCCGGTCGTCGAGGGCGGCGGTGATCTCGTCGGCCAGCAGGACGGCCGGGCCCCCGGCCAGCGCCCTGGCGAGCGCGGCTCGCTGGCGTTGCCCGCCGGACAGCGCGGCGGGACGGCGGCGCGCCAGTTCCCGAGGCAGGCCGACGGCGGCCAGCAGCCGGAGTGCTTCCGTACGGGACTCCCGCCGGGAGAGTCCGCGCAGGGTCCGCAGGGGACGCAGCAGTGCCGCTCCGGCCGTGCGCGCCGGGTTGAGCGCGGCCACGGGGTTCTGGCCGACGAGGGCGAGCGCGCGCAGGGCGGCCGGGTCCCGGTCCGCCACCGCCCAGGGAAGCGGTGCGCCGAGCACGGTGGCGTGGCCGTGCTCGACGGGGTGCAGCCCGGCCAGGGCGCGCAGCAGCGTGCTCTTGCCGCTGCCGGACGCGCCGAGCACCGCCACGGACTCCCCCGCCGCCACGGTGAGGCCGGCGTCCGAGAGCAGCGGCGGGCCGCCGGGCGGCTGCGCGAGGGTCAGCCCGCGCACCCGCAGCGTCACCGGTGACTGCCCGGCCACGCGCACGCGGCCGCGCCCAGCGGGACGAGCCCGGGCCCCTTCCGCGCCAAGCCGGACGACGTGGTCGGCCAGCTCGGTCACCACGCCCGCGTCGTGCGAGACGACGAGCGTCACGGACCGGCCGTCGCCACGGCGTCGGCGTACCAGGTCCAGTGCGAGGGCGAGCGCCGTGGGGTCCAGCGCGCTGGTGGGCTCGTCGAGGACGAGCAGCTCGGGGTCGGCGGCCAGAGCCCGGGCGAGCGCCACGCGTTGTGCCTGGCCGCCCGAGAGCTGGTGGGGGCGGCGGTGGCCGATGGCGGCCGGGTCCAGGCCGACCCCGGCGAGCGCCCGTTCCGCTCCGCTCACCCGCGCGGCTCCGGGCAGGGCCTCGCCCACCGAGGCTCGCGCGTCCCTCAGGGGGTGCAGCGCCGAGGCCGGGTCCTGGCCGAGGAAGCCGGCGGTCCGCCGCCGCCAGCGTCGCGGCGCCCGTACGGGAGTCCCGTGCCACTCGATCACCCCGGCCGTACGCGTCAGCCCGTCGGGGAGCGCCCCCAGCACGGCGCGCAGCACGGTCGTCTTGCCGGACCCGGAGGGGCCGGTCAAGGCCAGCACCTCCCCGGGGAGGACGCGCAGGTCCAGCCCGGACACGACGGGCGTTCCCGGCCCGCCGACGACGGTCAGGCCGCGGACGGTCAGCCCCCGGCCGCTCACGGGGCGCCGTCCCGGCTGGTCAGGGCGTGGGAGAGGGCCGCGAAGCTGCCCGTCAGGACCGTCAGGGCCAGCGCGGGCACGATCGTCGCCGCGGGGTTGAGTCCGAGGCCCGGCAGGTTCTCGCGGAGCATGGCGGCCCAGTCCGGCGCGGGCGGCGCCGGCCCGAAGCCGAGCACGTTGAGCGCGACGGCGAGCTGCACGGACAGCACGAACCGCTGGGCCAGGTCGGCGCCGACGATCCCGGCGTGCGCCGGGAGGACTTCGCGCATCAGCACGGACGCCCCCCGTTCGCCGCGTGCCAGCGCCGCCTCGACGTATCCCGCGTGCCTGGCCCCCGCGGTGGCGTCGGCGACCACCCGCAGGGTCAGCGGCGTGCCGCCGAGGACGGTGCCGGCGATCACCGCCGCCGGTCCCGGCAGGGCGACCACCGCGAGCAGCGCCAGCAGCAGGAGAGGCAGCGCCAGCAGCAGGTCCGCTGTCGCGGCGGCGGCTCGTGAGAGCCGGCCGCGGTTCCATCCCGCCCACAGGCCGCCCGCGACCCCCAGGGCGGAGGCGGTCAGGGCGGCGGCCAGCGCGGTCAGGGTCAGGTCCTGCCCACCGGCCAGGACCCGGGACAGCACGTCGCGGCCCAGCCCGTCGGCGCCCAGCGGCAGCCCGGGTTCGGGGCCCGCCCACGGTGTCGCCCCGACGGCCGCCGGGTCGTGTCCGGTCAGGGCCCGGCCGCCGAGCGCCACCAGGACGGCGGCGCCCGCCCACGCGGCGAGGGCGCCAGCGGTGCGGCGCCTCACGAACGGACCGCCTCAGGCGCGGCCGCGTCGGCGACGAGCAGCCCGGCGACCACGACGGCCGCGGCGAGCAGGGCGACGTTCTGGACGACGGGCACGTCCCGCGTCGAGATGGCGGTCACCAGCAGCTCGCCCAGCCCGGCCAGGCCGAACAGGATCTCCACCACCGCCGTCCCCGCCACGAGCCCGCCGAGGAGCACCGCGAACAGTCGGGTGGCAGGCGCGGCGACCATCGGCAGCACGTACCGGAACAGGACCGTGACGGGTGACAGGCCGCGGAGCTCCGCGTCGCGCACGTACGGCTGGGCGACCACGTCGGCGATCGCCCCGCGCAGGAGGGCGGCGCCGTACGCGGCGGTCGGCAGCGCCAGCGTGAGGACGGGGAGCACGAGCAGGTCAGGCCGGTGCCACGGCGGCTCGCCGGCCGGCAGCATCGACACCGGGGGGAACGCCCCCCAGGCCGTCGACAGCCAGGCGACGAGCGCGGCCGCCACCACGGCCTGGGGCAGCGCCGCACCGGTGACGATCAGCGTGTTCACGGCCGGCCGCGCCCATCGGGGCCCTCGGACGGCGGCCCAGGCCAGTGCCGTCGTGAGCGGGAGGCCGAGCGCCAGCGCCGCCACGGCCAGGGCCAGGGTCACCGCGGCCCGCTCGGCGACGAGCTCGGCGACCGGCCGGCCGGTGATGAGCGAGACCCCGGGCTCGCCGGTCAGCACTCCCGACAGCCAGTCCAGGTAGCGGACGGGCAAGGGACGATCGAGCCCCTGTTCGGCGCGCAACCGGGCGAGCTCCTCGGCGGTGGCGCGGCCGCCGCCGAGGACGTCGGCCGCGTCGCCGGGCAGCGCCGCCGTGCACAGGAAGATCACCACGGAGGCGGCGGCCAGCAGCAGCGCCGCTCTGACCGGCACGCCGGCCGGCCGTGGGAGCTGGAACACCTCAGCCGTCCAGGCTCACCTGGTCGATGAACGCCGAGGCGAAGCCGATCCCCTCGGGCACGCCGCTCAGCCCGGCCCTGGCGAGGTCGAGCCGGTCGCTCACCGCCCAGACCGCGTAGCCGCCCTGGTCACGCAGCTCGGTCTGCAGGTCCGCCAGGAGGGAGCTCCGCCTGGCGTCGTCCGCCTCGGCCAGGGCCTCGTCCAGGCCGGCGAACCAGGCGGGGTCCTTCCAGGCCGTCTCGTTGGTGGGCGAGCCGGGCGTGAGCGCCACCCTGACCACGTCGAGGAACGGGATGCCGCCCAGGTAGCTGAGGTAGAACGGCTTGCGCCCGTAGATCTCGGAGAAGTACGTGTCGGCCGGCTCCAGGCTGACCTCGGCCCGGATCCCGATGCCGGCGAGCTGCTGGGAGATCAGGGTCGCGGCGCTGTCCATGCCCGGGTAGGCGGTGGTGGTGTGCAGGGTGAGGTCGACGCCGCCGGCCAGTCCCGCGTCGGCCATGAGCTTCCTGGCCCGGCCGAGGTCGCGGGTGCGCTGGGGCAGGTCCCGCGGGCTGGAGGCGTCCTTGGGGGTGATGAGGTCGTTGCCGATCTCGCCGTACCCGAGGAAGACGGTGTCGAGGAGCTGCCGGCGGTCCAGCGCGAGCCGGACGGCCTCGCGGACCCGGTGGTCGTCGAACGGCTCGGTGTCCATCCGCATGACCAGGGGGTAGAGCGTGGCGCCCGGCCTGCGGAGCAGGCGTACCGCGCTGTTGCCCTCCTGCTGCTTCGCCAGCGTGGCGGGCACGCCGCCGGCCAGGTCGACCTGACCGGACAGCAGGGCCTGGGCGCGCGCCTGCGGATCGGGGACGGCGCGCACCTCGATGAACCTGGAGGGCGGGGCGGGCCCCCACCAGTCGTCGTTCCGCTCGTACACGACGGCCTGTGCCCCGCCCCTGGCGGTCGGGCGGAACGGGCCGGAGCCGGGCACGGGCTCGCCGAAGTCGTCGCTGCCTTCCGGCACCACGAAGGTGGCGCCCTCCAGCGCCCTGCCCACCTCGGCGTAGGGCTTCCTGGTCACCAGCTCGAAGGCGGTGTCGTCGATCACCTTGGAGGCGCCGAGGTCGAACATGGCCATGCGGCCGAAGTTCTCCGCCGCCTTCTCCCCCATGCGGCGCAGCGAGAACAGCGCGTCGGCGGCCCTGACCGGACGGCCGTCGGAGAACGTCGCGTCGTCGCGGACGGTGATCCGCCACCTGGTCAGGGTCTTGTCGGGCCGCCACTCGGTCGCAAGGCGCGGCCGCGTGGAGCCGTCGGCGCCGGGGACGGTGAGGACGTCGTAGGTCAGGGCCATCCTGACCATGTCGCTCTCCCCCGGCAGCAGGCCGTGCGGGTCGGTGACGGCGTTGGACGGGGAGCCGGGCGCCGCGTAGCGCACGGTGTCGTTCGCCGCCCCCGGAGGTCCGGCGGGGGCGGGGGCGGCTGCGGGCGCGTTGCCGGCGCAGCCCGCCAGGACGGCGACAGCGGTGACGACCGCCGCCGTCCGGCGGCGGAACTGGGAGTGCATGGTTACCTTTCGCGAAGTCGCGCCAGCGTCTTGTCGAGCGCGGCGTTGATCAGATCGGCGACGGCGGGCAGCACCGGGGGGTGCAGCAGGCCGTAGTGGTGGGCGTCGACCCCGGCGGACTGGACCACTCCGGCCAGGTGGCGTCCCCAGCCGAGGTCGGGCCGGCCGGGCGGGGTGTCGTCGACGCCCATCCCGATGCCGGAGTTGCGGGGAGAAGGGCGGTCCGCCCTGATCAGCAGGGTCGTGGTGTCCGGGTCGGCCAGGTAGCGCGGGGTGTGGGCCGCCAGCGCGCGCAGGTGCCTGGCGAACACCCCCAGCCGCACGGTCAGGTCCTCGCCCCGGCCCAGCAGCCGGTGCCCGCGCAGGCGGTCGGCGACCGCGGCCATGCGCCGTTCCGGGGGAACGGCGGCCAGCGCGTCGCCGGCGTCCAGGTCGATGCCGAGGTACGCCTCCAGCGCGTGCAGGTGCCGGACCGCCACCTGCCAGGCGACCTCGTCCGCGTCATGGCCGGGGACGTCGCGGATCAGCGCCGGGTCGTTGGAGTCGAGCATCACCAGCAGCGCGGTGTGCCGGCCGCCCGCGTGCAGGTGCCGGGCCATCTCCTGGGCCACCGTGCCGCCCATGGACCAGCCGCCGATCAGCCAGGGGCCGGGACCACCCGCCGCGTCGATCGCCGCGAGGTACTGCCGGGCGATTCCCTCGACGGTCCCGGGTTGCGGCCCGGCCGCTCCCGCCAGCTCGGGGTCGGCCAGCGCGACCACGTCCACGCGGGGATCCAGCAGCCGGGACAGCTCGGCGTAGCAGAGCACGTCGCCGCCCGAGGGATGGGCCAGGTACAGGGTGGGCCTGGGGGCTCCGCCGGGCTCGGCCCGCAACGGCAGCACGATGTCCCGCGCGCCGGCCCGTACCGTGTCCGGCACGGTGGGGACGGCGGCCCGCGGGGGCCGGTCGCCCGTCCACGCGGCCGGGTTCTCCGCCAGGTCCCGGACCTGCGCGGCGTGCTCGGCGATCACCACGTCCAGCTCGTCGGCGGGCAGGACGCCGTCGAGCGCGTCCCACTGCAGCCGCAGCTCGCCGTCGTGCTCAAGCACCTGGTGGTCGAGCCAGGTCTGCGGCGTCTGGGAGACCGCGTACACCTGCTCACCGGCCCATTCCAGGCTCTCCTCCCCCTCCACCATGTCGGCGACGCCGAGCGCGCTGGTGAACACCACCGGCACCGGCCGCACCTCACCCGTTCCGGCCGCCTGCTCGGTGAGCACGTCCAGCGCGGAGAAGCCCCGGTGGTCCAGGTCGTCGAACATGCGGGCCTGGGTGGCGGCCGCCCGTTCGGCGAAGGTGGCGGCGGGAGCGACCGGCACCTCGTGCAGCAGCAGCGAGGTGAAGTCGCCGACGACGCGGTTGACGTGCGGGTGGATGGGCGGCCGGTCGAACAGGGTCAGCGTCACGCAGAAGCCGGCGGATCCCGCCCAGCGGGCCAGCGCGTCGGTGTACACGGTCAGCAGCACCGCCGCCGGCGTGACCCGGTGACGGGCTGCGGCGGCCCGCAGCGCCGCCCAGGCGTCGCGGTCCAGCCGTACGGCACGCCGCACGAAGCGGGGCGGCGTGCCGGCCGGATCGCCGACCGGCAGGCGGGGCGGGCCGGGAAGCGTGCCGAGCCGTTCCCGCCAGTAGGCGGCGGCGCGCTCGTCCTGCCGTTCCAGGGCGGCCGCGCAGGCCGCCGGGTGGAGGTCGAGGCGTGGCAGGGCGGCGTCCGGGTCCCGGTAGAGGGTGCGCAGCTCCGACTCGATGATCCACCAGCTGGCCGCGTCGCAGACGAGCACGTCGACCCCGATGAACAGCCTCACGACGCCGCCGGGCAGCCGGGCGGCCTGGATCTGCGCCAGCGGCCACCGATCGGGCGGTCCCGGCCTGGTCGACAGGCGTTCCCGCAGGGCGGCCAGCCGCTCCGCCCTGCGCTCTTCCGGCGTCGAGGCCAGGTCGTGCACCCGGATCCGGTAACGCGGCAGGCTCTCCAGCACGCGGAACTCCCCCTCGGGGGTGGCCACGGCGCGCAGCATGGGATGCCGGGCCACGACCTGGTTCCACGCCTGTTCGTAGCGGTCGAGGTCGAGGGCGGGGCAGTCGTGTTCGAGGTAGAAGTGGCAGGGCAGGTCTCCCCAGCGGTAGCCGCCGTCCCGGCCGACCCAGTAGGCGTGCTGGACGCGGGTCATCGGGAACGTGCCGCCGGGCTCGACGGCGGGCTCGGGCGGCAGGTCCTCCTCTGCCGTCCTCTCGCGCGGGTGCGCGGAGGCGACGAGTCCGGCGATCCCGGCCACGGTGGGTGAGGCAAGCAGTTCCCGCATCCCGGGCCGGACGCCGAAGCGTTCGCCCAGCGCGGCCAGCATGCGCGCGGCCAGCAGGGAGTGCCCGCCGAGCGAGAAAAAGTCGGCGTCAGGATCGGTCACGGGGGTGCCGAACAGCTCGGACCAGATGCCGGCCACGGCCCGCTCACTCGGGCTGAGCCGCGTGACGTCCCCGGCGGCGGCGATCCGCCTGGGGCGGCCGGCCTCGGCGATCCGCGGCCGGAGGTCGGTCGCCGCGATCACCACGGCGGCGGGCAGGTGGCCGGAGTCCCGGGCTGCCAGCAGCCGGTCCAGCGCTCCGGTGCCGGTGGCCTCGTCCAGCGCGCCGGCGAGCACCACGGCCGCCTCCGCGCCGTCGAGGCCCGCCCGCCAGCCGTCCCAGACCGCGCTGACCCACCGGGTGGGGCCGGTGGCGGCGCGGGCGAAGGCGTCCATCGCGGCGTTGGCGGCCGCGTAGGGGCCCATGCCGACGCCGCCCACCAGCGTGGTCACCGAGGACATGAGCAGCACGGTCCTGGGACGCCTCGCTTCGGGCAGTGCGGCGATCGCGTCCCGCAGCGCCACCGCGCCGCCGAGCTTGGCCCCCACTTGCCCGGTGACCTGCCCGGCCTCCAGGGATCGGAGCGGGTCCAGCCGTGCCCCGGCGATCACGCCGGCCGCGTGCACGACGAGTTCGAGCGGCCCGTCGGCGGACAGCTCTTCGACCAGGGCCGCCGTGGCGGCGGGGTCGGTGGCGTCGCAGACGCGCACCTCCACGCCGGCCTCGCCGAGCTTGCCGCCCCGCCCCGCCGTGCGCGAGGTGACCACCACCCGATGGCCGCGACCGGCCAGATGCCTGGCGAGCACCTGGCCCACAGCGCCCAGCCCGCCCGTGATCAGGACGGTGCCGGGTGACGGCGCCCGTTCGCCGCCGCCGGGCCGCCAGGAGGTCGTGCCGCGCCGCCACCGGGTCGCGCCCCGCAGGGCCGTCTCGGCGCCCGCCTGCGTCCCGGCCGCCAGCGTGGCGAGCTCGCGGAGCACCGCGCCCGCCTCGGCTCCGGGATCGGCGGGGCTGCCGAGGTCGAGCGTGGCCCAGCGCAGGCCGGGCTGTTCCTGGCCGAGCACCCGCGGCAGCACCTTCAGCGCCGCCCTGGCCGGATCGGGCGGCGGATCGCCTGCCACCTGCTCGGCGTGCCGGGTGACCAGGAACAGGACCGGCTGCTCGGCCTGTGCGGCCCACCTGCCCGCGACCGCGCCGAAGTCCAGGACGGCGGCGGAGACCCCGTCCGGGGAGTCGTCGCCGTCCTCCGTGACCACGACGACCAGCCCGGTCGGCGGTTCGCCGGCGGCCGGAAGATCACCGGCCGCCAGTTCAGCGCGCAGCGCGTCCGCCAGGGCGCCGGTTCCGGTCACGGCCCAGCGGCCGCCGGGCGCAGCGGCGGGCTCGGCCGGGGGCACCTGGCTCCAGACGGGCAGTTGCAGCGGCTCGTCCCCGGTGATGTCAGGATGCTCGCCGGGCGTGCCCGAAGCCGGCGGGTCGATCCACAGGCGGCGGCGCTGGAAGGCGTACCCGGGTGCGTGCACCCGCCGCCTGCCCGGGGCCGGCAGCGCGGCCAGGTCCACCGGCACGCCGTGCGCCCACAGGGTTCCCGCCGCCTGCCGCACTGCTGCGCTCCCGGGCTCGTCGGGCGTCATCGTGGTGACGACCGAGCGCACGCCGGGCAGCGCGTTCCTGCGGGTCAGCGCCGCCAGGGCGGTACCCGGGCCGACCTCGACGACCAGGGCCTGCCCTTCGTCGCCGACGGCCGCCCGCAGGGCCCGCTCGAACAGCACCGGCTCGCGCAACTGCCGCGTCCAGTGCCCGGCCCGGCCCAGCTCGGCGCCGATCGAGGCGCCGGTGACCGTGCTGAACACGGGGACGGCCGGGACGCCGCCGGTCAGCCCGGCGAGCGCCTCGCCCAGGCCGGGGAGCTCCGGCTCCATCAGCCGGGAGTGCATCGCCGCGGTCACCCGCAGCCTCGTACCGGTCCGCAGTTCGGAGGCCAGCCGGTCGACGGCCGGGGCGGGGCCGGACACGACGCAGGCGCCCGGGGCGTTGACGGCGGCGAGATCGAGCCCGGGATGGCGCGACAGCAGCTCGCGCACGTCGTGCTCGCCGAGCGGCACAGCCAGCATCGCGCCGCCCCCGGCCGCGCGGGCGGCGGCCGCGCACCGGGCCGCCACCAGCCTGGCGGCCTCGGCGAGGGGCAGCGCGCCGCTCACCGCCGCGGCCGTGCACTCGCCGAGGCTGTGGCCGACGAGGGCGTCGGGCCGCACGCCCCAGGACTCCAGCAGCCGGGCCGCGCCGTACGACACGGCGAAGAGGGCGGGCAGCCCGAAGGCGACGTCGCGGACGCGATCCTCGGCGATCCCCGGGTCCAGGACGTCACGGACGTCAGCGCCGAGCAGCGGGAGCAGCAGGCGGGCGCACGCGTCGACGGCCTCGGCGAAGACCGGCTCGTCCTGGTAGAGCCCGCCGCCCATGCCGGGGCCGGCGCTGCCCGCGCCGGGGAAGGCGAACACGACGCGCGGGGCCGGGCCGGCCGCCTCGACCGGCGCCGCCGCGGCGAGCCCGGCCCGGCCCACCCCCGCCACGCGGTAGGCCAGCGGGGAGCGGCCGACCGCCAGCGTGTAGGCCAGGTCGGCCTCGTCGAGCTCGGTCCGGGCCGCGAGGGCCCGTCCGGTGGCGCGCGCCGCCTCGGGGGTGGCCGCTGACACGGCCAGCAGCTGCGGCCGCCGGTCGGCCGGGACCGGCGGGCGGTGCGGGGCCGGTCCCAGCACGGCGTGGCAGTTGGTGCCGCCGATGCCGAACGAGCTCACCCCGGCCAGCGAAGGCGTGTCCCACTCCCGGGCCGCGGTGATCACCTCGAACGGCGATCGCTCCAGGTCGAGAAGGGGGTTGAGCGGATGGGCGTGCAGCGTCGGGGGCAGTACGCGGTGGTGCACGGCCAGGACGGCCTTGATGAACGAGGCGATGCCGGCGGCGGAGTTCGCGTGGCCGATGTTGCCCTTCACCGAGCCGAGCCCGCACCAGGCCGGGCCGCTGTCCCCGAACACCCGCCGCAGCGCGGCCACCTCGATGGGGTCGCCCAGCGGGGTGGCGGTGCCGTGCGCCTCGACGAGGCCGATCTCACGGGGCGAGACACCGGCGACGGCGAGCGCCTCGGCCACCACGCGGGCCTGACCGCGCACGGACGGCGCGGTGAACCCAGCCTTGCCGGCTCCGTCGTTGTTCGTCGCCGAGCCGTGCAGCACGGCCAGCACGGGGTCCGCGTCGGCCAGCGCGTCGGCCAGGCGGCGCAGCGCCACCACGCCGACGCCCTGGCTGTAGACGACGCCGGTGCCGTGCTCGCTGAACGGCCGCACGGTGCCGTCCGCCGAGTACACGCCGCCGTCGACGTGCACGTACCCCTGCCCTTGGGGCACGATCAGCGACACCCCGCCGGCGAGGGCGGTGTCGCACTCGCCGGACAGCAACGACTGCGCGGCCAGGTGCACGGCGACCAGCGAGGTGGAGCAGCTCGTCGCCACCGCCACCGCCGGTCCGGTGAGATCCAGCCGGTACGCCGTCTGCAGGGGCAGGTAGTCGGCCTGTGTCGAGATCGCGGTCTGCAGGCTGCCGAGCGGATCGCGGCCGGAGCCGGTCGGATCCCAGCGGCCCGCGAGGTTGCCGGCCAGGTAGGCGCTCTGCATGGCGCCCGCGAAGACGCCCACCGCGCCGGCGTCGCGCCCGCCACCGTGGCCGGCGTGCTCCAGGGCGTGCCAGGCGCATTCGAGGAACAGGCGCTGCTGCGGGTCGAGGAGGGCCGCCTCGGCGTCGCTCAACCCGAACGGCTCCGGGTCGAAGTCCGCCTGACCGTCGATGATCCCGCCGACCGGCACGTACCCGGGATGGGTGCGCAGCCGTCCGGGGACTCCGCGCCCGTCCAGCTCGCTCTCGGTGAACCTGGTGAGGCCCGTGCGGCCGTCGCGCAGCAGCTCCCAGTAGGCGTCGGCGTCCGGGGCGCCGGGGAAGCGGCAGGCGAGGCCGACGACGGCGATCGGCCCGGGCCCGGTGGTGTCCGGCACGGCGCTCATCCGGCGAGCTCCGCGGCGTGTGCCCGCGCCGCCTGGCGGGCGGCGGCCCGTCCGGCGACGGGATCGGGTTCGGGTACGGGTTCCGGCCCGGCCTGGGCCGCCTCCTTGCGGGAGGTGATGAACGCGGCCAGCTCCCGGACGGTCGGCCGGGCGAACATGTCGACCACGGTGAGCCCTTCGTCCAGCTCCGCCCTCAGCGTGCGGTGGGCGAGGACGACGGTCAGGGAGGACGCTCCCAGCCGGAAGAACGGCGTGGTGACGTCGACCGGCGTCTTGAGCAGCTCGCTGAACACCCGGGCCACGGCCCGCTCCACCTGGGGATCCGGCTCCGTGTGCCCCGGGGCGGCAGGCGGCGCGGGCGGTGGTTCGGGCTGGGCGGCCGGGGTGACGGTCCGCGCGGGGTCGCCCGCGTCGCCTTCCACGACCAGCTCCATCACGCCGTCGGCCGACACGGTCAGGCTGAGCCGCAGCCCGCGCGTCACGGTCGCGGTGACCGTGCGTGCGTCCGTCCCGGGACGGGCCGCCGCCGGGGCGGGCGGTGCGGCCTCTTCCCGCGGTCGGCTGTACGGGTTGGCGAGCGCCCGGTAGTCGATCTTGCCGTTGTCGGTGATCGGCAGCGCGTCCGCGATCAGGAACCTGTTGGGCACCATGAAGGCGGGAAGGCTTGCCCGCAGCGCCTCTGTCAGGTCGTCGTCCGACGGCGGCGCGGCGGGGTCCGCGGGCACCACGTGACAGACCAGCCGGGGCCGGTCGTCGGGTCCGGGGACCGCGCGGGCCACGGCCTGCCGGACCGAGGGCAGCCGGTCCAGCGTGGCCTCGATCTCGCCCAGCTCGATGCGATGGCCACGGATCTTGACCTGCCGGTCGAGCCGGCCGAGGAACTCGATCGTGCCGTCGTGCCGCCAGCGCCCCAGGTCGCCGGTCCGGTAGAGGCGTCGGCGCAGGATCGGATGGGTGATGAAGCGCTCGGCCGTCTGCGCCGGGTCCCCGACGTAGCAGCGGGCCAGCCCGTCCCCGCCGATGTGCAGTTCGCCGGGCTCGCCGACCGGGCAGGGCCGGCCGTGCTCGTCGAGGATGTGGAAGGACTGCCCCCGCAGCGCCCTGCCGTACGGGATGCTCGGCCAGGCGGGGTCGACCTCGCCGATCGGATGGCAGATCGACCAGATGGACGCCTCGGTCGCCCCGCCCAGGCTGACCACTTCGGCCTGCGGGGCCAGCGCCCGCAGCCGATCGGGCAGCGTGACGGGGATCCAGTCCGCCGACAGCAACACCAGCCGCAGCGTGGCCAGCGCCCGCCGGGTCGCCTCCGGCTCCAGCTCGGCGTACTCCACCAGCATCTCCAGCAGGGCCGGCGCGGTGTTCCAGACGGTGACGCGGTGGCGTGCCATCAGCTCCAGCCAGTGGCCGGGGTCGCGCTGGCGGGCGGCTTCGGGCAGCACGACGCCGCCGCCCGAGCCGAGCACGGAGAAGATGTCGTAGACCGACAGGTCGAAGCTGAACGCGGACAGGGCGAGCACCCGGTCCTCGGCGGTGAGGGGGAAGCGTCCGGCGAGGTCGTCGAGGGTGGTGCGGGCGGCACGGTGCTCGACGGCCACGCCCTTGGGGCGTCCGGTCGAGCCCGACGTGAAGATCGCGTAGGCGAGGTCGTCCGGTTCCGGGCGCCGGGGCTCGGCCTCGGGGCCGGCGAGCACGCCGTCGTCGTCCAGCCGATGGACGGTGATCCCGTCCGGCCACAGCGTGGCGTCGGCCTCCGGGGCGAGCAGCGCGTGCCGGATGGACGCCTGCTCGCACAGCGAGGCCACCCGGCTCGCGGGCCAGGACGGTTCGACGGGCACGTACGCCGCTCCCCCGGCGAGCACCCCGAGCAGCGCGGTGACCTGGGCGATGCCCTTGTCCGCCGCCACCGCCACCAGCTCCC
Source organism: Nonomuraea sp. NPDC023979 (assembly GCF_040639085.1). Classification (NCBI taxonomy): domain Bacteria; kingdom Bacillati; phylum Actinomycetota; class Actinomycetes; order Streptosporangiales; family Streptosporangiaceae; genus Nonomuraea; species Nonomuraea sp. NPDC023979. Next base: position 36,191 of record NZ_JBEZZG010000017.1, read on the forward strand.
CCGGCCTGAGCCCGAGGGCGGCGAGCGCCCGCCCGCTGCGAGCGGCGCGCTCGGCCAGCTCCCCCGCCTCGACGCTGCGGGCCGGGCCGAGCAGGGCAGGCGCGCCGGGGTCGCGCGAGGCGGCGGCGCGCAGCGGATCGTCCAGGAGCGGCCCGGCCTCGCCGAACGCCCCGCCGGGCACGTCCTCGTCAGGGAGGAACGACGGGTCCCAGCCGAGGGCGGGGTCGGTCCACAGATCCGGCTCGGTGGCCAGCCGCCGCAGCAGGCGGACGTGCGCGGCCAGCATCCCGTCGACGAACCCGTCGGGCAGCGCTCCGTCCACGGCGTCCCACGCGATGCGGAGCCGGCCGTTCTCGTCCCACACGATGTGGTCGAGCAGCACCTGCGGCGTCTGCGACACGCCGAAGACCTCCGTGCCGAGCCAGGCCGCGGGCGCCTGCCCGGCCCCCGCCAGCCCGACGCCGCTGGTGAAGACCACGGTGTGCGTGGGCAGGGGCAGCCCGGTGGCCGCGTCGGTCTCCCTGGGCCGTTCCCCTGCCTCGATCGCGGCGCGCAGCGCCTCCATGCCGGAGACGGCCCGGTGGTCGAGGTCGGTCCAGAACTGCCGGTTGACGGACGCGGCATAGCCGGCGAAGCCGTACCAGCGGCCCGGGTCCGCGACCGGGATCTCCACCAGGACCGTGCTGGTGAAGTCGCCGACGACGCTCTCCAGGCCGGGGGTGTCGTCGCCGAGCGCGAGGTCGTCCCGGTCGAACAGGGTGGTGTTCAGGCAGAAGGGCTCGCGGGCGCCCCACCGCTGGAGCACCAGGCCGAAGGCCGCGAGGAGCAGCCCGGTCGGGCTCAGCCCGTGCGCCGCGCCCTGCTTGCGGAGCCGCGTCCACTCCTCGGCGGACAGCTCGGCGGCGTGCCGGGTGAGCCTGTGCCCGCTGAACTCCGCCGGGCCCCGGCTCCAGGGCAGTGCCGGCCCGTCCGGCAGGGCAGGCGCGCGGCGCGCCCAGTAGGCCGCGTCCGTCTCACGCCGCCGCCGTTCGACGGGGTCGGCCGCCTTGCGCCGTACGAGATCCGCGAAGCCGAGCGGCGGAGCGGGCAGCTCCAGGGTGGGGTCGGCGACGAGCCGGCCCCACTCCCTCATCAGCCGCATCCAGCTCATGAGGTCCAGGGCGAGCACGTCCACACCGACGAACAGCCGGGTGCGGCCGTCCGGCAGCAGCGCGGCACGCAGGTCGAACAGCGGCCAGCGGTCGACGGGGAGCATCTGGTGGGAGCATTCGGCGCGCAGCTTGTCCAGCGCCTCGGCCGCGGCTTCGGCGGACTCCCCGCGCAGGTCGGTGCGCGGGATGACGTAGCCGGGGACCTCGGCGAGCACGCGCTGCCGGGCGTCGGGGCCGACGACCATGCGCAGCATCGGGTGCCGTCGCACCAGCCGGTTCCACGCGCTCTCCAGCCGGTCGAGGTCGGCCTCGGGCGTGTCCTGGGGCGTGCGGTCGTACTCGAAGTAGTAGAAGGTCGCCACGCCGCCGAGCGGGAACGCGGGGTCCCGGCCGACCAGGTAGGCGGCCTGGACGGGAGTGAGCGGGAACGACTGCTCCTCCTCGGCCGGCTCTTCCGGCACGGTGCCGGAGGCGACGGTGCGGGCGGTCGCGTCGCCGAGGAAGGCGGTCAGCGGCAGGTTCAGCCCGGCGTCCTCGACCAGCCGCCGCCGCAGCCGCACGGCGGTGAAGGACTCCAGGCCCAGGGCGGTGAGCGGGACGTCGGGGTCGAGGTCCGAAGGCCGGAGTTCCAGCACGTCGGCCAGACAGGCCAGTACTTCATCGACGGTGGCCGAACCCAAGGGAGGCCCCTTCCACGGAGACAGTAAAACGAAAACGGTTTTCATTGCTACATGCTTCGAGGGCTTTTGTCTAGATCTTGAAAATGATTACCGTTATTTCGTACGATCTCGCCTCATGTCGCCACTGAACGACCGCGCGGACCGCGCCGGGCGCACCGCGATCGCCGGATCCGCCACCGGTGGCGCCGCGGCAGCCGTACAGGACCTGGACCGGCTGATCCTGCTCGGCATCGCCGCCGACCTGCACCGGCGCACCCGGCTGCGCGACGGCGGAACGCACGATCCCGGCGCGGTCGCGCAGGACCTCGGCGCCGTACCCCGCCACCGGTGGATCCCCGGGCACTGGCTCGCCGCCCTCCACGAGCACGGCCTGGCCGGCCGCGACGCCGCCGGCGGCTACCACGGCCTGCGCGCACCACGCCGGGCCGAGCTGACCGAAGCCCGGGCCCGCATGGAGTCCGCGCGGGCGGCGCTCGGCTACCCCGCCGAGCTCGCGGACCTGATGCTGCGGTCGCTGCGGGAGCTGCCCGCGCTGCTGCGCGACGAGGTCGGCGTGCAGGCGCTGCTCTACCCGGACGGCGAGCCGGGCACGGCCGAGGCCGTGTACCGCGGCAACCTGATCAGCCGTTACCTCAACGCCGCCGCGGCCGAGGTGCTGAGGGATCTCGCCGGACGGACCGGCCGTCCACTGCGCATCCTCGAACTGGGCGCCGGCATCGGCGCGACCACCGCCGACCTGCTGCCCGCGCTGGACGGCCGTCCGGTCGAGTTCTACCTGTTCACCGACCTGTCGCCGTTCTTCCTCGACGCCGCGCGGCGGCGGTTCGGCGCGGGCTTCCTGCGTTACGCGCTGCTCGACATCGCCCGCGACCTGCCGCGCCAGCCGGGAGAGCTGGATCTGGTCGTCGCGGCGACGATGGCGCACAACGCCCCGCACGTCGGCCGACTGCTCGACCGGATCGCCGCGCTGCTGGCCCCCGGCGGCCGGGTGCTGCTCATCGAGACCGTCCGCGAACACCCTCAGTCGCTGACCTCCATGCCGTTCGCGCTGTCCACCGCGGACGGGCCGCCCGAGCGGCACGACGCCCGAGCCGGCACCACCCGCACCTACCTGCGCCGCGAGGAATGGCTGGCCGCCCTGGAAGGCAGCGGGCTGCGCGTCGACGTGGACCTGCCCCGACGGGACGACCCTCTGACCGCGCTGTCGCAGCGCCTGTTCGCCGCCACCCGCTGATCACTGACGATGGGAGTGCCCATGAAGGAACTGGCCGAGATCTGGTCGGAGCTGCTCGACCTGCCGCCCGAGGAGATCCCGTACGACACCGGCTTCCTGCGCCTGGGCGGCGACTCCGTCCTCGCGGTGCGCATGTCCGCGCTGGTGCGCAAACGCCTCGGCGTCGCGCTGGCCCTGTCCGACGTGCGCGTGGACACCACGCTGAACGAGCTGGCCGAGCTCGTCCGGCGACGCGCGGCCGGCGGCCCCGGACCGCGGGCCCTGCCGATCACGGTCACCCCGCGCCCGGACCCGCACGCCGAGTTCCCCCTGCTCCCCCTGCAGCAGGGGTACTTCGTCGGCCAGCAGGACGGCTGGGAGCTGTCCTACGACTCGGCCCACTACTACCTCGACCACGCGCTGACCGGCGTCGACGGCGACGAGGCCGCCGACGCGCTCACGGACGCGATCGAGCGGCTGGCCGCGCACCAGCCCACGCTCCGGGCGCGCGTCACCTCCGACGGCCGCCAGCACGTCCTGCCCGCCGGCGCGCCCGGCGCCGTGCCGCGGGTGCGGGTGTACGACCTGCGCGAGGCGAGCCCGGACGAGATCGCCGCCACGCTGCGGGACGTACGGCACGAGATGAGCACCAGCGGCCCCGACCCCGCCCGCGGCCCCGGGCTGGACGTGCGGCTGACCTTGCTCCCGGAGGACGAGGGGCGGCTCCACCTGGGCCTGAGCCTGCTCGTCTTCGACGGCTGGTCGTCCAGCGTGCTCAGCCGCGACCTGCTCGCCTTCGTCGCCGACTGGAACGCCGCCCTGCCGCCGCTGGAGATCCACTTCGGCGACTACGTGGCCTCGCTCGCCGGCCTGCCCGCCACCGAGGCGTGGCAGGCCGACCGCGACTGGTGGTGGTCCCGCCTGGAAGCGCTTCCCGGCCCGCCGGCCCTGCCGCTGGCCGCCGACCCGCAGCGGGTGCGCCCGGTCACGATGGGCAACCGCGAGCATCGCTGGAGCGCCGATCGCTGGAGCGCGCTGCGGCAGCAGTGCACGAGCCGGGGCGTCACCCCGTCCACGGCCATGCTCACCGCGTTCGGCGTGGTGCTGGCCCGCTGGGCCGGGCATCGCCGGATGCTGCTGAACGCCCTGCAGCTCAACCGGCTGCCGCTCCACCCCGACGTGCAGCGGGTCGTCGGCGCCTTCGCCGCCACCATGCTGCTCCCCCTCGACCTCGACCCGGCCGCCACGTTCGCCGAGCTCGCCACCGCCGCGCAGGTGGCCTCCGGCGAGCACGCGGCGCACAACCTGGTCACCGGCGTGGAGGTGGGCCGGGAGCTGGCCCGCCGACGCGGCAGCCGGCGGCCGGTCGGGCCGGTGGTGTTCCAGAGCGTGCTCGGCGTCGACGCCGCGATGGGCGGCCGCCCTCCAGAGGACGCCGGGCCGCTGGGCCGGGTGGTCGCCTCCGACTACTTCCACCAGTTGCGCACCCCGCAGGTCGCGATCGAGGTGCGCTGCTTCGAGCTCGGCCCGGAGATGGTCGCGGTCTTCTCCCTCGTCGAGGAGCTCTTCGACCTCGATCAGGTGACGGCGGCCTTCGCCGAGTTCGTCGACCTGGTGGACGCCCTCGCCGACGGCTCCGGCTGGGACCGGGTGCCGGACCTGCCCGAGGCCGCTGAACCCGCGCCGGACGAGAGGCTGCGTCTCGGCCTGCTGCCGGAAGCGGCCGTCCGCCACCAGGAGGGCCCGCCCGCCGACGACCTGGAGCAGGCGGTCGCCGACGTCTTCGAGGAGCTCCTGGAGGTTCCCGTGCTGGACCGGGGCGCGGACTTCTTCGGCCTGGGCGGGGACTCCCTGCTCGCGGTGCGGGCCGTGGTGCGCCTGGCCAAGGAGGCCGGGGCGTCCGTTCCGGTACGCGAGTTCCTGGCCGACCCGACCGTGGCCGGGGTGGCGCTGGCCGTCCGCGCCCGTCTCGGGGACGGGCGATGATCGGGCTGCTCGGCGCCACCGGCGCGGTGGGCCGGACGGCCGCTCAGCGCATCGCGGCCTTCGGCCTCGGCCCGTTGCGCGTGGGCGGCAGGAACGTGGCGGCAGCCGCCGACGTCGCCGCCTCCCTCCCCGGCCCGGCCCACGCCGTGCGCGTGGACCTCCACGACCCCGCCGAGCTGGCCGCCTTCTGCGACGGCTGCCGGATCGTGGTCAGCTGCGCCGGGCCCACGTACCGGGTCCTGGACACCGTGGCCCGCGCCGCCTTCGCCGCCGGGGCCGACTACGTCGACATCGGCGGCGAGCTGGCCGCCAAGGACGCCCTCACCGGCCACCCCCTGGCGGGCGACCGTATCGCGGTGTTCTCCGCCGGAGTCATGCCGGGCCTGTCCGGGCTCCTGCCCAGGCTGCTGGCGAAGGGACGGGCGCCGCGCCGGCTCGACGTGTACGTGGGCGGCGCGGCCGTGTTCACCCCCCTGTCCGCCGTGGACGCGCTGCTGACCAGGGGGCCCAGGTTCGGGGCGCCGATGGCGGCCTGGCGCGGGGGCCGGGTCCAGCCGAACGCCCTCGCGCCGCTGCACGGAGTGCGGCTGCCGGGCTTCCCCGTCCCCGTGCACGCCTGGCCGTACCTCACCACCGAGGCGCAGACCCTGGCCGCCGACACCCGCGCCGACGAGGTGCGGTGCTACAACGTCTTCGTCTCCGGCCGGCTCCCCGAGGCTCTCGCGGCGGCCTGGGCCGAGGCGGACGGCGCCGATCCCGCCGCGCTGGCCGGCTCCGTCGTGCGCGCCTCGCTGGCGGACAACGCCGACTTCGGCGCCTTCTACGTCATGCTCTTCACCGCCCGCCCCCGTCCCGGCGAGCCGCCGGGTCCCGGCCGGATCGTCCTCACGGCCGTCGACTCGTACGCGCTGAGCGGGGTGGTGATGGCGCTCGCCGCCCGCGCCGTGCTCACCGGCTCCGTGCCGCCGGGCGTCCATCTGGCGGCGGAGGTCCTGGACCCGGACGCCACCGCCGCCGAGCTGCGCGACGACCCACTGGTCGAGGATTTCGTCGTCAGCTGACCCTCGCGCCGGGCCGGGGACGGCTCAGCAGGGGTGGTGACGTGGCCCCGCGACGTCGGCGAGCCTGGTGTCCTTGCCCGCGAGGACCGAGCTGACGTAGCCCATGACGAGGGGCGCCCGGCTCAGCCGGAGCATCAGGCGCCGGACCCGCAGGTCGGCCGGTGAGGAGGGCAGGAACCAGCGGGCCATCGACCGGGCGTTGCGCTGCTTGTCCTCGACCACGGGCCGCCACAGCCGCTCGAACCCGGCCGTGGCCCGCTCGATCGCCGGCTCGTGCGCGAGCCGGTCGGCGAGCAGGAAAGCGCCGGCGAGCCCGAGCGACGCGCCCTGCCCGGCGATCAGCGACACGGCGTGGGCGGCGTCCCCGACCAGGACGACCCGGCCGGTGCTCCACTCCGGAAGCTCGATCTGCGCGACCTGGTCGTAGTAGATCTCCTCGGCCGGCGGGCACCGCTCCAGCGCGCGCGGCGTCACCCAGCCCAGGCCGGCGTAGGCCCGCTGGACGGCCGCCCGGGGGTCGTCCGGAGTCGCGGGGTCGGCGCTGCGGTGCACCGTGAACGCGGCGACCCGGCCGTCGCGGAGCGCGTAGAAGCCCATCTGCCGGTCGGCGGAGTCGGTGAGGCAGAACGCGTGCCTGACGGCGGCGTGCACGTCCGGCGCGTCGAAGACGAACGCCGCCGTGTGCAGGCCGAGGTAGCGCAGGTAGCGGTCCTCCGGCCCGAAGGCCAGCCGGCGGACGGTCGAGTGGATCCCGTCGGCGCCCACGAGCAGATCGGCGTCCAGGACACCGCCGTCGGCCAGCGTCACCGTCACGCCGCCGGGGCGGTTCGCCACGCCGGTCAGGGCCGTGCCGTAGCGCAGGTCGACGGAGGCCGGAAGGGCGTCGGCCAGGACGGCCTCGAGGTCGGGGCGCAGCAGGCTCAGCAGCGGGCCGCGTGAGAAGCTCTTGGTCCGGAGCGTGGCGCGGCGGCGGCCGTCCCGGTCGACCAGCCGCCCCTCGTCGTAGTGGTAGGCCGCTCGTTCCAGCGCGGGCAGCAGGCCCATCGCCTCGGCCGCCTCCAGCCCGGGGCCGAAGAAGTCGATCATGTATCCCTGCGGTCGGGGCCCGGGGGCGCGCTCGACCACCACGACCTCGCCGCCCAGGGCGGCGAGCCGGTGGGCCAGGGCCAGGCCGCTGATCCCGGCCCCGCAGATCACCGTTCGCACGTCATCCCTCCTCGACCGGCGCGGGGACGAGCCTGCGGAGCACCGCCGAGAGATCGTCCGCCCTGAGGCCCAGGCCACGGTGCAGCAGGAGGCCGTCCACGGAGGCCGCCAGGACGGCGGCCGTCTCGAACGGGGCGGGCACCCCGTGCCGCTCCAGCCACCCGCCGAACCGCTGCCGGAACTCGGCGGCCAGCTCGGCGATCTGCCCGCGCAGCTCGTCGTCGCGGGTGCTCGCCAGGTACGCCTCGACGAACAGCAGCGAGCTCGCGTCGGCGCCGGTGTACTCCTCGGCCGACGCGAGCATCGTCCCGATCGCGTCGCCGGGCGACCGGGCGCCTTCCAGCAGCTCGTTCAGCCCGGCCAGCAGCTCCCTCATCCGGCCGGTCGCGGCCTCGCGCAGCAGGCTCGGCAGCGAGGGGAAGTGGTAGTGCACCACGCTCGGCGTCACCCCGGCGCGCTCGGCGAGGACCCGGGTGCTCACCGCCGCCCAGCCGCGCTCGGGGATGAGCTCCACCGCCGCGTTCAGCAGGCGTTTCCGCACGTCGCGTCCGCGCTCGGCCGCCGGGGACGTCATGGCTTCCTCCGATCAGGGCAGTCGTCCTGTACGACTGCCCTGATCGTATGCCCGGACGAGGCCACGGGCAAGGGCCGGTCAGTGTTCCCAGGCCGCCGCACCGCGCAGCAGGTGGTGGTCCGACATGCCCGGCGTGCACGCCGCCGCGTCGCCGCGGACGGTCGTGAACCAGTAGTGGCTGAGGAAGATGTAATCGATCTTCCCGGGCTCGCTGACGTGGGGCGAGCAGGGCAGCTTCGCCGTCGCCTCACCGCTCCTGCAGCGGTCCCGGGTCTGCGCGCACGCTGCCCCGAAGTGCTCCTTGTCGTTCTCGTCGACCTCCTGGAACACGCCGTGCCCGCCGGTGTGGCCGTACAGCGGGTCGAGGGTGTCGTCCGCCGGGAGCACGTTGAAGTCGCCGCCCAGCACCACCGGCTCGCCCTGGCCCGCGTAGCCCTCGGTCAGGGTCGCCACGCGCTCCACCTGGAGCCTGGCGGTCGCGTCGTCGGGGTCGATGTGGGTGTTGCAGGCGCGGACCTGGCGGCCGGTGACGGTGGCGCGGGCGCACAGCAGGATCCGGTTCTCGACGTCGCGCGCCTCGGGCAGCGGGTGGACGACGCGGGAGCCGTTGTCGATCGTCCCGGTCCCGCCCTTGGCGAAGATCACCAGGCCGAAGCGCAGGTCGTCGCCCCAGCGCGAGCAGCCGGGGGCGGACGGCAGGGCCGCCGCCCACACCGAGTCGTACCGGGGCTCGCCCGTACGGCCGCGCAGGTGGTCACGCAGCAGGGTCCACTGCCCGTAACAGACCTCCTGGAGCATCACGAGGTCGGCGTCCCAGGCGTCCAGGGCGCGCACGACCACGTCCCGCCACGCGATCGCGGAGTCCTCGTAGATCGGCGGGCAGTGGCTCGCGCCGCCGCAGACGTTGTAGCTGATGAACCGCGGGCGCGGCCAGTTCTCGGCGTCGGGCGCGTCCGCATGGGCGGGCCCGGGGGCGAGCAGCGGGGCTAAGCAGATGAGGGCGGAAAGGACCGTTCTGAGCGCTGCTCGCATGGGGCGAGCTCCTTCCTGTTGCGGTTCCGGCCTCACTCCACGGTGATGACCCGGTCGGTGAGCCTGGCCCGCTCGGCGGCGAAGACGGCCAGGTGGGAGGCGAGTGATTCGGCGGGGCCCGAGCGGATCAGGCCGCGGTCGCCGGTGGCGACGGCGCGGACGAACGCCTCCATGAGCCGCTCGTCGCCGCCCGCGTGGCCGCCGCCCGCCGTGGGGTCGCCGGTCGGCGTGACGGCGATCGTCGTGGAGTCGCCGGTGCGGAAGTCCTCGACGACGACGCTCCGGCCGTCGCACGACAGCTCGCCGTGGGTGCCGAAGATCCGGGTACGGCGATGCCCGCCGGTGTTGAAGCCGGTCATGGTGAACGTGCCGGTGGCTCCCCCGTCGAACTCCAGGGCGACGACCTGGTGGTCGACGACGTCGTTGTCGCAGTCGTAGACGCACCTGCCGTACGGCCCGTGCCGGAGGGCGCCGGTGAGGGCCTCCTCGGTGAAGGTGGGTGTGACGACGCTCAGCGGCCAGCCGTGCCGCCCCTCGCGCAGCCGCCCGAAGTACAGGCGCGTCGCGGAGTACGGGCAGCCGGGCTCGACGGCACAGTCGAGGCAGCGTGAGGCCGCTCCCTCGGGGCGGTTCTCCGGGCGGAAGTGCTTGAGCCCGCCGAAGCTCGACACCCGGCGGACCGGGCGGCCGACCACGTACTGGAGCCAGTCGAGGTCGTGCGACGACTTGGCCAGCAGCATGAAGCTGGCCTGGTCGGACCTGCGCCAGTTGCCGCGCACGTAGGAGTGCGCCTGGTGCCAGAAGCCCACGGGTTCGAGGTGCTGGACGGAGACGATCTCGCCGATCCGGCCCGAGCTCAGCACGGATCGCACGGTGTCGGTGTACGGCGCGTACCGCAGCACGTGACAGACGGCGAAGATCACCCCCGTCCGCTGGACGGCCGAGACGATGGCGCGGCACTCGGCCTCGGTCGGCGCCAGCGGCTTCTCGACGAGCAGGTGGCAGCCGAGCCCGGCGAAGGTCCGGGCCGGTTCGGCGTGGTCGGAGTCCTGGGTGGCGATCACGACGGCGTCGGCGATCCGGCCCGCCTCGGCCAGCTGCCTCCAATCGGGGAAGACCCGGGCGCCGCTCGGGCGGGCCAGGGCCTGGGCCCGTTCCTCGACCGGGTCGGCGACGGCCACGATCCGGGCCTGGTCAGGGTGCTCCAGCGCCCACCGGGCGTATCCGCTGCCGCGGTCCCCGGCTCCGACAATGGCCAGCGACACAGGTGACATGCTTCTCTTCTCAGCCATTCAGGTTGTCCAGCAGGGAACTTTCGACGACGTCCAGGGCGGTGCGCAGGGCCCCGGCGGTGACGGCCCGGTCTCCGAGCGACGACACCTCCAGCCGGGGCGGCAGCGAGGTCATCTGCGGCAGCCTGCGGCGGATCGGCTCGGCGATCTGCTCGCCGGCGGCCGCCACGCCGCCTCCGATGACGATCAGCTCAGGGTTCAGGAGCAGGGCCAGCGTGCCGACCGCCCTGGCGATGCGGGCCAGGATCTGCTCGAGGACCTGCTGGGCCTCCTCGTCGCCGTCGCGGGCGGCGGCCATCAGGAGCGCGGCGTCGCCCGTCAGCCCCTCGGCCTGGCCGGGCTGCGGCTCGCCGTGCTCGCGCAGCCTGGCCACGACCTCCTTGCCGACATGGCTGGCCAGCGCGCCGATGCCCTCGGCTCCCGGGGTGTGCTCCAGCAGGCTGAGGAAGGCCATTTCACCGGCGCCCCCGTCGTGGCCGCGGAAGACCTGGCCGCCCGAGACGATGCCCGCGCCCAGGCGTTCGCCGGCCAGCACGTAGATGACGTCCTCGCTCGCGGCGGCCACGCCGCGCCAGCGCTCCCCCACCACGGCGAGGTTGGCGTCGTTGTCGGCCAGGACCGGCGCGCCGAACGAGCGGCCCAGCTCGGTCCTGAGGTTGAGGCCCTTCCAGTCGGGCAGCACGTCGCAGGCCAGCACCACCCCGGTGCGGGGGTCGACGACGCCGGGCGTGGCCGTGCACACCGCCAGGACGGCGGACCGGTCGACCCCGGCGGGCTTCAGCGCGGCTCGTACGGTCCTCCGAACACCGTCGAGCCGGGCCTTGCGGCCGAGTTCCTGCCCGAGCTGCCGCACCTCGGTGGCCAGGACTGCGCCGCGCAGGTCGGCCACCGAGACGACGCACTTGTGCACGCCGATGTCGATGCCGACGACGTAGCCCCGTTCCGCCCGCAGCCGGACGAGCCTGGCGGGACGGCCGCGGCGGCCGGCGGTGGCGTCCTCGGTCTCGGCGATCAGCCCGATCCTGCGCAGATCCTCGATCACCGCGTCGACCGTGGGCCTGGACAGGCCCGAGGCGTCGGCCAGCTCGGCGAGGCGGATCGTGTCGACCTCCCGCAGGACGGCCAGCGCCTTCTCGGCGTTCAGCCGGCGCAGCAAGGGAGCGGTCGCGGAAGACGTCATGGCAGCACTCTCTCGGGCAGACGGTGGGTTCCGGCGTGAGGCATGGTGTCACCCCTTCACGGCGCCGGAGGTGAGCCCGGCGACGATGCGGCGTTGGGCGAGCAGGACGAGGACGACCACCGGCACCGTCACCATCAGGGCGGCCGCCGCGATGGCGCCGTACGGCTGCTGGAACTCCGAGTCACCGGTGAAGAAGGCCAGCGCGGCGGGGACCGTGCGCGAGGCCTCGGTCGAGGTGAGCGAGATCGCGAACAGGAACTCGCCCCAGCAGCCCAGGAAGGTGAGCAGGAACGTGGTGACCACGCCGGGGACGGCCGCCGGCAGGACGACCCGGACCAGCGCCTGGAGCCGGGTGGCGCCGTCGACCTGCGCCGACTCCTCCAGCGCGCGCGGGATGGTGCGGAAGAAGGAGGTCAGCAGCCAGATCGCCAGCGGCAGCGAGAAGGAGACGTACGGGATGATGAGGCCGAGCCAGGTGTCGAACAGGCCGAGCTCCGTCCACAGCGTGAACAGCGGCCCGACCAGCGCGATCGCCGGGAACATCGTCAGGCACAGGGCCGTGCCGAGCACCAGCCCGCTGCCGCGGAAGGCCAGCCGCGCGATCGCGTAGGCCGCGAAGATGGCGACGATCACCGAGACGGTCGTGGCGATGAGCGAGATGCCCACGGAGTTGCCCAGCGCGCTGGTGAACACCGGCTTGGTGAACAGCCCGGTGTAGTTGTCGAGCGTCGGCGAGGCGGGCAGGAAGCGGCCGTCGTTCTGCAGGGTGGCGGGCTTCAGCGACAGGCTCACGACCCAGGCGATCGGGGCCAGGGTCCAGACCGCGACGGTCAGGGTGACCAGGATGTCCGCGACGCGCCGTTTCATGATTCACCTCTGAACGCTCTGACGAATCCGGCCGCGATCATCGCCACGCAGACGAACAGCAGCACCGAGACGGCCGAGCCGAGGCCGACCTCCAGATCCCTGATCAGGAAGCGGTAGCTCAGGAACGACAGGGTCTCGGTGCCGACGGCGCCCTGCGTCTGGATGTAGACGGTGTCGAAGATCCGGAACGCGTCGAGCGTGCGGAAGAGCAGCGCCACCATGATCGCCGATCGGATGGCCGGGATCGTCACCCGCCACAGGCGCTGCCAGGCGCCGGCCCCGTCGACCCTGGCCGCCTCGTGGACCTCGCCGGGCACCGTGACCAGCCCGGCCAGCAGCATGAGCGCCATGAACGGCGTCGTCTTCCACACCTCGGTCAGCACGATCACCGTGTACGCCGACCAGGTCTCGCCGAGCCAGTTGAAGTCGCCGCCCACGAAGCCCACCGACGGCTGGAAGGCGAAGCGGAAGGCGAACGCCGACACCACGGTGAGCACGGCGTACGGCACGAGCACGACGGTGCGCAGCAGCTGCCTGCCCCACAGGACCTTGTGCATGGCCAGCGCCAGGGCGAAGCCGAGCACGAACTCGATGCCCACGCTGGTGACCGTCAGGATGACCGTCGAGGACAGGTCGCGCCACCAGTCGCCGCTGGCGAGGATCTCACGGTAGTTGCCGAGCCCAGCGAACGCGCGCTCGCCGGGGGCGCTCAGGGAGTAGCTCTCCAGCGACAGCGCGACGGTCCGCAGGACGGGCACCACCGTCACCGCCGTCATGAGGAGCAGCGCCGGGCCGGCCATGAGCCAGCCCAGCCGCCGCTCGGTGCGGATCCGGTTCACTGTCCCACGGCCTCGGCGACGGCCGCATGGGCCTTGGCCGCGGTGTCGGGGGTCACCGACGCGGGCGGGTGGAAGGCGGTCTGGATCGCGGTCGACAGGGCGTTGTACTTGCGCACCATCGGCCGGGGCTCCGCCTCGGCGATCGAGTCGCGCATGACGTCGGCGAACGGGAACGCGGCGCGTACCTCGGCGTCGTCGTAGACCGACGCGCGGGCGGCGGGGATGCCGGCGCCCATCATGAAGCCCTTCTGCGACTGCGCGGAGGTCAGGCAGGCGATGGCCGCGTAGGCGCTCTCGCGCTGGTCCTCCGGCGTGCCGGCGCCGATGGCGAGGTTGGAGCCGCCGAGCGGCGGGGCGCTGGGCCGGTCGGCGGCGACCCTCGGGTAGCGGGCCCAGCCGTAGTCGTCGAAGACCTTCTTGAACGCGGGCTCCTTCGCGGCGCGCTCGGCGGCCGCGGCGTAGACGTAGCCCCAGTTCGTCATGAACGACGCCTCCCCCTGCTCGAAGGCGGCGCGCATGGTCTCCTCGTCGAGCGTGCTCAGGCCCTTCAGCGCCGCCGGGCCGGTGGCCAGGGAGCCGATGACGGTGGCGGCGGCCCGCCCGGCGTCGCCGTCGAGTCCCGGACGGCCCTCGGCGTCGACGACCTGCCCGCCCGCCGAGGCGACGAGCGCGTTGACGAAGACCGTGTACCCCTCGTAGCGGTTGCCGGGCGTGGCCACTCCGCGCTCGCCCTCGGGCAGGCGGCCGGCCGCGGCCAGGAGCTGTTCCCAGGTCAGCTCGCCCTTGGCCGGGTCGATGCCCGCCTGCGCGGCTCGCGACTTGCGGTACCAGAGCAGCTGCGAGCCCGACAGCAGCGGCGCCGCGTAGAGTTCGCCCTTCCACGTGGCGGACTTGAGAGCGCCGTCGAGCGTGCCGTCGGTGACGGTCTTGGCGGTGGCGCCGGGCAGCGGCAGGATCCAGCCGGCCTCGGCGAACTCGGCCGTCCACACGACGTCCATGGTGATGAGGTTGACCGCCCGGTCCTTGGCCGACAGCCGCCGGACGAGCTGCTCGCGCTGCTTGTCGGAGCCTTCGGGGAGGGTCTCGACCTTGATCGTGTACTTGCCGTCGCGCGTGCAGGCGGCCACGGCTTCCCGCGTGGGCGTCTCGGCGTTCGGGCCCTGCCACCAGGTGAGCGCGACGGGGCCGTCGCTCCCGGCGGCGGCGCACGCGGTCAGCGGCAGGGCGGTGAGTGCGGCCGCCGCGAGCCGAAGCAGATTCCTCATGAAGGGTCCTTGGGTCGGTGGGGTGCGGAGGGTTGCTCTTTTTTTCAGGGTCATTTATTAATTGACCCTGAAGAATAGGAGCCGCTCGATGCGCCGTCAAGACACGGGTCTCCGCCGGGCCGGCCACGAGAACGAAGGACGCACATGCCCAGCACAGCCTTAACGTCCCTGGTAGCGGCCCTGACCGTGCTGCTGCCCGCCACGGCCGGAGCGACCCCGCCCGGCCTGCCCCCGGGCGTCAGCCTGACCACGCTCTCGCTGGGCGCCCAGGACGCCGACGACCACTGGACGGTCCACGTCTACCTGCCCGCGACCCTCGACGGCCCGGCCGCCACGGCGGGCACCGCGCTCGGACCGAGACAGATCGCCGACCGGATCGCCGCCGCCCTGCGCGAGAAGGGCTTCACCCCCCGCGTCGAGCGGGTCGACCTCCCGGACTTCGCCGACCGCCCGGCGGACGTCCTCGGGTGGACCGTACGGGTGGGCCGCTACGCCACCAGCGGCGAGGCGTCCGCCGAGCTGACCCGCGTCAGGGCCGCGGGCTTCGCCGGCGGCACCCGCTACACTGCGCAGGACGGCGCCGACGCGAACGCGCCCCAGAAGGTGCACGTGCTGCGCGTCGACTTCCGCGAGTTCCGCGGCACCGTGGACACCGAGTTCGGGCAGGCGCTCAACGGCCCCGAGACGCTGACCGACCTCATGGCCGCGACCGGCGCCGCCGCCGGGATCAACGCCCAGTGGTTCTACAACCGGGCGCCCGGCGGCCTGTACGTCAAGAACGGCAAGCTCATCGGCTCCGCCACCCAGGGCCGCGGTGGCATCAAGATCACGCACGGCGGCCGCCGGGTCGACGTCGACGCGTTCACCGCGCGCGTGACGCTGCGCGCGGGCGGGGCGACGGCCGAGATCGACGGCGTCAACCGGCTGCCCGGCGAGGTGTGGAACTGCGGCGGCGTCGGCGGCGACCAGCCCACCGAGAAGCCCCAGCACGACCTCAGGTGCACCGACTCCAGCGAGCTGGTGCTCTTCACCCCCGAATGGGGCGTGCCACCCGCGGGCGAGGGCGCCGAGGCCGTGCTCGACGCCAACGGCACCGTGCTCGCGGTCAACACCACGCGCGGCGCCGCCGTCCCGGCCGGCGGATCGGTCGTCCAGGCCATCGGCGACAGCGCCGCCTGGCTGCTCGGCCACGCCGCCCCGGGAAGCAAGCTGACCGTCACCGAGCGCGTCGAGGACAGCAGGGGCCACCGCGTACCCCTCACCCCCGACACCACGATCCTGCAGGTCGGGCCCACCCTGGTCCGTGACGGCAGGATCTCCGTCAACGCCGGCGCCGACGGGCTGATCCGGGAGGGCGCCGACCAGACGTTCACCTACAACTGGACGCTGCGCGCCAACCCGCGATCCATGATCGGCATGGACGACCGCGGGCGCCTGATGCTCGTGGTCGTCGACGGCAGGCAGGCCGGATACAGCGAAGGGCTCGGCATCGCGCAGACGGCCGAGCTGATGAAGCGGCTCGGCGCGGTGGAGGCGATGAACCTCGACGGCGGCGGCTCCAGCGTGCTCGCCACGTCCGGAGCGGGCATCGTCAACCGGCCCTCCGACGCCACGGGACAACGCTCCCTGGGCAACGCCATCCTGGTCAGACCGTAGCCGGGGCCCCGGCATTCAGTCGTCGAGGGCCTGGTAGAGGGTGGTCCAGAAGTCGTGGAACAGCCGCGCCGGGGCCGGGGTGGACATCCCGGTCTGGGTGAGCAGGATTCCCGTGAGCTGGTTGGCCGGGTCGGCGTAGACGGTGGTGCCCGTTCCGCCGTCCCAGCCGAACTGGCCGACGGGAGCGTAGTCGCTCCGGCGGGTGCGCACCGCCATGCCGTAGCCCCAGCCGCCGTGCAGCGCAAGCCCGGCCGACAGGTGCGCGATGTTCCGGTACATGCTGTCGCGGGCGGCCTGCTGCTCGGGCGTGAGGCAGTTGGTGGTCATCAGCTCGACGGCGGGCCGGGACAGGATCCGCCGCCCCTGGTGCACGCCGTGGTTCAGCAGCATCCGGAAGAAGGCGTGGAAGTCGTCGACGGTGGAGACCAGCGCGCAGCCCTGGAACACCGGGGGCCGGCTGACCCGTCCGCCCTCGGCCTCGTCCCACACGACGAACTCCCCGGTCCGCGGATCGGGCCCGTACAGGGGCGGCAGCCGGTCGATCTTGGCGGCGGGCACGTGGTGGCCGGTGTCGGTCATGCCCAGCGGGTCGAGGACGCGTTCGCGCAGGAACGTCCCGAACGGCCGGCCGGTGACCCTGGCCACGAGCACGCAGAGCACCTCGTGGCTGAGGTCGTACTGCCACCGCTGCCCGGGCTGGTACGACAGGGGCAGCTCGCCGAGGCGGCGCATCCACTCGTCCGGATCCGGCGCCGGTCCGGACGCCACGCCGTAGTCGGTCGCCTCGAAGAGCGCGGCCCTGATCGGGGCGTTCAGCAGCTCGAAGTCCATGCCGAGCCCGAGCGTCGAGGTGAGCAGGTCCCGTACGGTGATCGGCCGGTCGGCCGGCACGGTGTCGTCCAGCGGCCCGTCGGGACGCTTCAGCACCTTCCGGTCGGCGAGCTCGGGCAGCCACTCGTCGACCGGGTCGTCCGGCCGCAGCCGGCACTCGTCGAGCAGGACCATCGCCGCGGCCATCGTGACCGGCTTGGACACCGACGCCATCCGGAAGATCGTGTCCCGGCGCATCGGCGCGCCGCCGTCGTGCCGCATCGTCCCGAGCGCTTCGACGTGGGTCCGGTCTCCCCTGCTGACGAGGGCGACCAGCCCGGGGATCTTCCCGGACTCGACATGGCGCGCCAGCACCTCGCGCAGTCTGCGCAGCCCCGCGTCGGAGAAGCCGCCGGTGCTCTGTCCCATCCTGAACCTCCTGGTGTTCGCCCCTTCGAGGGGGCGTGCGGTGAGCGTGGTGTTCGCCCCTCCGAGGGGCCTTGCGGGGAGCGTGCACCCTGCCCTTAGGTCAACGTCAACCCGGTCGCGTCACCCGTGGACGCGAGGGCCGCCGGTACGCTGTGCCGATGGCAGACGGGCTCACGATCGGTCAGGCGGCGGCGTTCGTGGGCGTCACGATCAAGACCGTGCGGCACTATCACCGGCTCGGCCTGGTCGCGGAGCCGGAGCGGGACGGGTCGGGCTACCGGCGCTACCGGTCGACCGACCTGCTGCGGCTGGTCCAGGTCCGCACGCTGGCCGAGGCCGGTGTGCCGCTGGCCGAGATCGGTGACCTGCTCGACTCCGGCCCCGAGGAGTTCGCCGCGTCGCTGCACGACGTCGAGCGGCGGCTCACCCAGCGGATCGAGGACCTGACCGCGCGCCGCGACACGCTGCACCGGCTCGCCCACGGTGACCGGGCCCTGCTGCCCGACCGGGCCTGCGCGGTCCTGGAGCGGCTCGCCGAACTCGGCTTCGGCCCTGACTACGTGGCCGCCCAGCGGGAGGCTCTGCTGCTGGCCCGGGCACTCGTTCCGGAGATCTTCGAGAGCTTCCTGACCCGGCTCGAACACTCGCTTGACGATCCCGAGCTCGTCGAGCTGACCAAGCGCGGCGTCGATGCGATGTCCTGGGATCCCGGCGACCCGCGGATCGAGGAGCTGGCGTCGGCGCTGGCCGACAGGCTGCTGGCCGACCGCGCGCTGCTGGCGCCGCCGCCCGCGTCCCGGAGCCGGTCCGACGCCGCCGCCCGCTACGGCCTGGTCAACCACCACCGGGAGGACGAAGCGCCGAGCATCGCCCGGTTGAACGCGCTGGTCGAGGCGGAACTACGCGCGGCGGGCATCGACGTCCCGCGTCAATGACCGGGGTTCGCGGTCGCCTGAGCACCGGAGCCGGCCGCGGTCACACCGCGACGAACGGCTCCGTCAGGTGCGGTGTCGCCAGGTGCAGCGTGGTGGCGGGTGCGCGGTCGAGCATGCGCTTCCTTGACCGCCTGGCCGCCCCGGGGTCGAGCTCGTGCGCGTAGGCGAGCTCGGGGTGGAGCACCTGGAGCGCGTGCACCAGGAGGTCGCCGGTGACGAGCACCAGCTCGCGCCCGTCGCCCACCACCACGCTCTGGTGCCCGGGCGTGTGACCGGGCGTCGCGACGATGCGCCCGGCGCGCAGCCGCGTGTCCCCGTCGAGAAGCCGGAGCCGGCCGGCCGCCTCCAGCGGGTCGGTCAAGGTCTCGCGAAGCTGCGGGTTGAGCGCGTCGAGGGCTTCGAACTCGGCCCGCTGGAGCAGGTAGTCGGCATTCGGGAAGTACGGGCGACGGCCGCCGGGCGCGGGCGCGCCGTCCGCCGGCGGGACGGCCGCCCCGGTCACGACCGCCCACCCGACGTGGTCGGTGTGCAGATGCGTGAGCACCACGGTGTCGACCTCGGCCGGGTCGAGGCCCGCGGCCGCGAGTGAATCGGGGAGCCTGCCGGGCACGGGCGCCCACGAGCCGGCCGGGCTGTCCGCCGGGCCGATCCCGGCGTCCACGACGGTGAGGCCCTTGTCCCCGCGGATGGCGTACGCGCGGAACTGGAGCCGCCAGCGGCCCTCGGCGTCGACCGCGCCCGGGTCGTAGCGGTCGGCTTCGGCCCACTGGGCGGCCGTGGCCTCGGGGAAGGCCTCGGCACGCGGGGAGAAGAACGGGCCCTCGGCGTCGGCCAGGGCGATGATCTCGGCCGAGCCGACCCGGAGGCGGGGAACACGCAGGGACATGGCCGCGATCCTGCCACGCGCTCCGCACGGGGCGGTCACCCGCACGTGATCATTGGGGACCGGGGAGCGGGGCCGGCTCGGGGAGCGGGAAGAGGCCGAGAAACCGTTCGACCAGGTCCAGGGGGCCGTCGATCACCAGGTCGCCGGCCTTCAGCGCGTCGGCGACGGGCAGGCCCTCGTGCAGCAGCGCGGTCAGCGTGGCGGGATCGGTGCCGATGACCACGTCCGCGTGCTCCGCCTCCCCGCGGGCGGCGTCGAGCCGGCCGCCGGCGATCTCGACGCGGAAGCGCTGCTCGCCCATGGTGAGGGCGATGACGGCGTCGAGCCCGGCCGCGGCTTCCGGGGCGAACAGCGCCCTGAAGGACAGGACCAGCGAGTCGACGCCGATCGCGGCGTCGTGCCGGAGCCTCGGCGAGCGGCTGGCCCAGCGGCCGAGGTGCCGGACGATCGGTTCGAGCTGCATGCCCCATTCGGTCAGGTCGTACACCCAGGAGCCGGCCGGGGCGGGCAGCTTGCGCCGCTGCACGATGCCGGCCTCGGCCAGCTCGCGGAGTCGCTGGGTCAGCACGTCCGGGCTGACGCCCGGCAGGCCGGTACGCAGGTCGGTGAAGCGTTTGGGGCCGAGAAGCAGCTCGCGCACCACCAGCAGCGTCCACCGCTCCCCGATCAGGTCGAGCCCGTGCGACACCGCGCATCCGTCGTCGTACTTCCGCTTGCCCGCCATGCCGCGAGTCTAGCAGCCGTAGTTCTGAAACTTACCTCTCTAGTTGTTTTTTCCAATCAACTAGTTGTACGGTCCAATCACACGGTCACCGAAAGAGGAGAACGGACATGCCGCAGTTCATCATCGAAGCCCCCACCGGGGTTCGAGCCGACGCCAAGCAGAAGATGATGAAGCAGATCACCGAGGCGATCGACGCCGCCTACCGCATCCCCGACGTGCGGATCTGGCTCCGCGAGTACGCGCCCGACCAGGTGGCCCAGGACGGCCGGATCGCCGCCGAGCCGATCCGGCCGCTGTGCTTCCTCGAGGCGCCGGAGCTGTCCAGCCTGGACGCCAAGCGGAGCATGACCGAGAGGATCCATGCCGCGATCGCCGAGGCGTACCAGGGCCTCGCCAACACCGACGAGACGCTGATCCTGATGAACCACTACCCGCTCGAGAACGCCGGCTGGGCCGGCCGCCTCCAGTCCGACGACCAGGAAGCCGTGCGAGCGATCGCCCAGCTGAACGGCTGACCCGGACAGCCCTTCGACCGGTGCCGCAGCAGCCCGTGTCCGCCGGTTGCGGCATGGACCGCTGCGCACCGCGCCGTCGAATAGGCGAGCGCTCATCTGTTTGACTGCTACGCGAGCACTCGTTATCTTAGTGCTCACTTAACCAGCTCTCGCTAAAAGGACGGGTTCGATCATGCCTTTCATCTCCGCGCAGGACGCACGGGTGCACTACGAGGTCGACGGCCAGGGCCCCGGCCTGGTCCTGGTCCACGGCATGGGCGGCGACGCCGAGAAGGTCTTCGGCAACGTCTTCGGCCACTTCACCGCCACCCGGACCGTCGTCCGCCCCAACTTCAGCGGCAGCGGGCAGACCACCGACGACGGGCGCGAGCTGAGCGTGGACGGCATCGCGGAGCAGATCACCGCGGCCGCCCGGGCGGCAGTGGACGGTCCGGTGGACCTGCTGGGTTTCTCTCTGGGCGCGGTCGCCGCGGCCGCCGTCGCCGCGCGCCACCCGGAGCTGGTCCGCAGGCTCGTCCTCGTCGCGGGCTGGCCGGACACCACCGGCCCCCGCGACCGCTTCTACTTCGAGACCGCGCGCAAGCTCCTGGACACCGACCGCGAGCTGTTCAAGCGCTTCTCCACCCTGACCGGCTTCGGCGCCGCCGCCCTGGACCGGTTCGGCCACGAGGGCCTGGCCTACTCGCTGGCCGACGCCTGGCCCCCGCCCGGCATCGGCCGCCAGGTCGACCTCGGGCTGAACGTGGACATCCGCCCGCTGCTGCCCGCCATCACCGCCCCTACCCTGGTGATCGGGTTCGCCGACGACAACATGATCCCGGTCGAAGGCTCCCGCCGGCTGCACGCCGCCATCCGGAACAGCCGCCTCGTCGAGATCGAGGGGCAGGGCCACATGGACTGGTTCGCCGACCCGAGCCGGCTCATCGCGCTCACCCGCGACTTCATCGACGCCCCTCCCGGCACCCGGTGACGGACACCACCCTGCGAAGGCCGCCGGGGACGTGATCCACCTGCCCGCCCCTGACCGCCTCGGCCCGGGCTCAGAGCGGGGCCACGGCGCCCACGCGGGCCTGGAGCGCGTCCAGCACCTCGACGTGCTCTGCCGGCACCGCCACGTCCAGCGTCAGGCTGCCGGCGGCGATGGAGAGGCCGAAGGCGAAGAAGGAGCAGCAGCCGTTCTCCCTGGCCGCCAGCTCGGCGGCCCGGGCGGCGTTCTCCGGGCTGAGGACGAGCTCCAGGCGCAGCCGGGTGCGCTCCGGCCGTGCCACACCCCGCACCGCGTCGGCGAACAAGGCGTCGAACTCGGCCACGCGAAGCGGCTGCTCGGCGCTGGGCAGGGTGCAGGAGGAAGGCACCCAGCCCAGGCCGGGGGCGAGGTCGTGGGTCATGCCTCGACGGTAGCCCCGCGGCCGGGCCCGCGTGCGGCCCGGGATGCCGCCGTGGTCAGGAGCGGCGGCCGGGCTGGTCCACGATCGTGGCTTCCAGCTGCGCCGTCAGGCCCACCGTGCCCGCCTTGAAGGTCTCCTTACTGCCATCGGCCCACTCGTAGGTCCGATCCTGCAGCCGCGTCGAGTTGGTGCCCAAATACCGGAAGGTCTGCGGGTCCAGGACGAGATAGCTCCGTGCCTCGGCCTCGGTGATGCTGAACGCGACGCCTCGCCGTCCGTCGGCGACGGGCACATCCTGGGTCACCGTGATGCCCTCGATCGTGGGCAGCGCGCGGAAGAGCGCGGCCCGCACCTCGGGGGCGAGCCACTGCTCGGAGATGAGCTGGTTGATCTCCATGAAGAGCATCACCGGCGGGACGTGGCCGTTCAGCTCCTGCGGCCCCCGGCGGTCCTCGTCGAGGATGGCCGCCTTGATCCTGGCGATCACCCCCGGCGGGGTGACAGGCGGTTTGGCCAGCTCAGCCGGGTTGAAAATCGCGCTGCCTTGGAACATCAGCTTGCCGCCCTGGTACCAGGCCGACCGCTTGCCGTCCACGCTTGTCCACCGTTCCCAGGTGTCACGCCGGTCTCGGTCGACGTCCCCTTCGACCCCGGTCAGCTGCAGTTCCTTGGTGTAGAGCCACTGTCCGGGGCCCGGCGCGGGCATCGGATCGTTCTCGGCCGCACGGGCGGCGCGCTCGCCCAGCTCGGTCACGCTGGCCACCGGTGCCATGCCCGGCTCGTCCCTGAGCGTCACGACGGTCCCGCCGACGGCCAGGGCCAGAGCCGCCGCCACCGCGATCCGCCAGCCGAACCTTCTCGTGCGGGACGCGGCCGGCTTCGCCGCGGCCTCCGGCTCGTGGATCGCCGTCATCAGCCGGGTCCTGGCCGCGGCCGCGGCTTCGTCGGTCATCGCCGGGGTGTTCCGGCGGAACTCCTTGATCACGTTCATCACAGCTCCTCGTCCCCGAGTACGTGCCTGGCCTTCTTCCGCGCGCGGTGCAGGCGTGACCGTACGGTCCCCACCGAGATGTCCAGCGCTCGCGCCACCTCCTCGTACGACATGTCCTCCCACGCCACCAGCAGCAGCACGTCCCGATGACCTCGGGGCAACGACGCCAGCGCCCCCGCCAGCTCACGCTCCCTGCCCTGGGCCGTCACCCGGCGCGTCACGGTGTCGGCCAGCGCCTCGGGCAGCGGGTCCACGCCGGTGCGGCTCAGCGCCCGCAGCAGCCGTTCCTCCTGCCGCCGGTGCCTGGCGATCAACGTCGTGGCGATCCCGTACAGCCACGGCCTGGCCAGCGCGCACGACGTGTCGTACGTGCCGCGCCTGCGGAAGGCCGCCAGGAACGTCTCGGCCACGATGTCATCGGCAGCCTGTGTGCCGAGCCGCCGGGCCGCGTACAGATGGATCTGCTTGGCGTAGCGATCGAACAGCGCGGCGAACTGCTCTGGGTCGTGCGCCGAACGACGGATCAGCTCTCCGTCGTCGATCTCGACCGTCTCAGCGCTCAACGCCTCTCCTTCGTGAGTGGGTGTTTCACCGTGCTGTCTCCCGAAGGGCGTCACCGGGTTCCCGATGCCGCGAAGCTCGACCTTAATAAGGGTTCCTAACCTGCGGACTGGATCAGATCGAGCTTTTTGCACCGAGGGCTTGCAGAGGAGTGCCGTCGCACTTACGCTCCGCGTTAAGTTAGGAAACTCTCCTAATGACCCCCCGACACCCCCCATGTCAGGAGCGTCGATGCTACCTGTGGTGTACGAACCCGCACGTCGCCGTCTGCTCGTGGCGGCCGGCGTCACCGCGCTCACCCTGGCCGCGCAGCCTGTCTGCGCTTCGGCCACCGTCACGACCGTGGACGTCTCCACCTCCGCCGGGCTGGTCGCCGCGCTGGCGGGCGCGCAGCCGGGGCAGACGATCCGGCTGGCGCCCGGCGAGTACCGGGGCGCCTTCGTGGCCGAGCGCGACGGCACCGCGTCCGCGCCGATCACGCTGACCGGGCCCGCCACCGCCGTGCTGGTCAACGACGGCCCGTCGGGACAGGCGCCCGCGTGCCCCGTCCCCGGCAACGGCTGGGACTCCGGCTACGGCCTGTGGCTCTACGGCGCGCCCCACTGGAAGCTGACCGGCTTCACCGTCAAGGACTCCAAGAAGGGAATCGTCCTCGACGACTCCCGGCACGTGACCATCGACGGCGTCCACGTTCATCACATCGAGGAGGAGGCCGTGCACTTCCGCAGGTCGTCCTCCGACGGGGTCGTCAAGAACTCCCGCATCGACAACACCGGCTCGGTCAAGCCCGGGTACGGCGAAGCCGTCTACATCGGCTCGGCCGGCTCCAACTGGTCCTGCCACGGCAACTCCGGCGGCGTGGACCGCAGCGACCGGGTGCAGGTGCTGGACAACGTCCTGGGGCCCGGCGTCGCCGCCGAGCACGTCGACGTCAAGGAGGGCACCCACGACGGCGTCATCCGGGGCAACACCTTCGACGGCCGGGGCCTGTCGGGGCAGAACTCGGCCGACTCCTGGATCGACGTGAAGGGCATCGGCTACCTGATCGAGGGGAACACCGGCACCTTCTCCTCGCCCGGCGTCCTCGCCAACGGCTACGAGACCCACAACCCGGCGACCAGCCCGTCGTTCGCCAACGGCTGCGGCAACGTGTGGCGGGGGAACCGCTCCGACCTGGGCGGCGTGGGCGCCTACGCCATCAAGATCACGTCCACCTCGAAGTGCCGGGCCCGCCCCAACGTGGTGCACTCCTCCAACACCGTCACCAACGCCGTCTCCGGGCTGACGAACATCCCCGTCACCCCCTGAACCCCGCATGGCCGGAGCACCGCTCCTGGTGAGGCAAGTTAGGGAAGGAGAGCAAAAGGGGGATCTTGGCGTGCGAGAGACACAGGATGAGCTCGTTCTGCGGCCCGATGCCGGGAAGGGGGCGATCTTCCTGGCCGCCGCACTGGTGGCCGCCGTGCTCATCGTCGCCGCCGTCCTGGCCGGCGACGCCCCGACGGTGTTCGCCCCGATCGTGGGCGCCTTCTTCGCCGTGCCGATCCTCCTGGGGATCTGCGCCTTCGTCCGGGCCCGGATCGTCCTGACGTCGCGGGAGATCGTCCTGCGAGGGCTGTTCTACCAGCGGCGCCGCTCACGGTCGCGCGTCGCGGAGGTGGTGCGGGCGACCCTCGTCGCGCCGCGGGGGTCGCCCGGCGACACCCTGTTCGTGCTCGACGCCGACCGCAGCCTGCTCATGCGGGTGCCCGCCGGCGGCTACGCGCGCGCGGACATCGACCGGCTGGTGAGCGCGCTCGGCGTGCCGTGCGGCGGCCCTGATCGCCCGGTCGACGCCGCGGAGCTGGCCAGGACGTACCCGGGCCTGGTGTCCTGGCCCGAGCGCCATCCCTATCGGGTCGCGTTCGCCGTCGCCGGGGTCGTGCTCGCCGTCGTCATGACGGTGATCCTCGTGTCGGTCCTGGCGTGACCGGGCCGTTCACCGCGTGCCCGGCTCGTACAGGGCGGCGTGGGTCTCGATGAGCCTGTCGACGGCGGCGTCGAGCGCCTCCGGCGGGAGGGTGAAGGGAAGCCGCAGGTAGTGGCCCAGGGCGCCGTCGGGCGAGAAATGAAAGCCCGGGGTGAGGAAGAGATTGCGGGTGGCCGCGAGGGCGGCCAGCCGGCTGGAGTCGGCGTCGAGGAGTTCGAGCCACAGCGACAGGCCGCCCTGCGGGGTCCGGAAGCGGCACCACGGCAGCGCGGACAGGCGGGAGACCAGATGGTCGCGCTGGGCGCGCAACTGGGCGCGCCGGCGGCCGACGATCGTCTCCTGGCGTTCCATCAGCCGGGTCGCGAGGAGCCGGTCGAACGGTGAGGGGGCGAGGGCGGCCGCGAGAGGGAGCGCCGCCAGACGGCGGACGACGTCGGGGTGGGCGCGGATCCATCCCACCCGCAGGCCCGGCCACAGGGACTTGCTCAGGGAGCCCACGTGGACGACGCCGCGATCGTCGGCCCGCGTGACGGCGCGAGGCGGCGGGGCGGCGCGCTCGCGCAGGTCGAGCTCCCGCATGGTCTCGTCGAAGACGACCATCGTGTCATGGCGGCGCAGGCGGCGCCGGAGCTCACCACGCTCGTCCTCGCTCATCAGCAGGCCGGTGGGGTTGTGGAAGTCCGGGATCAGGTAGACGAGGGACGGCCGGGCCGCCTGGAGGGTGTGGTCGAGGGCCGGAATGTCCCAGCCGCCGGAGCCGAGGGGCTGCGCGACGAGCCTGGCGCCGGCGGAGCGGAACACCGCGAGCGCACCGGGATAGGTGGGAGAGTCCACCACGACCCTGCTGTTCGGGCGCAGGAAGGCCGCGCCGAGCAGGCTCAGCGCGGCGTCGGCGCCGCTGGTCAGCAGCACGTTCCCGGCGCGGGTCGCGAACCCCTGGGCGGTGTGGGCGTCGGCGATGGCGGTGTGCAGCGCTGACGGTCCGACGCCGCCAGAGGTGTCGTGCAGCAGGACGGCGGGCAGGGCGTCGGCCGCCGCGTGCACCGCCTGGAGGAGCTCGTCGAACGGCGCGGCGGGCTCCGCTCTGGTCAGGTCGAGCTCCGCGCCGTCCCGGCCGGCCTGGCCTCGGTCGCTGGCCCACGGCGACAGACGGTCGTGCAGCCGGGGCGGCAGGCAGGTGGTGCTGCCGGAGCCGGTCCGGGTGGTGATCAGCTGGGCGGCCCGCAGGAGGTGGTAGGACGCGGCCACGGTGCCTCTCGCCAGCCCGAGCTCGCCGGCGAGCAGGCGTTCGGCGGGCATCCGCACCCCCAGCGGCAGCCGGCCGTCCTGGACGGCCTTCTCCACGGCCACGGCCAGCCGCTCGGCGAGCGGCCCGTCGCCGGCGCGCCAGTCACCGAGCAGGCGCGGGAAGTGCGACGCCGGTACGCGCCGCACCATGCCAGTCATATAGGCCACTTTAACGGGATTGGACCATGACCGGATGGGCCGTCCCCGCCTAGCGTCGAGGTATCCACCCGCCCTCGCGCCGACCCCGGGAACCCTGATGCCCCTGAGCTACCGCCATGTCGACGTGTTCGCCGCCACGGCGTACACCGGCAACAGCCTTGCCGTCTTTCCCGGACACCCGGACCTGTCCGGCGCCCAGATGCTCGCGATCACGCAGGAGCTCCGGCACTTCGAGACGATCTTCCTGAGCGAGCCCGGCGAGACCGGAGAGGTCCGGGCCCGGGTGTTCGACCTCTTCGAGGAGCTGGACTTCGCCGGGCACCCCGTCCTCGGGGCGGCCGCCGTCCTGCACGAGCGCGACGGCGATCCCGGCCCGCGGCGGTGGCGGTTCCGCCTGCGCCACAGGACCGTCGCGGTGACCACCCACCGTACGGCCGCCGGGCACCACGCCGCGGTGGACCAGGGCAGGCCGGGGTTCCTCGCGACCGTGCCGGCCGGGGGCAGGCGGGAGATCGCCACGGCCCTGCGCCTGCCGGAGACCGCGCTCGCCGATCTTCCCCTGGAGGTCGTCTCCACCGGGCTGCGCTACCTCGTCGTCCCGGTGGTGGGAGGTCTGGCCGGGGCGAGGATCGTCCGCGACGACTTCGCGGATCTGCTCGCCCGTCATGGCGCGCAGTTCGCGTACCTGGTCGACGTCGAGGCCCTCGAAGGCCGCCACTGGAACAACGACGGCGTCCTGGAGGACGTCGCGACCGGCAGCGCCGCAGGCTGCGTCGGCGCCTATCTGGCCAGGCACCGCCTCGTCCCGGCCGAGGCGGAGTTCGTGCTGCGGCAGGGGCGCTTCGCCGGCCGGCCGAGCCTGCTCACCGTCCTGCCGCAGGGCCGGCCTGAAGACCTGCACAACGTCCGCGTCGGCGGACACGTGACCGCGGTGGCCCGGGGAACCCTGGACACCCTGCCCGGATGAGGACTCCGCCCATGCCCAGTCTCCCGCTCCACACCGCCGGCCGGATCCGCGCCGTCGTCGACGCCGGAGAGGTGAGCGCCGGCCGCGTGGACGGCGAGATCGGCGACGTCCTGGCCGGCCGCGTTCCCGGACGCCGCACGCCGGAGGACGTCACGGTGGCCAAGCTCATCGGCTTCGGCCCGCAGGACCTCGCCGCCGCCGAGACCGCCCTCGCCCTCCTGGAACGAGGGCAGCGGCGCGACAAGTAGGAGTCCCCGGTCTCGATCTGCCTGGTCAGCGGCTGCGCGGACGTCACACTGATGTCTGCGGCCATCGGTCTTGACGTGCGCACCACGCGGAGGATCACGCGATGGCCGCCCAGCCCGCTGACGAAAGAGGTTCGCATGCGCCGCCGATCGTTCCAGACCCTGCTGACCGCCTCGGGCGCCGCCGCGCTGCTGGCGCTCACCCCGCTCACCGCCGACGCCGCGTCGTTCTCGGGCGGCAACTACGGGGCCTACGGGTTCGAGGGCCAGTACCCGACCGTCGGCGGCTGCGCCGGCACCTTCCGGCAGGTCGGGCCGACCAGAACCGCCGGCGGCATGGCCCTGAAATACTTCTACTCCGACCGGTGCGGCTCGTTCGCCCGCATCGAGAACTCCCGCACCAACTGCGCCGCCGTCCTGGAACGCTCCAATTCCGGCGCCGCCCGCGCCGACGGCTGGGTCTCGGAGACCGTCGACCCGGGCGTCACCTACGCCTACACGAAGATCGGCAACAACCTCCACGGCCGCGTCTCGCGGGCCCTGCTGGCGTGCGACGGCCACGTCCTGACGAGCACCAACTGGACCTGACCGCCGAAGCGCCACGACTCCGGGCCGCCGGGTCAGCCCTGCCAGATCGCTCCTGGGCCGAGCAGGGCCTTGACGTCGCTGTAGAAGGCCGGCTCCGGGGCGACCCGGAAGGGCTGCAGGTTCAGCAGCAGCCCTTTGGCGCCCTGGCGGTGCAGGCGGACGTGGACGGGGGCGCGGCCGGGATGGGCGGACAGGATGTGCTTGAGCTCCGAGACGACGCGCGCGTTCAGGCGGCTCTCCTGGATCGAGAGCACCACGGGCGGCTCGGCGTTCGCGTGTGACACGTCGAGGACTTTGATCTCCTCGCCGTACACGCTCAGCGTCTCGTCGCGGACGTTGACCCGTCCCCGTACGGAGATCACCCGGTCCTCGGCCAGCGCTTCGCCGTACAGGGTGTAGGTCTTGGGGAAGACGAGGCACTCGACGGCGGCGTCGTGGTCCTCGAGGGTGACGATCGCCCAGGGGCTGCCCTGTTTGGTGATCTTGCGTTGCAGGCCGGAGACGATGCCGCTGATGCGGACGGGCGCGTCCTGCCGGCCGGAGGTCTGCAGCTCGGCGATGGTGGTGTCGCGGTTGGCGTCGAGGACGTGTTCGGCGCCGTCGAGCGGATGGCTGCTGACGTACAGGCCGAGCATCTCGCGTTCGAAGGCGAGCAGGGTGGCGCGGTCCCACTCGCCCTCCGGGATCGTGGTCGAGAACGCGCTGCTCCGGCCCGGCTCGCCGAACAGCGAGTCCTGGCCGTGGGCCTCGTTGCGCTTGAGGTCGACGACCGCGTCGACGGCCTGCTCGTGCACCGCGACGAGGGCCTGGCGGTGATGGCCCAGGCTGTCGAAGGCGCCGGCCTTGGCCAGGGACTCGATGACGCGCTTGTTGCAGACGACGGCGGGGACCTTGGTGAGGAAGTCGTTGAAGTCGGTGTACTGGCCCTTGGTCTCCCGGGAGGTGACGATCGCGTCCACGACGCCCGTGCCCACGTTGCGGACGGCTCCCAGGCCGAAGCGGATGTCGGCGCCGACCGCGGCGAAGTCCTGCCGGCTGGCGTTGACGTCCGGGGGCAGCACCTTGATGCCCGCGCGCCGGCAGTCGGCCAGGTAGACGGCCATCTTGTCCTTGTCGTCGCCGACGGAGGTGAGCAGCGCCGCCAGGTATTCACACGGATGGTTGGCCTTGAGGTAGGCCGTCCAGTAGGAGACGAGGCCGTAGCCGGCGGTGTGCGACTTGTTGAAGCCGTAGCCGCTGAACGGCACCAGGACGTCCCACACCGCCTTGACGGCCTCCTCGGAGAAGCCCCGCCCGCGCATGCCCGCCGAGAAGCGGTCCCATTCGGCGTCCAGGACCTCCTTCTTCTTCTTGCCCATGGCCCGGCGCAGCATGTCGGCGGCGCCGAGTGAGTAGCCGGCGAGCTGCTGGGCGATGGCCATCACCTGCTCCTGGAAGACCACCAGGTGGTACGTGTCGCCCAGGATGGGCTCCAGCGCCTCCTCCAGCTCGGGGTGGATCGGCTCGACCGGTTGCCTGCCGGTCTTGCGCAGCGCGTAGTTGGTGTGGGCGTTCATCTCCATCGGGCCGGGCCGGTACAGCGCGTTCACCGCGGCGATGTCGGTGAACGTGGTCGGCTGCATCAGCTTCAGCAGCACCCGCATGCCGCCGCTGTCGAGCTGGAAGACGCCGAGCGTGTCGCCGCGGGCCAGCAGCTCGTACGTCGCGGCGTCGTCGAGCGGGATCTCCAGGACGTCCAGCTCGACGCCCTTGTTGGCGCGGACGTTCGCGATGGCGTCGCCGATGACGGTGAGGTTGCGCAGGCCGAGGAAGTCCATCTTCAGCAGGCCCATCTCCTCGGCCTGGGTGAAGGGGAAGCCGGTGATGACGGGCCCGTCCGTCTTCGGCTTGACCAGGGGGATCACGTCGATGAGCGGCTCGCTGGAGAGGATCACACCGGCGGCGTGGATGCCGGTCCCCCGGGTCAGGCCCTCGATGCCGGTGGCGGCGTCGATCACCCTGGTGACGTCGGGGTCCTGCTCGTACATCTGGCGCAGCTCGGCGGCCTCGCCGTAGCGGGGGTGGCCGGGGTCGTGGATGGCGGCCAGCGGGATCTCCTTGCCGCCGTCCGCCGCCGGGAACGCCTTGGTGATGCGGTCGCCGAGCGCGTACGGCAGGCCCAGCACCCGGCACGAGTCCTTGATGGCGGCCTTGGCCTTGATGGTGCCGAACGTGACGATCTGGCAGACCCGGTCCTCGCCGTACCTGCGGGTGACGTAGTCGATCATCTCGTCCCGCCGGCGGTCGTCGAAGTCGAGGTCGACGTCCGGCATGGAGACGCGCTCGGGGTTGAGGAAGCGTTCGAAGATCAGTTTGTGCTCGATCGGGTCCAGCTGGGTGATGCCGGTGCAGTAGGCGACCATCGAGCCGGTGGCCGAGCCCCGGCCGGGGCCCAGGCCGATGCCGTGCTCGCGGGCGTACCGGCAGATGTCGGCGACGACCAGGAAGTAGCCGGGGAACCCCATCGCGTCGATGACCGACAGCTCGTAGTCGATCCGGTCCAGCACCTCCTGCGACGGCCGGCCGCCGTAGCGGCGGCGCGCCCCCTCCAGCGTCTCCTTGCGCAGCCAGCTCGACTCGCTCTCGCCCTCCGGTACGGGGAAGCGCGGCGTCAGGTCGCGGTGCGCGAACACCTCCCCGTAGTCGCCGACCCGCTCGGCGATCAGCAGCGTGTTGTCGCAGGCGCCCGGCACCTCGGCGTCCCACGACGCGCGCATCTCCTCGGCGGGCTTGACGTAGTAGCCGCTGCCGCTGAAGCGGAAGCGGTCGGGGTCGGCGAGCCGCTTGCCGGTGCCGACGCACAGCAGCGCGTCGTGGGCCTGGGCCTGGTTCTCCGTGACGTAGTGGGAGTCGTTGGTGGCCAGGGGCGGCAGGTCGAGCTCCTTGCCGAGCCTCAGCAGGTCGTCGCGGACCCGGCGCTCGATGGCGAGGCCGTGGTCCATCAGCTCCAGGAAGTAGTTGTCCGGGCCGAAGATGTCGCGGTAGCGGGCGGCGGCCGCGACGGCCTGGTCGTACTGGCCGAGCCGGAGCCGGGTCTGCACCTCGCCGGAGGGGCAGCCGGTCGTGGCGATGATGTCCTGGCCGTGCTCGGCGAGCAGTTCGTCATCCATGCGCGGATATTTCTGGACGTGTCCTTCGAGCCAGGCCCGGGACTGCAACCGGAAGAGGTTACGCAGGCCCTGAGCACCGGCCGCCCACATCGTCATGTGCGTGTACAGGCCGCGCCCGGAGACGTCCCCGCCCTCGCCGGTCTCGTCGTCGGAGCGGCGCAGCGAGAGGTCGTCGCTGTAGTACACCGGCTTGCGGTGGTGCCTGGAGGCGGGGGCGACGTACGCCTCGATGCCGATGATCGGCTTGATGCCCGCCTTGCGCGCCTTCTGGTGGAATTCGTACGCCCCGTGCACGTTGCCGTGGTCGCTCATCGCCACGGCCGGCATGCCGAGCCGCGCCACCTCCTGCATCAGCAGGCCGACCTTGGCCGCGCCGTCGAGCATGCTGTACTCGGTGTGCACGTGGAGATGCACGAAGGACCCCGTCACTATCCACTCCCCCTGGTTGTACGCTGCGGCGAAGACCCCGCATTCGACCCGAGAGGAAGCCGGGTTGTCCAACAACCGACACGCCGCCCGTCCACAACCAGCGGTGGTACCACCAGTTGACCTGGACCTCGCGGCGGTCCGCGCCTTCGTCGCCGTCACCGACGAGCGCTACTTCAGCGAGGCCGCCGCCACGCTCGGCATCAGCCAGCAGGCCGTCTCCAAGCGCATCGCGAAACTGGAGACGGACCTCGGCGTACGGCTGCTGTCCCGCACGCGCGTCGGCGCCGAGCCCACCCAGGACGGCCGGGCGTTCCTCAACCACGCCCGCGCCCTCGTCGGCCTGGCCGACCAGGCGGCCGAGATGCTGCGCAACCGGCGGCGGACCCTGCGTGTCGACGTCCTGGACACCCGGCTGGCCTCCATCGACGTGATCCGCGCCTTCCACCAGGTCACCGCGGACGCCGAGATCGACATCGTCACCTCCAACGGGCTGCGTTCCGCGCGCGCCTCGCTGGCGAACGGGTCCGTGGACGCGGCCTTCGCGCGGGCCTGCGGGCCGCTGGGCGACGACCTGGTGTCCAGCCCCGCCTATCTGGAGCAGGCGCACCTGCTGGTGTGCCGCGACCATCCCCTGGCCGCTCTGCCGCAGGTGGAGACGGGGCGGCTGGCGGGCATGACCGTGTGGATGCCGGGCAACGCCGCCGGCAGCGAGTGGGCCGACTTCTGGCACCTGTTCGGCGCCGAGTTCGGCGTCCACATCGACGACTCGGGCCCCGACTTCGGCTGGGAGTACTACGTCGAGGGGATCGCCTCAGGTGAGCGCGTCGGCCTCGTCGGCGAGTGGTGCCGCCTGCCCAGCCATGCGCGCACCGTGCAGATCCCGGTGGTCGACCCGGTCCCCGTGTATCCCTGTTCGCTGCTCCGCCGGCGGCACAACGACCATCCGCTGCTGACGTCGCTCGCCCGCTTCGTCAGGGACCGGTTCCGCCCGTTCGACCCCGGACGCCAATGGCTGCCCGCCGCCGACCGCGCCGCCTTCCTCCCCTGAGGGCCTGTCTGGGGGTGACGCGGCTCAGTCGACGATCGCGGTGACCTCGGCCTCGACGAGGATGCCGGGCTCGAAGAGGATGTCGACGCCGATCAGCGCGGCCGGCGGCGTGGCGAGGTCGAACTCGCGCGCCGCCTGCTCGACGCCCGCGTTGAAGGCGTCGTACATCTCCCTCTTCCAGCCCGCGGCGTACCAGGTGAAACGGACGACGTCGTGGAACGTCGCCCCCGCCGCGCCGAGCGCCTTGGCGACGTTGCGGTAGACCTGGGCGACCTGCCCGGCCAGGTCGCCGGGCGCGACCAGCGCGCCGTTCTCGTCCCAGGCCACCTGACCGGCGAGGTGGACGTGCCTGCTTCCGGTCGCCACCGCGACGTGGTGGTAGAGCGGCACGCGGACGTGTCCTTCAGGGTTGATGAGCGTAACAGCCACGATCTTCTCCATCGATAGTTTCTTGCGGTTACTCAGGAACTGTAGGAGAGTGTGCGCTGACATGGAAGAACGCACTTTTCAGTGACTGGGGAACCTGATGGTGACCAAAGAGCTCAGCAACCTGTCCGACGAAGCGGATCTGCGGCGCGCCGACTCCCTGGCGCGGGAGATCTTCTCTGACGTCGCCAACAAGTGGGCATTGCTGATCATCGAAGCGCTCGGCGAGCGCACCCTGCGGTTCAGCGAGCTGCGGACCGAGGTCGAGGGCATCAGCCACAAGATGCTCACGCAGAACCTGCGCATGCTGGAGCGCAACGGCCTGGCCGAGCGGAAGGTGTATCCGACGGTGCCGCCACGGGTCGAGTACACGCTCACCGGGCCCGGTCAGGCCCTGCGCGCCACGGTGGACCTGCTCTGCGGCTGGACCCACGAGCACTTCGGGCACATCGAGTCCGCCCGGCGCCGCTTCGACGCCTGACGCCTGCCACGCCTCGGCGCTCGCCGGTGCCCGGAGGGCATGACCGAACGCAACGTTTGACGCTCCATCTTCCACCTGTCAGACTCAACTAACAGGTGAAAACCGGCGCGCACAAAGGACGGCATGCTGACCAGTGAAGAGTTGCTCCAGCTGCTGGCCGCGTTCGGGCACCCGGTGCGGCTGCGCATCCTGGCCGAGCTCGCCGGAGAGCGTGTGCACGTCAGCGAGCTTGCCCGCCGCGTCGGCGTGTCCCGCCCGCTGCTCTACATGCATCTGGAGCGGCTGGAGAAGGCCCGGCTGGTCGAAGGGCAGCTGGAGCTGTCGGCCGACGGCAAGGCGATGAAGTATCTCCGGCTGCTGCCCTTCGAGCTCACCCTGAACATCGGCACCGTCCTCGCGGCCCTCCGCGCGGACGACGAGGAAGGACCCCACCACGTGCAGGAGACCCCGCAGTGATCGACGTCGGTTCCATCGTGATCCCCATCGCGGTCATGCTGATCCTGTTCGGGAGCATCACGGCCTGCCTGGCGTTCTACTTCCGCTTCGAACGGCATCGCACGGACGTCCTGGCGGCCGAAATGGCCCGGTACCGGGAGCTCACCGAGCAGGCCGTACAGAAGCAGGACCAGGTGCAGACCAGGCTCGCGGAGCTGACCGAGAGGGTCGCGGCGGTGGAGCGGATCCTGCGCAGCGTCGACTGAACCACCTGTGAACGAGGTCCGGGAGCGAGCGGCAACTCGCCCCCGGACAGCGGAAACCGCACGACCACGCCTGAACGGCGTGCCTTGACGCGTACGTGTTCCCTAGGAAAGGAGAGCAGCTCATGCTGCTCGAACGCAAACCATCCCGTCGGCGTGCCCTGGTGTGCGCACTGGGCGCCGCCGTCTCGTTCCTGAGCGTCACCGCCCCCGCCGCCGCCGAGAGCCCGGCGCAGTCCGTACGGGACTTCGCCGACACGTTCGTCACCCGGCAACTGGCCGAACACCGGATTCCCGGCGCGGCCGTCTCCGTGGTGGCCGGGGGCCGCCAGGTCTTCGCCCAGGGCTACGGCGTGGCCGAGGTGGAGACGCGCCGTCCCGTGGACGCCGCCGAGACCGTCTTCGCCCCCGCCTCGGTGGCCAAGCTGATCACCGCCACCGCCGTCATGCAGCTCGTCGAACGGGGCCGCATCGACCTGGACGCCGACGTCAACGAGTACCTCACGGACTTCAAGATCGAGGACGCCTACCCGGGCAAGCCGGTCACCACGGCCCATCTGCTCACCCACAGTGCGGGCTTCGCCGGCGGCGACTTCGGTACCGGCGCGGCCACCGCGCAGGACGTGCACCGGCTCGGCGAGCACCTCGCCGGCCACCAGCCCCGCCGCATCCGCCCGCCCGGCACCCGCGCGGTGTACTCCAACTACGGCATGGGCCTGGCCGGCCACCTGGTCGAGCTCCGCTCGGGCATGCCCTTCCACGAGTACGTCCAGCGGAACATCTTCGCCCCGCTGGGCATGACGCGCTCCACCCTGGCCCAGCCGGAGCCCGGCCCCATCGGCCGCGCCCTCGCGCCCGGTTACCGGCTGAGCGGCGACCGCCAGGTCAGGGCCACGGGAGCGAAGTACGGGCACATGCCGCCGCACGGCGCCGGGTTCCGTTCCACCGCGACCGACATGGCCGCCTTCATGCTGGCCCACCTGGACGACGGCGGGAAGATCCTCAAGCCGGAGACCGCGCGCCTGATGCACACCCGGCAGTTCGGCAACGCCGAAGGAACCTCCGGCATGGCGTACGGCTTCCAGGAGCACACCAGGAACGGCCGCCGCCTGCTCGTGCACCGGGCCAACATCCCCGGCTACTTCGCCGTCCTCGCGCTCGTCCCCGACCGTGACATCGGCATCTACGCCTCCTACAACGGCAACGGCAAGGGCGGCCCCGACTCCGCGTGGGCGCTGGTCAACGCCTTCGCCGACCGTTTCGCCGCCGCCCCGGCCCCCGCGGCGGAGCCCGCCGGCCCGCTGCCCGACCCGGCCGGGTACGCCGGTTCGTACCGCACCGCGCTGGCGGCCGACATGACCGACCTCGGCAAGGTGAGCTCGCTCACCAGCGTCACGACCGTGACCGCCGCCGCGGACGGAACGCTGACGACCACCGGCGCGACCGCGCTCGGGGCGCCGGAGACCCGGCAGTGGACGCAGATCGCGCCCGGCCTGTTCCGCGAGAAGAACGGCTACCGGACGATCCGGTTCGGCGCGGACGGGCTGCTCGCCACCGAGAACCCGGCCGGGCCGCTGGAACGGCTCGCCTGGTACCAGTCGCCCTCGCTGCATCTCGGCCTGCTCGGCGTCAGCCTGACCGTCCTGGTGCTGTCGGCGGTGGGCTGGCCCGTCGCCTTCGCCGTCCGGCGGGCACGCCGCCGCTCCCCCGCGCCCGCGCCCCGGCCGGCCGGGCTGCCGGGCTGGCTCACCGCGGCGCTCGTCACGGCCTCGGCCGGCTCGCTCGTGGCGATGGTCGCCGACTTCGACGCCAACCAGGCCGACTTCTTCCTTGGCGGCAGCCCGCTGTTCACGGCCATCACCACCCTGCCCGTCCTGGCCGCGGTCGCGACCGCCGCCCAGGTGGTAACGGTCGCGCTCGCCTGGCGCAAAAGCTGGTGGACCCTGGCCGGACGGGCGCACCACAGCGCCGTCACCCTGGCGGCGCTGGCCTACCTGAGCGTGGCGGCGGCGTACAACCTGATCGGCTGACGAGACATCCAGCAGCTCGGCGACGAGCGACGGCAGGTCAGGGCCGCTCCGGCTGGCGGGCGCGCCAGCGGCGGGTCGCGGCGCAGGCGATGCCGCCGGTGATGAGCAGGGCCAGGAGGGCGGCCTCCCCGACGGTGTGGATCAGGTA
Organism: Nonomuraea sp. NPDC023979; assembly: GCF_040639085.1. Classification (NCBI taxonomy): domain Bacteria; kingdom Bacillati; phylum Actinomycetota; class Actinomycetes; order Streptosporangiales; family Streptosporangiaceae; genus Nonomuraea; species Nonomuraea sp. NPDC023979. The sequence continues at coordinate 73,056 of NZ_JBEZZG010000017.1, forward strand.
GCGCTCCAGGTTCCGCTCGACGATCCACCAGGCGTCGACAGCGGAATAGGCGAGCTGGGCGGCGCCGATGCCGGCGACCCAGCGGACGTGCGGGGTGGCGGCGGCGGTCACGTACGCGACCGACAGCGGCCAGATCCACCCGGCGGGGGACCATTCCCCGGCGTGGTAGAACGCCAGCACCGCGATCGACAGCAGCAGCACGGTCATCGGCCGGCGGCGGCGCAGGAACAGCAGGCCGCCGAGGCCCAGCGCCACCGGGATCACACCGGGCCACGGCTGCCAGGGCGAGGTCACGCCGGTGCCCAGCGCGACGGCGACGAACAGGACCACGGTGCCGGCGGCAAGCCCGGCGTCGGCGATCGTGTCGAAGTGGCGGACCAGGACAGGCGGGCGCAACGGCACCGAATCGGTCATCACTACCTCCACCGAGAGACGGACGGCGGAGACACCATATGTCGGCTGGCCGGTGATGAGGCAGCCTTTTGACCAAAACTTCGAGCCGACTTGCAAGGCTAAGTTAGCATGCTAAGTTAGCTGGTGTGGAACGCAATCTCAGTCTCAACCTGCATGTGCTCCTTGCCCGCCTTGACCGGGCGGCGGACCGGATGCTGCGGGCGGAGCATGACATCTCCTACAGCCGCTTTCTCGCGCTGACCCTGATCAGCGAGCTGGGCGTTTCGACGCAGCGCGCCCTTGCCGACGGCCTGGGTGTGACCGAGCCGTCGGTGAGCCGGATGACCGCCGTTCTCGCCGCCGACGGGCTGCTCGACGTGCAGCCCGATCCGGCGGGCGGGAACCGCCGGCAGCTCAGCCTCACCGGCAAGGGCGAGCGCCTCGTGGCCTCGCTCCGGCAGGAGTTCGAGGAGAAGCTGGCCGCTCTGGTCGAGCACAGCGGCGTGCCCTATGCCGAGTTCGCCGAGCACACCGCGCGGCTGCTCGCGACGCTGGACCGGGTGGAGCGGGAGGCGGCCAGGTGAAGCAGCGCACGGTCTTCTCCGCGGACGGGACGCCGATCAGCTATCTGACGTCGGGCGCCGGGCCGGGTCTCATCGTGCTCGGGGGCGCGCTGCGAACCTCTCAGGACTACTTACCGCTGGCCTCCGCTCTGGCCCGCTCCTTCACCGTGCACGTCGTCGACCGGCGGGGGCGCGGCGCCAGCGGTCCGCAGGGGCCTGACTACTCCCTGGGCAAGGAGGTGGAGGATCTGCTGGCCGTCCAGGCGGAGACCGGAGCGCGGCTGGCGTTCGGGCACAGTTTCGGCGGCCTTGTCGTTCTCGAGGGCGCTCGGTCGTTCCCGGTGTTCGAGCGCGTCGCGGTGTACGAGCCCGGAGTCCCCGCCGGTCCGGTGCCCACGGGGTGGATGGATCCGTACCGGGAGCGGCTGGCCGCGGGTGATCCGTATGGCGCGTTCGTTCATTTCATCCGGGGCGCGGGTGGTGCACCCGCCTTTCTGGCCAAGTTGCCGTACTGGTACCTGCGGATGGCGCTGCGGGTCGGGTTCCGCGGGCCGAGCTGGCAGCGGATGCGGCCGCTGCTGGGCGCCGGCCTGGCCGAGCACGAGCAGGTGGCGGCCCAGCAGGGCCGGCTTGCCGCGTTCGCGGCCGTCACCGCCCCGGTGCTGGTGCTGTGCGGGGGTCGTACGCCGCGCGCGAGCAGGGCGGAGTTCGATGCCGTACGCGACACCCTTCCCCGCGCCGAGCTGGAGACCCTGCCCGGCCTGGACCATTTCGGGCCGGAGGGGAAGACGGCCCGGACGGTCGCCGAGCGCGTCCTGCGGTTCCTCCGCAGTCCTGACGCCGGCTGATCCCGTCCTCATGCTCGCCCGCGCCGAGGGATGAGGGCCAGGACCAGCACCATCGTGATGACGGCCAGGCCCGCGCAACCGTAGAGCACCGCCGACGCGCCGGAGGCGACGGCGGCCTCGCGCGGTCCGGCGGTGACGCCGGCGATGCGGGTGGTGTAGACGGCGCCGAGCACGGCGGTGCCGATCCCGGCGCCGATGGAGGCCAGGCTGGTGATCGTGCCGGAGACCATGCCGGCGCGCTGCCTGTCGGTGACGTTCATGGCGACGGCCATCACCGGCGCGCCGGCGATGCCGCCGCCGACCCCCCAGACGAGCAGAGGGATGGTCAGCAGCCACGGCGAGGCGGCCGGGGTGAGGGCCAGGGCCAGCCACGTGGCGCTGATCGCCTTGCAGAGGTAGCCGGCGGCGATGACGTGCCCGGGGGCGAACCAGCTCAGGAGTTTGCCGCCGAGCAGACCGGCCGCCATCTGCGCCAGGAAGACGGGCGCCAGCAGCAGGCCGCTCTGCGTGGGGCTCAGGTGCAGCGCCTCCTGGAAGTACTGCACGAAGTAGACCGTGCCGCCGATGGACAGCACGCGCGAGATGAAGACCGCCGCGGCGGCCCCGGTGAAGGCGGCTTTGCGGAACAGCGCGAGGTCCAGGGTGACCGCGCCGGACCTGGACTGGAGCAGGAGGAACGCGGCGAGCAGGACGGCCGCGATCACGAGCTGGGTCAGTGTCGCCGCCGACGCCCAGCCCTGCTCCTCGCCGCGGAGCAGCGCGAAGTCGGCCACGGCGAGCGCGGCGATCAGCAGTGCGGCGCCCGCCCAGTCGATCCGGCCGTGCGCGGCGGACCGGCCGGAGGCGTCGGCCGGGAGGACGCGCAGGCAGAGCAGGAACGCGGCCACGCCGATGGGGACATTGATCAGGAAGATCGCGCGCCAGCCGAAGGCGTCGACGAGGGTGCCGCCCAGGAGCGGGGCGATCAGGCCGGCGGCGGTCGCGGCACTCCCCCAGGTGGAGATGGCCAGGTTGCGGCGTTCCCCGTCCAGGTGGTCCGACAGCAGGGGCAGGGCGTTCACCATCAGGACGGCGCCGCCGATTCCCTGAAGGGCGCGGGCGAGGTCGAGCACCACCGGGGTGGGCGCGGCGCCGCAGGCGAGCGAGGCGAGGGTGAACAGGGCAATGCCGAACAGGTACATGCGGCGCCGGCCGATGCGATCGGACAGGCTGCCGGCGACCTGGGTCACCGCGCCCATGGTGATCATGTAGCCGACGATCACCCATTGGACGCCGGCGAGCGTCGTGCCGAAGTCCGCCTGGATCGCGGGCAGGCCGATGGTCACGATCGTCATGTCGATGACGACCAGTGCGGTGCCGGCGATGACGAGGCCGAGGATCGCGCGGCCGCGAACGGCCGTCGCCCGGCCAGGGAGCTGGGGATTGGTAAGGCTCACCTAAGTGATCGTGATGCATGCCCCGGCTTAAAGTCAACACTGTGTGAAGTTCAACGTTGTTATGCTCGGACGGTGCCCGAAGATCCCGACACAGCCGGACCGGACCGGACCGGACCCGCCGACGGCCCGCGCCGCCGCCGCAGGCCGCTGACGCGCAAGGGCCGGCCGACGCTCACCAAGGACCTCATCGCCCAGACGATGCTCGACCTCGCGGGCGTGCACGGGTTCCGCGCGGTGACCATGCGGCTGCTCGCCGAGCATCTCGGCGTGACGGTCCGGGCCCTGTACAACTACGCCGAGGACCGCGACGAGCTCGTGGCCCGCGCGGTCGCCCTGTTCATCGAGCAGTGGCCGGCCCCGCGGCCGGATCCTGAGCAGTGGGAACGCAGCATCCGGGAGTACGGCGCCGCCCTGCGCGCGGTCTACCGGCGCTACCCGCGTGCCTTGCTGGTGTCGTTGGACGAGGACCTCGGCGACGTGGCGATCCACCCGAACCGCCTCGTCCACACCGACGCCTTCCTGGGCATGCTGCGGGCGATCGGGCTGAGCGTCGCCCAGGCGCAGATCGTGCACCACGATCTGACGATGCGAGTGTTCGCGTTCGTCCTGCTCGTGGACCACCGCCAGGACCAGGGCGAGCCGGTCATGCACCACACTCCCGCCCCGCCCTCCTGGCTGCGCGCCCACCCCGGCCTGGCCGTCCCGCACCTTCGGGAGGCGGTCGCAGCCGCGCCGCTCATGACGGTGGACGAGGCGTTCGAGCACGCCATGCACGGGCTGATCGTGACCGCGCGCGACCTGCTGGCCGACGCGCGGCACCGTACGTGATCCTCGCCGGGCGGGCCGGCGTCACGAGAAGGTCGACTCCTTCGGGGCCGGGTCGTCGGTCCAGCCCAGCCGCTTGACCAGATACGCCGAGGACCCGTCACTCTCCTGGATGGCGAGGAGCTGCCCGCTGTCCCGGTCGATGACGATCTGCTGACGGGCCGACGCCTCGCCGTACGTCAGCGCGACCCCGGTGCGGCCGTCGAGGTCGGTGACGCCGTCCTCCACCCGCACACCCGGCAGGCCGGCGAGCACCCGGTAGAGCGCGGCCCTGGTGGCAGGGGTGGTCTCGGCGTCGAGAAGGAGCCATGCGCTCGCCCCCCACAGCCACGCCTCCGGAGCCCGCCCGTCGGTGGCCCGCAGGATCTCGGCCTTGAGCGCCCCGGGTTCGGCGGGCAGCCGCGTCGCGGGCGTCGTCGTCAGCTTCAGCGGGGTGAAGTAGATCTTTCCCGGCAGGCAGTCGTCGCACAGGTCGGGCGAGCCCGCGGCCTGCCACGCCTGCCGGTCGGCGGGCGTGAGCGGTTCGGCGGAGACGGGGCCGCGCTGGTGCCGGTATCCGACCTTCCGGTCCCGGCTCGCCCACAGCACGTCCCTGGCCCGCTGCTCCACGGTGTAGGTCGCGGTCCGCACCCGCGACACCCGCACCATCTCCCGCCGCCACCACGCCCCGGTCCCCGGGGGCTGGGCGGCCAGCCGGCCGGCCGCCGCGTCGAGCACCGCGTCCGCCGCGTCCGCGGCAGGCACGGTTGCCGTCCGCACGCCCGTCCCGCCCAGGAGGGGCACGGCCACGAAGCCGCCGGCGATCACCGCGCTGACCGCGACCGCCGCGAGCGCCACCCTGGGCCAGACCGGCCGCCGCCGCCGGACACCGCCCAGCACCCGGGCGCGCGCGGCCATCGCCGTCGCGTGGTCGGCGGGCGGCAGGTGCGGCATCACCTCGTCGATGAGCTGGAACTCCTTCATCACACCTCAACTCCCAACGCGTCACGAAGCTTGGTCCTGGCCCGGCTGAGCCGGGAGGCGACGGTGCCGTAGGCGACGCCGAGCGCCGCCGCCACCTCGTCGTAGGTCAGCTCGCCGTAGGCGACGAGCAGCACCACGTCGCGCTCGCCGCGCGACAACCCCGCGAGCGCGGCGGACAGGTTCTGTACGGTCACCCGCGCGGCGACCTGGTCCACCACCCGCTGGTCATGGCCGTCGTCGTCCACGGGCGGCCCCGATCTGGCCAGCGCCCGGTATCGCCGCAGCTCGGCACGCCGGTGCCGGCCGATGAGCTTGGTGGCGACCCCGTACAGCCAGGGTCTGATGCCGCCTTTGGCGGCGTCGAAGCTGTCACGCCGGCGGAAGGCGATCAGGAAGGTCTCGGCCGCCAGGTCCTCGGCGACGTCGGGATCGAGCCGACGGCCGATGTAGCGGCGGATCTCCTCGTCATGGGCATCGAAGAGGACGGCGAATCGCTCGGGATCGGCGACCTCTCCGTCGAGGAACGTGGTCATGCATGGTCTCTCTCACCTGGAATGTCAGGACACTGGTGATTGCCCGGTCGCCGGGAACCCTTCCAGGTGAGTTTCACGGGCTTCGGATCATGCCGGCGGGCCGCCGGTGAGGGCGGCGGTCACGGCGCCGACCAGGTGCTCCTCGACGTCGGCGGCGCTCCTGCCCCGGTCGGTCGTCAGTTGCTCCCAGACGGGGATCGAGGTCATCGCCCAGGCCAGGTCTGCGGCGAGGTCCGGGGTCAGGCCGGGCCGCAGCCGCCCGGCGGCTCGCAGCCGGCGGGCGGCGGTGAGGAAGCCCTCGTGGAGCTCGCCCATCCGGTCGTTCCAGGCCGCGGCGGCGTCGGGGTCGTCGCGGCGGGAGGCCAGCAGCACCGAGGCCACCGGGTGGATCGTCGCCGCGTAGCGCAGCCAGACGCGCAGGAAGGCGCGGAACGCCTCGACGGGTTCCGGCCCGGTCAGGGCCTCCTCGCAGCGTGAGCGGATGCCGCTGCGCGCGTCCATGTTCCGCACGACGGCCACGAGCAGGCTGGCCCGGGAGCCGAAGTGGAGGTAGAGCGCCTGCCGGGAGATCCCCGCCGCGCGGGCCACCTCGGCCATCGAGACCTGGGGGCCCTGTTCGGTGACGAGCCGCTGGGCGGTCTCCAGGATGCGCGAGCGCGTGCTTGACATGTGTCAAGCGTAGACCTAGCTTGACACGCGTCAAGCACAGGCCTGAGGAGGCACCCGATGGACACCACCCACCCGGCGGCCGTCGCCGCGCTCACCGCGATGAGCGCGATCGGCGCCGGCGACCGGGACGCCTGGCTCGCCTGCTACGCGCCGGACGCCGTGCTCCACGACCCGGTCGGCGGCTCGCCGCTGGACCCCCACGGCGCCGGCCTGCGCGGCCGGGCCGCCCTCGAACGCTTCTGGGAGCTCACCGTCGCCCCCAGCCAGGTGCGGTTCGAGGTCGCCGCGGTGCACCCCGCCGGGGCCGAGGCGGCGGTCGTGGCCTCGGTCTCCGCCCGCTTCGCCACCGGCGCCCGCGTCGGCTACGACGGCGTCTTCGTCTACCGGGTCGACGACGACGGGCGGATCGTCTCGCTGCGCGCCTACTGGGACCTGAGCCGCGTCCTGTCCGCGCTGGCCGGCTGACGGAGTTTGCGGGACACCCGTCGCAACCTGTAGGTTGCCCATTGATGGCAACCTACAGGTTGCGAAGGAGGTGGGCATGGACGCGGACGCGATCGAACGGGTGGTGGTGCTCCGGCACCCCGTCGAGCGGGTCTGGGCCGCGCTGACCACCGCGGAAGGGCTCTCGCGGTGGTTCGGCTCGGTGGCGGAGATCGACCTGCGACCCGGCGGGCGCGCGTTCTTCCGCTGGGACGACCTCGGCCAGGAATCCGTCGCCACCGTCGCGGTGGTCGACCCGCCGCGCCGTTTCGCGTTCCGGTGGGCGATCGAGGGCCTGCCCGAGGACGACGCGGCCCGGACGCTGGTGGAGTTCACCCTGGAGCCGGTGCCGGAGGGCACGCGGCTGCGCCTGGTGGAGAGCGGGTTCGCCCAGGCCGCCGCCGACGTGGGCCGCTCCGCCCGCGCGGCCAACAGCCAGGGGTGGGACGCCGAACTCGCCGAGCTGGAGATCTACCTCGATGCCACCGGGTGACGTGGAGAGCCAGGCCCTCGCGGTGTTCACGGCGCTCACCGACCCGACGCGGCGGGCACTGCTGGACGAGCTCGCCCGCGCCGGACCCGCGACCGTCACCGACCTGGCACGGCGACTGCCGATCAGCCGCCAGGCGGTCGCCAAGCACCTCGGCCAGCTCGCCGAAGCGGGACTGATCAGCTCCGCCGGCCCGACCGGCCGCCGCCATCCCTACCGGCTGGAACCAGCCGCCATCCGCACCGCCCAGACCTGGCTGGCCAGGCTCGCCCACAGATGGGACGACCGCCTGGCCGCCCTGGAAGACGCCCTGGACGCCACCGAGGACGCACCGCACGCCACCGAGACGAACCGAGGAGACACACGACCATGACCGCTCCGACCTTCACCGCCGGCCTGAACATCGCCATGAAGATCCCCAAGGCGCAGTACGAGGCCACCGTGGCCTTCTACCGCGACACCCTGGGCTTCGACGTCAAGGAGGACGACGTCTCCTACGCCCCGACCGTCTCGCGGACCCATTCCGTGCGGTTCGGCCCCAACACGCTGTGGCTCGACTGCGTCGACAACTACAGCCGGCCCGACCTGTGGCTGCAGCTCCACACCGACGACCTGGACGCGGCCGTGAGCGAGCTGGCCGGCATCGGCGTCCACCCGTGCGACGAGGTCGAGCCCCTGGAGAACCTCGACTCCCGGACCCACTGGATCAAGAACCCGGCCGGCATCGTCCACCTGATCGCGGAGACCCACTGACATCGTTAACTAAAGGGTGTACTGTTAGCCACATGGTGAACGATCCGTTCAGGGCTGTGGCCCATCCGATCCGGCGCAGGATGATCGAACGGCTGGGCGACGGCCCCGCGACCGTCGGCGAGGTGACCTCGGACCTGGGCGTCTCCAAACCGGCGATCACCAAGCACCTGAAGATCCTCGAAGAGGCCGGGGTCGTCGTCCGCAAGGTCGTCGGCCGTACGCACCGGCTGGCCTTGAACCCGGCCGCGCTCGTCGACGCCGTCACCTGGGTCGACCGCCAGCGCGCCCTCTGGGAGCGCATGTTCGAGGCCGTCGAGGAACACCTGGCTGACAAGGAGCAGACACCCATGATCGAAACGACCTCGCAGTCGACCGCCGTCCGCATCGAACGCACCTACCGGGCGCCGGCGGACGCCCTGTTCGACGCCTGGACGAACCCCGAAGTGATCAGGAAGTGGTGGCACGCCGGCCCCGACTGGGACACCTCCGAGGCCGAGGTGGACCTGCGCGTCGGCGGGCGGCTGCGCGTCGTCATGCGCGACGCCGACGGCGTCGAGTACACCGCCACCGGCGTCTACACCGTCGTCGAACGCCCCGCCCGCCTGGCCTGGATCTGGCACGGCGAGGAGGGCGAGGCGGGCACCGGATCGCGCTGCGACCTGGAGATCACCGAGCGGGACGGCCTCACCTCGGTCGTGCTGACCCACTCGGGCCTGCCCGACCGGCAGGCGGCGGCCGAGCTTCGCGAGGGCTGGGACCTGTGCCTGGACAACCTCGACCGCGTCGTCACCCGATGACCCGCCTCGCCGAGGCGGCGTTGCCGCAGGGCGACCTCCGCCTGCTGGAGACCGGCGTCGCCCAGCGGCTGCTCCACTCCACCGAGCTCGCCCGCGTCGCCTACGTGGCCAAGGACGGCACGCCGCGGGTGTTCCCCATGCTGTTCCACTGGACCGGCGCCGAGATCGTGCTCTCCACCTTCGGCGGTCTCAAAGTCCGGGCCTTACGGGCCCGTCCCGGCATCGCCATCACCATCGACACCGCCACCACCCCGCCCTCGGCGCTCCTCATCCGGGGGAACGCCGAGGTCACCGAGGTCGAGGGCATCGTCGAGGAGTACGCCGCCGCCCAGCGCCGCTACGCCGGCGAGGAGCAGGGAGCCGCGAACGTCGCCGCGGTCGACCGGCCCGGCACCACCATGGTCCGCATCGCCGTCCGGCCGGCCTGGGTGGGGGTGCTCGACTTCGTCACCCGCTTCCCCGGCGGCACGACGCCCGACGAGTTCGCCCGGCGAGGTCAATAGCCGGATCCCCGGGGCATCGGCTCAGGCGCACCCGGTGAGCACGGCCAGCACGTACGGCACGTGGACGGCGGCGGCCAGCAGGGTGAGCGCGGTCAGGCAGCAGGCGGTGGCCACGGCGGCGATCGCGCCGGTCATGCCGGTGTGGGGCCGGACCAGGTGGTGGATGCGGTTGGGGCCGAGCGCGTGCAGGGCCCCGGCCAGCGCCGCGCCGTGCGGCCGGCCGTTCTGGCCGAGGGTGAGCAGCGCGCCGGCCAGGGCGGGCGTCCCGACCTGGCGGCGTGCGGTGTCGTCGGCGGCGATCTCCAGGTAGTGGCCGAGCGCGGCCTCGGCGGCGGCGATCAGCGGCACCCACCGCAGCCTGCGGGTCAGCGTGGCGACGACCGCGGTGATGAGGTGGTGGCGCTGGCGCAGGTGGGCGTGCTCGTGCGCGAGGACCGCCGCCAGTTCGCCGGGGTCCAGGACGTCCAGTGCGCCCGTGGAGATCACGATGCCGCCGTGCCGCCGTGGCAGGGTGAGCGCGAACGGGTGCGGGTCGTCGGCGACGAGCACCGCGTGGCCGTGCAGCCGGCGGGGCTCGCTGCGGGCCCGGAGCCGTCGCGCGGTGCGCAGGGTGCCGCGGTGCCGTCGCCGCGCCTCGACGATGATCGAGACGGCGTGCAGCAGCGCGCCCGCCGTGGGGAGCGCGAGCAGCGCCACGACCGGGACGACGGTGTCGACCGGGATGTCCGTGAACGGGTTGGCGGCGGCCAGGCAGCGCCGGCAGACCTGGGCCGCCCCGCTGGGCAGGACGTCGGGGCCGGAGACGACCCAGGCCAGCATCGGGCCGAGCGCGAGCAGCGCCAGCACCCAGGCCACGATGCCGCCGGTGAGCAGCCCGATCGCCGGTCGCGGCAGGCGCATCAGCACCGGCGACGCGCGGCGCAGGGCCCACGGGCCGGCCACCGCGGTGAGGACCAGTCCCAGGATCAGCAGCGCGGCCAGGATCCGGGCCGTCATGACCGGTGTCCGTCGTCGCGCCGCCGCAGATATTCGCGCAGCAGGTCGAGGTCGCTGTCGGGGATGCTCTCCACGAAGTGCAGGATCGAGGCCGCGCGGTCCTTGCTGGTGCCGAGGGCGTGGTTCATCACCGACGCCACGTGCTCCTCGCGGGCGACGCGGGCCGCGTACAGGGTCGAGTGTTTCTGCTTGCGGGAGGTGACGAGGTCCTTGCGGTCCAGGTTGGCCAGAACGGTGGCGATCGTGGTGTAGGCGGGCTCGCCGGGGAGGCGGCCGATGATGCCCCGGATCGTGGCCGGCCCGTGATCCCACAGCACGTCCATCACCTGCGCCTCCAGCGCGCCCAGCCGGGGCGGCTCTCCGGGGGCGGCGGGCTTCATCGGACCGCCTCCCCGGCCGAGGCTGCCGGATCCGTCATCCGCGGGGACCACTCCATGCGTCCATCATGCCCTGTGTCGACTATGGTGCATAGTCGACTATGCGAGATAGTCGACTTGAGGAGAAGGAAGACCGATCTGTGAACTCCCCGGCATCGAGCTCAGCGGACGCGATGGCGGCCAGGCGCCGCCGCTCCACGACCTGGACCGTCGTGCTGAGCGCGGTGGTCGTGTTCCTCGCGATCGTGGTCACCGCCCAGCTCCTCCCCCAGCGCTCCCCCGCCGCGGCGCCACCGGCGGCGTCCCCGTCGTCCCCTGCGGACCAAGGGGCGGACCAGCGGGCGGACCAGGGGGCGCACCAGGGCCAGGAGCTGGAGTTCGTCCGCCGGGACGCCGGCGACCCGATGGCGATCGGCGACGTGAACGCCCCCGTGGTCCTGACCGAGTGGCTCGACCTGCGCTGCCCGTACTGCGCGGTGTTCAGCCGCGAGACGCTGCCGGCGCTGATCGGGAAGTACGTCGACACCGGCAAGGTGCGGATCGAGTTCCATGACGTGACGTTCTTCGGCGAGCAGTCCGAGGACGCCGCCGTCGCGGCCCGGGCGGCGGGCAGGCAGGACAGGTTCGTGGAGTTCGTGACGGCCGTCTACGCCGCCGCCCCCGACAAGGGGCACGCCGACCTTCCCCGTGACACGCTCGTCGGCCTGGCGAAGAAGGCGGGCGTTCCCGACATCAAGCGGTTCACCGCCGATCTCGACGATCCCGCGCTCCGGGCGGCCGCGCGGGCGAGCACGCAGTCCGCGCACCAGCTCGGCGTCACCGCCGTGCCGTTTTTCGTCGCCGGCAACACCTCGCTGTCCGGGGCGCAGCCGGCGGAGGTCTTCCAGGGGTTCCTCGACCAGGCCCTGGACCAGGCGAAGTAGCCCGGCATGGACATCGGCCTGCTCGGAGCGTTCCTCGGCGGCGTGCTGACGCTGCTCAGCCCGTGCTCGGCGATGCTGCTGCCGGCGTTCTTCTCCTACGCGTTCGCCGGCCCGCGCGCCCTGCTCTCCCGTACCGGGGTGTTCTACCTCGGGCTGATCACCACCCTCGTCCCGCTCGGCGTGCTCGCCGGGACGCTCGGGGCGTTCGTGAACGAGCACCGCTTCACCTTCGTCACCGTCGCCTCGATCGTGGTGATCGCGCTTGGGGCGGTGATGCTGCTGAACGTCCCGGTCCCGTTCCTGTCCCGCGGCGCCGCCGCCGAGGGGACCTCCACCACGGCGGTGTACGTGCTCGGCACCGTCTACGGGCTGGCCGGGGTCTGCGCGGGCCCGCTGCTGGGCGCCGTGCTGACCGTCGCCGCGGTCTCCGGCAACGCGCTCGCCGGCGGGCTCGTCCTGGTGGTCTTCGCCGCCGGCATGGCTCTGCCGCTGCTGGTCCTCGCGCTGCTGTGGGGGCGGGCTCCGTTCGTCAGGCGCCTCGTCCGGCCGCGCGAGGTCACGATCGGGCGGTGGCGCAACACCTGGACGGGGATCGTCGGGGGCGCGCTCACCGTCGCCGTCGGCGTCCTGCTGCTGGCCACCGCAGGCACGACCGAGCTGACCGGCATCCTCGGCGCGACCGACCAGGCGGCGATCGAAGGCGCCGTCCTGCGAGGAGCCGGCCAGGTCCCCGACCTCCTCGTCGCCGGCGTCGTCGTGACCGTCGCGCTGGCCGGCCGGCTCCTCGTCCGGGCCCGGAAGGTCACCCGGTGAAGCGGATCGTGGCTCCCTGGCTGGTGATGGCCAGGACGCGGAAGGACAGGGTGTTCTTGCCGTTGCTGCGGATATCTCCCTCGGCGCCCTCGCCCAGGGAGGCAGTCAGGCCGGGCGCCCGCACCACGACCATGTCCGTGTTGAAGATGCCGCCGACGTACTCCTTCGACACGTACACCCTGGAGAAGCCGTAACGCTTCTTGGAGATGCGGAAGCTGACGGGGTCGGAGAAGGTGAACTTGCACTTCCCGTCGTAGCAGCCGCGGTAGGAGGGCTTGGCCGTGGCGGCGGCGGGGGCGGCGGCCACCGCGGGCGCCATGACCACGGCGCACGCGAGGGCCAGGGCGGTGACGATCATCCTGGACATGGGCTTCCCTTCGGCAGGCATGCCACGGTTGTACCGCCACCACGCCGGGAGGGGTCCCGAAATCCTGATCAGCGCGGGTCGATCGTGAAGTACGGGGCGACCTCCAGCTTGTCCGCCGACTCCAGCAGCCGGTGCACCAGCTTGCCGTCGAAGGCCACCACGCGTACCTCGTCCTCGGCGCCGTTGTCGTACTCCCAGCAGTACAGGTGCGCCTCGTCGTACCAGCCGAGCACCTTGTCGCAGTCGGAGGAGAACGTGCGCAGCCGTTTGCCGGTGCGCGAGTCCCACAGGCAGTGGTCGCCGTCGTCCGAGCCGGGGCAGTCGGTCACGAACATCCGGCCCGAGGGCGAGAAGACGTCGACGGTGCCGGACGCCAGCGGTCCGACGCCGGGGAGGTCGCGCGTGCGGTTGCCGGAGGCGTCGAAGAAGCGCAGCGCCTCGTCCTTCCCGGAGACGGCGATCACGCCGTCCTCCTCGGCGTCCCAGCCGAAGTCGCCGTCCCGGATCGAGTCGTCGGCCACCTCGACCACCTGGACCCGCGCCCGGGGCACGTCCAGGATGGCGAAGCCCAGGGTGGTCCAGACGTCCTTGCCCTGTTTGTCCTCGGTCTTCCTGTTGAGGTTGAGGAGGATCTTCGAGCTGTCCTTCGACCAGGCGCGGACGCTGGTGTCGAGCGGTTCGCGTACGGTCCTGACCCGGAAGCTCGAACCCGCCTGCCGGTCGGTGATGAGGATCGAGTCGTAGCCGTCGGAGGTGTAGTCCTCCGGCCGGCCGGCGAGATAGCGGCCGTCGGGAGAGACCAGCGAGTCCACGTTGTCCGGGTACGCCTCGAACGTGCCCCGTAACGACTGCCTGGCGTAGTCGGCGTCGTCGACCTCGTACGCGGTCAGCGTGATCGGGTCGGACGGGCTCTCGTACAGCGTGATCGCGCCGCCGGGGAGCGGGACCTTGGCGGGGGCGGCCCGCGACGGCGCGGCAGCCGGCCCGGCGCTCTGGGCGTCGGCCTGCGTGGACAGCGTGCTCTGCTTGGTCTGCGAGGTCGGTGTGGCCGGTCGGAGCCAGCCGGGCACGATCAGCGCGGCCGCCACGGCCGCGACGGTGAGCACCGCCCCGGCGGCGGCGAGCATCGGCGTGCGCGACGGCCTGGTGGGCCCGGCGTCCGGCGCCGCCTGCCTGGCCCCCTCCGTGAGCGGGTCGGCGCCCGGCTCCGGGTTCCGCACCAGGCGGGTGATGACGTCGATGGCCGTCGGCCGGTTCTGCGGCTCCTTGTCCAGGCACTGGCGGACCAGGTCGCCCAGCCGTCCGTCGAGCAGCCCCGGCTCGGGCTGCGTGTTGAGCACCCGGTGCATCACGGCGGGCGTCCCGTCGGTGCCGAACGGCGGCCGGCCGCAGGAGGCGAAGACCATCGTGCAGCCCCAGGAGAACATGTCGGCCCCTGGCCCCACGCCGCGGCCCAGGATCTGCTCGGGGGACATGTACGCGGGCGTCCCGATCTGCGTGCTGCTGGTCATGGTGGCCGGGCCGAGCGTGCGCGCGATGCCGAAGTCGATCACGCGGGGGCCGCCGACGCCCATGATGACGTTGCCGGGCTTGAAGTCCCGGTGCACCACGCCGGCCTCGTGGATGGCGGCGAGCGCGGTGACGGTGCCGATGGCCAGCCGCTCCAGGTCGCCACCCGTGAGCGGGCCGTCCTCCCTGACGACCCGGTCCAGCGAGCGGCCCTCGACGTACTCGCTGACGATGTACGGCCGGCCCTGCTCGACGCCCGTGCTCAGGACGGCCGCGGTGCAGAACGGCGCCACCCGCCGGGCGACCTCCGCCTCCCGCAGGAAGCGCTCGGTGCTCTCCTCGTCCTCGGCCGGATACAGCCATTTGACGGCCACGCGCACGTCCATCGGGGTCCTGGCGAGGTAGACGACGCCCTGTCCGCCCTGGCCCAGCCGGCCGAGGAGATCCAGGCCGCCTATCTGCTCAGGGTCACCGGGCAGCAGCGGGGTGAAGTCGGCCATGCGTCATTGTGATGCCAGACAGCAGATCTTCCACAAGCTTACTGACCAGTAGTTCGGGTGTCAGGACCTGGTTGACTCCCCCCGGGGCGGGCGGGGAGGATCGGCGGCATGGCGGGGACGAGGCGCGGGACCGCGAGCAAGGTGGACCTCTTGCCGCGGGACTCCGCGGATCTCCCCCCGGCCGTTCCCGGCACGCTGTACGTCCGGGGGGCCAAGGGCGGGATCCGGGTCGCGCCCGACGCCGGGTTCGAGGTGGTGTTCGGGCGCTGCGAGCCGGACGTCCACGTCTGCGTCGGCCCCGACGACCCGTACGTCAGCCGGCGGCAGGGGTCCATCAGCCGCCAGGACGGGCGGTGGGTGCTGCACAACCTCGGCAACCTGCCCATCCGCCTGCCGGGTGGGCGGCTGGTGCTCACCCGGCACCGGGTGGCGTTGCCCGTGGCGTACACACCGCTGTTCGTCGTCGGCCCCGAACGCGAGCACCTGCTGGAGGTGCGGGTCGTCGCGGGGCCGCCGGCTCCGGCCGCGCCGGCCCGCCAGGAGGCCGACACCCGCGAACCCGCCGGACACCCCCTGAGCGCCACCGAACGCCTGGTCCTGGTCTGCCTGGGTCAGCGCTATCTCCGGCCGGAGCCGTGGCCGCAGCCGCTGACCTGGGCTCAGGTCGCCGACGAGCTCGCCCGCGTCCGTCCCGGCGAGCGGTGGACCGCCAAGCGCGCGGCCCACATCGTCACCCAGACGCGCAAGCGGCTCAGCGCCCGCGTGCCCGGACTCCTGGAGGAGGAGATCCCGCCGCCGCTGGGCAACACGCTCAACCACAACCTGATCATCGCGCTGCTGGCCTCCGCCACGATCACCCCGTCCGATCTCCGGCTTCTCGACGAGCCGGACCCGCCACCTGAGGAGCCGGCGCCCGCCAGTGGGCGGGCCAGTTGACCAGCGCGATGACGCCCATGATGACGAGGTGGGTGGGGGCGGCCCAGCTCTCCACCGCCGGGTCGTGGTTGACGAGGTGGGTGGTCACCGCCCCGGTGAGCACGAACATCAGCACCGTGGCCCCCAGGAAGCGCGTGCGCCGGCCGGGGATCACCAGCAGGACGGCGGCGACGCCCTCCAGGGCCCCGACCACGAACCGCATCCAGGACGGGTAGCCCCAGTCGGCGAACTTCACGGAGTACGCCGGACCGAAGATCGTGTCTCCGGGCCAGTACTTGGTCACGGCGCCCAGCGCGAACTGCAGGGCGATGAACCAGTACAGGGCGGTCTTCAGGTGTTTCGGCATGGTCGCCTCTTCCAGGGGAGCTCGGCTGTCACATCGGCGGCTGTCCGCCGGTCAATCGGTATGACAGGACCGGACGGAGGAATGTGACGAATGGTCGAGCAGGACTGGCTGAGCGAACGGTTCGCCGAGCACCAGAGCCGCTTGCACGCGGTCGCCTACCGGATGCTCGGCTCCCCCGCCGAGGCCGAGGACGCGGTGCAGGAGGCGTGGCTGCGGGTCGGCCGCGCCGACACCGGCCAGGTGGAGAACCCGGGCGGGTGGCTGACCACGATCGTCGCCCGCGTCTGCCTGAACATGCTCGAAGCGCGCCGCGCCCGGCGTGAGGAGCCGGCCGGGGCGCTGCCGCCCGAGCCGGCCGCGCCGCCGCCGAGCGGCCACCCGGCCCGGGCCACCCCCGAGGACGAGACGCTGCTGGCCGACTCGGTCGGTGTCGCGCTGATGGTGGTGCTGGACACGCTGACTCCCGCCGAGCGGCTCGCGTTCGTGCTGCACGACGTCTTCGCCGTCTCGTTCGCCGAGATCGGCGCCGTCATCGACCGCTCCCCCGCCGCCGCCCGGCAGCTCGCCAGCCGGGCCCGGCGCCAGGTGCGGGGAACGGCGGACGCCTCCGGCGCGGCCCGGTCGGCGAAACGGGAGGTCGTCGAGGCGTTCCTGGCCGCGGCCCGGGGCGGGGACTTCGCCGCGCTGGTCGAGCTGCTCGATCCGGAGGCCGTGGCCGTCGAGATCCGCGGCGCCGAAGCGGTCGCGGCGTTCTTCGCCGGGCGGGCGCAGGCGGCCCGGCTCGCCCTGGTCGACGGCGTCCCGGCGGCCGTCTGGTCGCATCGTGGCCGCCCGAAGGCCGTCATCACGTTCACCGTCCACGACGGGAAGATCACGCACATCGCCATCGACACCGACGCCGACCGGCTGCGCGGCCTCCACATCGTCCACCTCGCCGGTGACAGGGAGGGGCGCTGACCTCCGCTCACGTTCGCGACGGCGTGTCCCAGGTGGCGGAGTGGTCGATGCCGTCGCCGGTGACGCGCAACGTGGCGGCCGACCCGTACGGGCTGATCTCGCAGGTGGCGTGGGCGCTCCGCAGGCTCCCGGCCATGCCCACGCTGATGTCGGTCCGCGTGCTGAGCCGCGTCGCCGAGGGGTCGTGGGCGCGTGCCGAGATCTCGTACGCGTGCAGGAGCTCCACGGGATCGCCCCCGAGGGTGCGGCCTGCCGACCGGTGACCGCCGCGCACGACGACCTCCGTGCCGTCCGGGCTCTCCTCGACGGTCACGGGCACGACCCGGTCGAGCATCCGATCGCCGCCTTCCACGGCGATGGGCGCGGGCAGCTCGAACGGGGGCGTCTCGTCGGCCGTGGGGATCGCGGGCAGGTGGAGCGCGCTGCCGTGCGGCGGGCCGACGAGCACGTCGTAGCCGCTGCCGGACAGGTGCGGCCAGTGCTCGGGGAAGGCCGCCGCGCTGAGCGTCAGCTGGAGGCGGTGCCCGGGCCTGAACCGGTAGCGGGTGGGGTCGAAGGCGAGCTCGACCCGATGCCCGGCGTCCGACGGCCGGGGCGTCCCGGTGTAGGGCGGCGGGTTGGACAGGCGCTGGAACGCGCGGGTGATCAGCGTGGCGCGGCCGTCCGGCGCGAGGTCGTTGAGGTTGGCGGCCACGTCCAGGTCGAGGTGCGGGACGAGCAGCGAGAGGCTGACGCGCGGCTCCCCCGCGAGGTCCAGGCTCGCGCCGAGCGCCTCGGAGGTGAAGACCGCGGAGCGGGCCGCGTCCCGCGCCTGGTCGCCGGGGCCCGCCGACATTCCCAGCCCGGCGGCGACTCCGACCGTCGCGTCGAAACGGACGGAGACCCTCCCCGGCGTCGCGGGCGGGCCGGTGCGCAGTGCGCCGGCCGCGAGGTGGAGGACGTGATCGACGGGCGGCACGGCCGGATACCCCTCGGCGAACTCCCACCGCTCGGCGCCCATGACGTACGCCGACACGGCCGGCGCCGGCGGGCCTTCGGGCCGGATGTCCCGTACGTGCTCGTCGAACCAGGCGATGGCCAGCGCCACGGAGTCGACCGGCGCCCGCTCCTGCCCTTCCGGCATGCCGTGCAGCCACGGCCCGCAGACGATGCGGCGGGGCGCCCGGATCGCCGCGAAGTCGCGCCACGCGCCGGCGACGTTGGTGTCGCGCCAGCCGGTGAAGAGGAGGGTCGGCACCTCGATGGCGGCGGGGTCGACCTCCCGGCCCCGCCAGTAGTGGTCCCGGTGCGGGTGCTCCGCCCACGCCTCGTGCCAGGGCCTGGCCGCCCGGAGCCGCGCGGAGAACGCCGACCGGGGCAGCCAGGGCGATTCGGGCGGCAGGGCGGTCAGCGCCAGCATCATCGCCGACCACTCGCCGATGATCATGGCCAGCCCGACGGCGCCCCTGCGCGCCACCTCGTCGGTGTAGGGGTCCGTCGATCCCTCGATCGCCACCACCGCGCGCAGCGACGGAGGCCCGCCGGCCGCCGCGCGCAGCGCCGTGATGCCGCCGTAGGACAGGCCCCAGACCGCGGCCCTCCCGTCGCACCACTCCTGTGCGGCCAGCTCCTCGACGACGTCGTGGATGTCGTCCTGCTCGACCCGCTCGAACGCGTCCTGCTTGACCCCTTCCGAGGCGCCGGTCCCGCGGAAGTCGACCACCGCGACCGCGTACCCGGCCCGGGTGAACCTCTCCAGGTGCGGGGCCGTCCGCGGGCCGAACCACACGTCCTTGGCGTACGGGTTCGCGGCCACGATCACCGGCGACCCGGCGGCGGAATGGCCGCCGGGCAGGTGGACGTTCGCGTCGAGGCGTACGCCGTCGCGCATCGTCAGAGGAACGTGACGCAGGATCCGGGACATCGTTCAGTCTCCTGCCTGGCGCTGGTCATGGTCCGGCCGCGCCTGGCTGTCCCAGGTCGCCGGGGTGATCCCGGCCTGGCGCAGGCGGAACTTCTCGACTTTCTGCGTCGGGGTCCTCGGCAGGGCCGGCACGAGCTCGATGTAGCGGGGCACCATGAAGCCCGGCGCGGTGTCCACGCAGAACCGGTGCAGCTCCTCGGCGGTCAGGCTCGCGCCGGGCCGGACGACCACGACGGCCTTGACGTCCTCCTCCGTCAGCTCGCTGGGCACGCCGACGGCCGCCGCCTCCACGACCGCCGGGTGCCGGGTGAGGAGCTGTTCCACCTCGTAGGCGGAGATGTTCTCGCCCCGGCGGCGGATGGAGTCGCTGAGCCTGCCCTCGAAGGTCAGGTAGCCGTCGTCGTCGAGCGTGCCGAGGTCGCCGGTGTACAGCCAGCCGTCCCTCAGGACCCGCGCGGTGGCCTCGGGCATCGCGTGGTAGCCGTTCATCACCAGCCCCGGCTCGCGGCCCCGTACGATGATCTGGCCGA
The DNA here is from genome assembly GCF_040639085.1 of Nonomuraea sp. NPDC023979. NCBI lineage: Bacteria > Bacillati > Actinomycetota > Actinomycetes > Streptosporangiales > Streptosporangiaceae > Nonomuraea > Nonomuraea sp. NPDC023979. The sequence goes on from NZ_JBEZZG010000017.1 coordinate 92,469, forward strand.
TCCGCCCGCTGGGCAGCGGGCGCCCGGCGTCGTCCACGATCCGGACGTCGAACTCCGGGATCACCCGGCCGCACGTGCCGGGCCTGCGCGGGCCCTCGACGGGGTCGTAGACGGGCACCCCGCCGTCGGTGAGCCCGTACACCTGCCGGAGCGGGATGCCGAACCGCTCCTCCCACTCCCGGTGCCACGCGGGCATGGGCACGCCCCACGCCAGCCTGACCCGGTGGTCGCGGTCCCTCTCGCCGGGTGGCCGCTTCCAGAGGATCGTCAGCGTCGCGCCCATGAAGTTGAACACGGACGCGCCGAAGTCGCGCACGTCGTCCCAGAACCGCGAGGCGCTGAAGCGGCGGCCGAGCGCGGCGGTGCCACGGCAGGCCAGGGCCGCCCCGACGGTCAGGGTGGCCGCGTCGATGTGGAACAGCGGGAAAGGGCAGTAGAGGACGTCGTCGCCGCGCAGGCCCAGGTTCGCGGCATGGAGCTGCGCCTGCCTGGCGAGGTATCGGTGCGACAGCACGCACGCCTTGGACACGCCGGTCGTGCCGGAGGTGAACAGCAGGGTGGCCGCGCCCAGCTCGTCCACCTCGGCCCGCGGAGCCCGGTCCGGGCAGTCCCGGTACGCGGCCAGGTCCTCGTACCGGGGCTCGCCCGGCGGGCCGTTGACGACGACCCGCCTCAGCTCGGGCAGCCGATCGAGCACCGGCGTGACGACCGGCAGGAACTCGGCGTCCGCGACCAGCGCCGACGCCCCGGCCACCCGCAGCGCGTGCGTCAGCTGCTCGGCCAGCAGGGCGGTGTTGAGCGGCACGTGCACCGCGCCCAGCCGCGCCAGCGCGAACCAGACGACGACCTGTTCGAGACTGTTGCCCATCAGCAGCGCGACGCGGGCGCCCGCGCCCACTCCCGCCCGGGCGAACGCCGCCGCGAGCCCGGCCGACCGCTCCTCGGTCTCGCGGTAGGTCAGATCTCCTTCACGCGTACGGAGGAAGACGCCGTCAGGGGTGTCGGCCGCCGCCCGGCCGAGCATGGCGGACAGCGTGACGCCGCCCGTCACCGGGCCGCCCCGCCGAACCCGAACAGGCGGGAGGCGTTGTCGTGGAAGAGCGCCCGCAGCGCCGCGTCCGGCAGCCCGGACTCCCGCCACTCGGCGAGAGCGCGGGCCGGAGCCATCATCGGCCAGTCGCTGCCGTAGAGCACCTGGTCACGCAGGACGTTGCGCATCATGCCGAACAGCGGATCCCAGCCGGTCCCCGCCCTGGCGACGTATCGCGGCGCCAGCGCGCCGAACTCCAGGTAGACCGTCGGGTGGCGGCGCGCCACGGCGCAGTACTCGGTCACCCACGGCCAGCCCGCGTGGCAGGCGATCAGCTTCAGGTCCGGGAAGTCGCAGGCCACCTGGTCCAGCAGCTCCGGCCGCTCGTGCCGCAGCGGGTGCATCCGGCTGTAGGTGATGCCCGTGTGCACCGCCACGATCAGGCCCAGCTCCTCGGCCCGCGAATACAGGGGATACAGGCGGCGGTCGTCGATGTCCAGCCCGAAGAACGCCGGCTGCACCGTGACCCCCAGCAGGCCGAGACCGGCGATCGAGGCCGCCTGCCGGGCGATCCGCGTCGGCCGCGACTCGGCGACGTCGACGCATCCGATGCCCGCGAACCGGCCGGGATGGTCGGCCAGGACCCGGCACAGCGCCTCGTTGAGCGCCTCCGCCGACTCGCCGCCCTCGGACTCGGCGTGCATGACGGCCTGGCCGATGCCCTCGTCGTCCATGGCCTGCAACAGATCGGCGAGGCGGCCGGCGTTCATCTTGTCCGTCAGCTGCAGGACCCTGTCGTACTGCTCGACCTGCTGGCGCGGGGCGGCGTACGCGGTGGCCGGGCGGAGCTCCTGCGGGAGCCGTACCCGGGCGTCGATGACGCTCACCCCGCCACCTCCGCGCGCTCGGCGACCGGCTCGCTCGCCAGCCGGACGGGAGCCGGAAGCTCCCCCTGCTCCCCCGGCCTCCGCGCCGGCGCCCCCATGAGACGGCAGGCCAGCTCCACGAACTGGTCCTGCAGCTCGGCGACGCCCAGCCGGCCGTCGGGCCGGTACCAGTTGGCCACGCCGTTGCACATCTCCAGCAGGGCCAGGCGGGCGACACGCTGATCCGCGAGCCGGAAGACGCCCGTGCTCATGCCGTCCTCGATCACCCCGGCGAAGATCGACTCGTAGTCGTCGCGGAGCCCGACGAGCAGCCTGTGGTCATCGGCGGTCAGCGCCCGGATCTCCTGGTCGGTCACCTTCGCCGTCAGCGGGTTGAGCGCGCACAACCCCACATGCACCCGTACCAGACGAGCCAGCCGCACGGCCGGATCCGCCGAGCCGCCCACCGCCTCGCGCGCCGACCGCAGCAGCTCCTCCAGGCACGCCCGCATGATGCCGGTGAGGATCTCCTCCTTGGACCCGGCGTAGTGGTAGAGGGTCGCCGACGTGATGCCCGCGGCCCGCCCGAGCTCCCGGATGCCCGTCGCCGCATACCCCTTCTGCGCGAACAGGCTCACCGCCACCTGCTGGATCTCCGCAATCCCCATGAACAGCTTCCCTATCGATCGATTGACAGGTACTGAACCACGAGGAGGATCCCCGGTCAAGGGCCGGCGCATCGGCGGAGCTCGTAGTGTGGCGCCGCATGAGCATCCTGATCGTGGGCGGCAGCGGCCATCTGGGCAGCCGGCTGGTCCGGCTAGCGCACGCTGCCGGGCACAGTGTCACAGCGACCTACACCACCCGGCCTCAGAGCGGCCCGGAAGCCCGGTGGTCGCCGGTCGACCTCCGCGTCCCGGATCAGATCGCCGCCGTCATCGCCGCCACACGGCCGTCGATCGTGATCAACGCCGCGTCCGGAGGAGCCGACTGGGCGACCACGGCTGACGGGGCCGCACACGTGGCGGTCGCCGCGAAAGCGCACGGGTGCCGGCTGGTGCACGTCTCCAGCGACGCCGTCTTCTCCGGTACGAGGGTCCGCTACGACGAGGACGCGCTCCCGGATCCGGTCACCCCGTACGGGGCCGCCAAGGCAGCGGCCGAGACGGCGGTCCGGGCGCTGGACCCGGCGGCCGTCGTCGCCCGGACCTCCCTGATCATCGGTGACGGCGACTCCAAGCACGAGGAGTTCGTCCACGCGCTGGCCATGAGGCATCGCGCAGGGGTGCTGTTCACCGACGTGGTCCGCTGTCCGGTGTACGTCGGGGACCTCGCGGCCGCTCTCCTGGAGGTGGCGGCGGGCGGTCACGCGGGCATCGTCCACCTGGCGGGCGCGGACGCGGTCAGCCGGTACGAGCTCGGCCGGCTGATCGCCCGCCGGGCCGGGCACGACCCGAGCGACCTCCCCCATGGCCGCCGGGCACAGACCGGCCCGGGCGCAGCGCTGGACGTCCGGTTGGACGGCGCCCGTACGCAGGGGCTCCTGGGCACGCGCCTGCGCGGGGCTCGCGAGTTCCTGCGCCGCCCGCACGGCTGACCCGCCTGCCGGATCGCCGCTGGGTCCGGAAGATTCTGCACAGCAGAATCTGCTGTTCTCTTTCGCGCCTCGCGGGACAAGCTGGGGTCCGCGTCGACCGACCAAGGAGCTGACATGACCGAGACAGCGGACTCCCCGGTTCGCCTGTCCGTGGTGGACTCCCCCGGCCAGCCGTCGCCGACGCCGGCGCTGGCGGAGTTGTACCGCGGCTTCGAGAAGGAGTTGCTGGTCCCGCTGTGGACCGAGATCGGCGACCTGATGCCGCCGCACCCCCGGTCGAAGGCGGTCCCGCACCTGTGGCGGTGGGAGAGCCTGCTGGCCCTGGCGGAGCGCTCGGGGCGCCTGGTGCCGGTCGGCCGGGGCGGGGAGCGGCGGGCGATCGCGCTGGCGAACCCGGCGCTCGGCGGGCGGCCGTTCGCGACGCCGACGCTGTGGGCGGCGATCCAGTACCTGATGCCGGGCGAGGACGCGCCGGAGCACCGGCACACCCAGCACGCGTTCCGCTTCGTCGTCGAGGGCGAGGGCGTGTGGACGGTCGTCGGCGGCGATCCGGTGCCCATGCGCCGCGGCGACTTCCTGCCGCAGGCCGGCTGGAACTGGCACGCCCACCACAACGCCGCCGACCGGCCGATGGCGTGGATCGACGGGCTGGACATCCCGTTCCAGTACGTGACCGAGTCCCAGTTCTTCGAGCCCGGCCGTGACCGGATCGGCGCGGCCGAGCGCACCACCCCCGGGCGGTCCCGGTCGGAGCGGCTGTGGGGGCATCCGGGCCTGCGCCCGGTGGCGTTCCCCGGCTCCCGGCCCGCCACGCCGCTGCTGGCCTACCGGTGGGCCGACACCGACCGGGCGCTGGCCGACCAGCTCGCGCTGGAGGCCGAGGGTCATGTGGCGACGGTCGAGCCCGGTCACGCGGCGGTCCGCTACGTCAACCCCACCACCGGCGGCGACGTGCTGCCGACCATCCGGGTCGAGATGCACCGGATCCGGCGCGGCGCGGAGACGGCGCCCCGCCGGGAGACCGGCTCCTCGGTCTACCAGGTCTTCGACGGCAGCGGCCGGGTCACGGTCGGCGACGTGTCGTGGCCGGTCACCAGGGGCGACCTGTTCGTCGTGCCGTCCTGGACGCCGTTCTCGGCGCGGTCCGAGGCCTCGGCGTCCGACTCCGACTCGGGCGCGCTCGACCTCTTCCGGTTCAGCGACGGCCCGATCTTCGAGGCGCTGCGCCTGGACCGCTCCGACGTGGAAGGACCCAGCACGTGAAGCACACCACCGGCGGAATCGCGGGGCCGGTCGCATGACGGCCGCGTACCGGAGCCGCGCCGACGCCCTGCGGTGGATGGCGCAGGGCGGCGCGATCCTCGGCAGGGCGCTGGCCGCGCTGCCGGACGATCGGCTCGACGGGCCGTCCCGGCTCCCCGGCTGGAGCGGCAGGCACCTGCTCGCGCACCTGGCGGCCAACGCCGACGCGCTGGTCAACCTGGCGCACTGGGCCCGCACCGGCGAGGAGCGGCCGATGTACCCCTCCCCCGAGCGGCGGGACGCCGACATCGAGGCCGGCGCCGCGTTGCCGGCGGCCGAGCTGCGCGCCTGGCTGGCGCGAGCCGCGCTGACCCTGGACGCGCGGCTCGCCGAGCTGGACCGGTCGCAGTGGGAGCGGCACGTGCGCACCGCCCAGGGCCGCACGGTGACCGCCGGGGAGATCCCCTGGATGCGCGCCCGCGAGGTCATGGTGCACGCCGTCGACCTGGGCGCGGGCGTGGAGTTCGACGATCTGCCGGCCGATTTCCTCGCCGCCCTGATCGACGACATCACCGCCGGGCGGTCCGCCGCCGGGCCCGCGCTGGTCCTGACGGCCACCGGCCACGACGGCACGTGGACCGTGCCCGGCTCCGGCGAGCCCGCCCGGGTCACCGGCACCCTGGCCGGTCTGGCGGCCTACCTCTCCGGCCGCCGGTCGGACGGCGTCACGGCCCCCGGCGGCGGCCCGGCGCCCAGGCTCCCCCGCTGGCTCTAGTCCGGCACGCGTCGAGAAAGGCGATCACCGGTCATGTCTGTACAGGGCCACGACGTCGTGGTGGTGGGCGGCGGCATCGGCGGGCTGGCCAACGCCCTGGCGCTCACCCGCAAGGGCCTGCGGGTGCGGCTGCTGGAGCAGGCGCACGAGTTCGGCGAGGTCGGCGCCGGGCTGCAGATCGCGCCCAACTGCACCCGCATCCTGCATCACTGGGGGCTGCTCGACGAGGTCACGTCCCTCGGCGTGCTGCCCCGGAGCATCGTCATGAGGGACGCGCTCGACGGTGACGTCCTCACCGTGCTCGACCTGCGGGACGTCGAGCGACGCTACGGCTTCCCGTACCTGGTGATCCATCGCAGCGACCTGCACGGCGCGCTGCTGCGCGCCTGCCGGCGGGCCGGGGTGGAGCTCGTCAACGACGTCACCGTGACGGGGTACGAGCAGGCCGGAGGAGGGGCCTTCGCCGTTCACGACGGCGGGCGGGAGTTCGGCCGGGTCGTGCTCGCCGCCGACGGGCTGCACTCGGTGGCGCGCCGCATCATGAGCGACGACGCCCCCGTCAACTCGGCGTACGTCGCCTACCGCGGCGCCGTGCCCTTCGAACAGGTCGCCCACCTGCCGACGCAGCCCGATGACGTGGTCGTCCACGTCGGCCCCCGGTGCCATTTCGTCCAGTACGCGCTGCGCAACGGCGAGATGTTCAACCAGGTCGCGGTGTTCGAGTCGCCGAAGGCGCTGGCGGGAGAGGCCGACTGGGGCACGCCGGACGAGCTCGACGCGGCGTTCACCGGCACCTGCGAGCAGGTGCGCGCCGGTCTGCCGCTGATGTGGCGCGACCGCTGGTGGCGGATGTTCGACCGCGACCCCATCCCGAACTGGGTCCGCGGCCGGATCGCCCTCACCGGTGACGCGGCGCACCCGCCGCTGCAGTACCTGGCCCAGGGCGCCGTCATGGCGATCGAGGACGCGTGGGTGCTGGCCGAACACGCGAGCGGCCGGGCGGAGAGGGTCCCCGCGGCCGGGGTCGGCTGGGACGCCGCGCTGGCCGCCTACAACGCCGTGCGCGTCCGGCACTGCCGCCGCGTGCAGACCACCGCCCGCGCCTGGGGCGAGCTGTGGCATCACGACGGGGAGAAGCGGACGTGGCGCAACGAGGTGCTCCGCGCCCGCGACCCCTACGACTACGGCCATGTGGACTGGCTCTTCGGCCCGACCGCGCTCACCCCGGATCAGCTGCCGCCGATGTTCGCCGGCTACGACGGCCGCTGATGCCGGCTATCCATCCAGGTCGCGGCGGCGGAACCCGTACAGGCCGAGCAGGGTCACCCCGGCCGCCAGGACGGTGAGCGTCACCAGCGGGGCGGGGGTGAAGCCCTCGATCGGCATCCGCGGGATGTGGTCGAACAGGGACAGGACCTTCAGCGCCGCCGGCAGATCCGTCGCCCAGAACCGGACGAACCCACCGTAGGCGAGCACCGCCCAGGCCACGGCGACGGCCCTGGGCGCGAACCCGTACAGCGCCAGCGTGATCGCCAGGAGCAGCAGGATCTCGGGGGCGCGGGCGAGGACCGCGCCGGTGAGCTCCCCCACGTAGCCGCCGTCGCCCAGCGACAGCGCGGCGCCGGCCCCCAGGGCCAGGCCCGACAGGGCCAGCAGCGTCACCGCCGCGGCGGCGGTCACCAGCAGGGACGAGCCGAGCCAGGCCCACCGGCTGGTCGGCGTGGTCAGCAGCGGGGCGATCCGCCCGCGCACCTCCTCCGTCCGCAGCCTGGTCACCGCCAGGATGGCGAAGATCCCCACGATGAACGACATGCCGACCACCATGAGGCTGAGGTAGCCGCTGAGGACGTCGGGCCCGGCGTCGAGGAAGTCCGTGGCGAGGCCGTCGCGCATCGACCCGGCGAGCGCGCCGAAGACCAGGCCGCCGGCGACCAGCGAGCCGCTCCACCACAGGATGGAGGAGCGCTGCAGGCGCAGGGACAGCGCCGCCGGCGAGCGCAGCCAGCCGGGCGCCGACGCCGGGCCGGGGCGCGTGGCGACCACTCCGGCGCCGAGGTCCCGCCGGGCCGCCAGCGCGTACGCGGCCGTCACGAGGACCGCGGTCAGCGCGGCGGACAGGCCCAGCGGCCACCAGCGCTCGTCCGCCAGCACGCGGGTGAGCTGCGACCACCCCAGCGGGGAGAGCCAGGTCAGCCCGCCGCCCTCGGTGTCCTGGACGGCTCCCGCTCCCCGGATCACCCATACGACGCCCAGCACCCCGCCCGCGATGCCGGCCGCGGCCCGCGCGTGCTCGGTCAGTTGCACGCTCACCGCGGTCACCCCGGCGAAGACGAGCCCCGTCGCCGCCGTGGCCACGGCGAACAGCAGCGCGCTGCCGGCGGGCAGCCCCGCGCCGATCGCCGTGACGGTCATGAGCCCGGCCAGCACGGCGGTGGTGATGACGCTGAGGAGCAGGGCGGCCGTGAGCGGGGCGTGCCGTCCGACGACGGCGGCCCGGATCAGCTCGGCCCGGCCGGTCTGCTCCTCGGCGCGGGTGTGGCGGGCGATGAGCAGGATGTTCATCAGCGCGGCGCCCAGCAGGAACTCCACGAAGTAGACCGCGATCAGGTAGCGCTGGACCGTGAGGTCGCCGGTGCCGTACGAGGGGCCGGTGAACAGCCGCAGCATGGGCACGTCCATCATGTCCATCGTGCGGCGCAGGGCCTCGGGGGTCGGGTTGGTCCTGGCCGCCACGGTGGCGAAGTAGGGCACGAACAGGGCGATGATCAGCGTCCAGGCCGGCAGCTTGATCCGGTCGCGGCGCAGGGCCAGCCCCAGCAGGATGCCGGTGCCGGTCAGCGCGCCGCCCCGGGTCATGGTCGCGCTCATGCCGCCGCCCCGTCGCCGTAGTGGCCCTCGTTGCCGTAGTGACGCTCGTTGCCGTAATGGCGGAGCATGAGCTCCTCAAGCGTCGGCGGGTGGCTGGTCAGCGCCCGGATGCCGAACGCGCCCAGGTGCTTGACGGCGGCGTCGAGGTGTTCGGCGTCCACGCTGAAGCGCACCCGCGCGCCGGAGGCCGTCGCGTCGTGCACGCCGGGCAGGGCGGGCAGGCCGGTGACGGGGGCGGCGGTCTCGGCCTCCACGGTGGTGCGGGTCAGGTGCCGCAGCTCGGCCAGGGTGCCGGCCTGGACGATCCGGCCCTGCCTGATGATGCTGACCCGGTCGGCCAGCTTCTCGACCTGGGCGAGGATGTGGCTGGACAGCAGCACGGTCCGCCCGGCGTCCTTCAGGCCGGCGACGATCTCCTGGAAGACCGCCTCCATGAGCGGGTCCAGCCCGGAGGTCGGCTCGTCCAGGATCAGCAGCTCCACGTCGGAGGCGAAGGCGGCCACGAGGGCGACCTTCTGCCGGTTGCCCTTGGAGTAGGTGCGGCCCTTCTTGGTGGGGTTGAGCTGGAAGGCCGCGATCAGCTCGTCGCGCCGCCCGGCGTCGATGCCGCCGCGCAGCCGGCCGAGCAGGTCGATGGCCTCGCCGCCGGTGAGGTTCGGCCACAGCTCCACGTCGCCGGGCACGTACGCCAGCCGCCGGTGCAGCGCGGTGGCGTCGCTCCAGGGGTCGCCGCCCAGGAGCGTGGCGCGCCCGGCTGTGGCTCGCATGAGGCCCAGCAGGATGCGGATGGTGGTGGACTTGCCCGCCCCGTTGGGGCCGAGGAAGCCGTGGATCTCGCCGCTGCCGACGGAGAGGTCGAGTCCGTCGAGGGCGCGTACCGGCCCGAAGGTCTTGACGAGCCCGGAGGTTTCGATGGCAGGGGTCATGGGTGTGCTCCGGTGGTGTCGATCAGGAGGGGTGGTCCGATCGGGGCGCGATCGCCACGCCCTGCGGCGCGGTCCTATGGGGTACGCGCGCGTCAGGGTGAGGGGTCCCGGAGCTTTTCGAGGGCGTCGCGCAGCGACGCCGCCGCCTCCGGGGTGAGGTGGGGGTGGGAGTAGAGGTCGAGCAGGACCAGGGCGAGCAGGTGCGAGCCCTCGGGCCCGTGGAGGTCGACTCCGAGCCCCCGGGAGATGTGCTGGTGCAGCACGGGGACGGCCAGGCTCATGGCGGTGCCGACGGTGGCGCGGGCCTTCCGGCTGGCGAAGGGCGGGTCGGGGCGGGCCTTGTCGGCCTCCTCCAGCCATTCCTCGGCCATCCGCACCATCTCGTCGAACACGGCCGCGGCGCGCCCTTCGGCCAGGGCGCGGGCGAGGTAGGGCTGGTACGCGCCGAACATCCGCTGGGCGGCGGCGACCGGGTTCGCCTGCCGGGGCGTCGGGTCGGCGCGGGTCTCGTCGTTGAGCCGGCGCAGCGACTTGACGAGGAACTGCTCGCACTCCTCGCGCAGCGCCTCCTTGGAGCCGAAGTGGTGGCGTACCAGCCCTGAGGACACGCCCGCCGCCTCGGCGATCCCGCGGATGGTCGCCCGTTCGAAACCGAGCTCGCCGAACTGCCGCAGCGCGGCGTCGCGGATGCGGGCACGCGCGGTCAGGTCCTCCGGGTCCGCTTCCACCCTCGCCATGACCAAGCCTCCTACTCCGTCGCGCATCTGGCTACACGGCTGGATCGTATACTACACACGTGTGTAGTCATAGAGGTGCCGAGGTTCGGGTGCGGCCCGGTTTCTAGCTGTCGGTGAGACGCAGTTCGCACCAGTGGCTGAGGAAGTTGCCGAGCAGGCCGCCCTGCTCGCCGTCCTTCAGCGCCCGGGCGGCGCCGGTCAGCACGCCGTCCCGCTCGTTGAGGTCCAGGTTGAGCAGCGGCGAGTCGGCCCGCGCGTCCGCCGTGGGGAGCTGCACCGCGAACAGGGCGCGCAGGTCCCACTCCGGGGTGGCGGTGGCCAGCTCGCCCGCCACCGGCTCGCCGCCGTCCAGCGACACCTCCGCCTGCCCGTCCCGCACGCGCAGGACGAGCGGGACGCCGCCCTCGTAGGTGTCGATACGCCCTTCCCAGACGCCCGCGGGGACCGTCATCTCGCGGGCCGGGGCGTCAGCGGGCGGCGGCAGCGATGCCCGGGTGAATCCGGGCACCAGTTCGCCCATGAGATGGACGAGCACCGATTCGCGCACGGCCGCGCCGGTGCGGTTGGTGAGCACGCAGGCGGCCAGCCGCAGTTCGGGCACCACCACGAGCATCGTGGCGACGCCGCCCATGCTTCCGCTGTGGCTCACGACGGTGTGCGCGCCCTGGCGCGAGACGAACCAGCCCAGCCCGTATCCCAGCCCGGGGCCGATCGGCAGGGCGTCCAGCATGGCCGCCCGCGAGTCCCGGCCCAGCACGCCGGGCGCGTCCGCGCAGGACAGCCCGAACATCGCCAGGTCGGTGGCGGTCGCCCAGGCCAGCGTGGCTCCCCGGTGGCTGGTGTCGCAGACCGGGTAGCGGCCGCCGTCGGCGGTGTGCCGCGCCGCCTCCTGGGCGGGGCCCCGGTACTCCGGGCCGATGTGGCAGCTCCGCAGCCCCAGGGGGGTGAAGACGCGATCCCTGACGAAGCCGGCGGGATCCTGGCCGGTGACCGACCGCAGGACGAGGTCCAGGACGCCGTAGCCGAGGTTGGAGTACTCGAAGCCGGAGCCCGGCTCGCGGTACAGCGTGCCGTAGCGCTCGACGGCCTGCCGCGCCGTCACGCTCGGGGCGGGCGCGTAGGCGAAGTCGTAGTGGCTGCCGAGCCCGGCCCGGTGCTGGAGCACCTCGCGCACGGTCGGCTCGCCGTGATCCCGGGGCCGGGCGAGCCGGAGTCCGTCCAGGTGCTTCTCCACCGGGTCGTCGAGGCCGAGCAGCCCTTCCTCTGCGGCCAGGCACACGGCGGTGGCCATCATCGGCTTGGTGATGGAGGCGAGCAGGTAGGCGGTGCCGGTGGTGGCGGGCCGCCCTTCCTCCAGGTCCGCCATGCCGACCGCCTCGGCGTGGACCGGCGCGCCGTCCCGGGCGACGGCGACGGACACCGAGGCGGACGGGGTGGTCGTGAGGACGTGGGCGCAGTGGTCACCGAGCGACTCGAACATCAGGCGAGACACCCCCATCTGTTCGGTTATGTGGCCGTCAAGCGTATCAATCACCCCAAATGCCACTCCTGCTTTGCCAGCTACTCGGTGTTGCTAGATAGCGGTAGTCAGTGTTACTTTGTACCGGTAGTCAGCGTCACCGAGTAGTCGTCGCAACGGCTTCACGAAGGAGGCAGGCGGACATGGCCGACGAGCCGCGCCCTCCGGCACCTGGAGATCGTCACCGGGTCACTGGAGGACAAGAAGCGCTACCGGCAGTACAGGGCCCGCGAGCGTGCCCGCTTCACCAGCGCCGGCGAGCGCGCCGCCCAGGAGGACAGGACCCCGCGATGACGACCCAGGAAACTCAGGCGATCCAGGTGCAGGGCCTGGAGAAGTCGTACAAGGATCTGCACGTGCTGCGCGGCGTGGACTTCACCGTGGCGCGGGGCAGCATCTTCGCCCTGCTCGGCTCCAACGGGGCGGGCAAGACCACCGCCGTGAAGATCCTGTCCACGCTGCTCAAGGCCGACGCCGGGACGGCCCGCGTCAACGGCTTCGACGTCGCCACGCAGGCGCCGGACGTCCGCGAGTCGATCAGCCTCACCGGGCAGTTCGCCGCGGTCGACGAGATCCTCACCGGGCGGGAGAACCTCGTGCTGGTCGCCCGCCTGCGCCACCTCAAGGACCCGGGCGGGATCGCCGACGACCTGCTCGCCCGGTTCTCGCTGACCGACGCCGGCGCGCGCAGGGTCGCCACCTACTCCGGCGGCATGCGCCGCCGCCTGGACATCGCGATGAGCCTGATCGGCCACCCGCCGGTCATCTTCCTCGACGAGCCGACGACCGGCCTCGACCCGCAGGCGCGGATCGAGGTGTGGCAGGCCGTCAGGGAGCTCGCCGCGGGCGGCACCACGGTGCTGCTCACCACCCAGTACCTGGACGAAGCCGAACAACTCGCCGACCGGATCGCGATCCTGCACGAAGGCCGCATCCTGGTCAACGGCACCCTGGAGGAGCTCAAGCGGCTGCTCCCGCCCGCCAAGGTCGAGTACGTCGAGAAGCAGCCGACCCTGGAGGACGTCTTCCTCAGCCTCGTCGGCACGAAAGCCTGAAGGGGACGACCATGAGCAAGCACTTCTTCGGCGACACCGCCGTCCTGCTGGGACGCTCCCTGCGCCACATCGCGCGCAGCCCCGACACCATCATCACGACCGCGATCATGCCGATCGCGATGATGCTGATGTTCGTGTACGTGTTCGGCGGCGCGATCAGGACAGGCTCGGGCTCGTACGTGAACTACATGCTGCCCGGCATCCTGCTCATCACCGTCGCCTCGGGCATCGCCTACACCGCCTACCGGCTGTTCATGGACATGCAGGGCGGCATCTTCGAACGCTTCCAGTCGATGCCCACCGCGCGCTCGTCGGTGCTGTGGGCGCACGTGCTGACCTCGCTGGTCGCCAACCTGATCTCGCTCGCGGTCGTGATGCTGGTGGCCCTGCTGATGGGCTTCCGCTCGGGGGCGGGAGTCCTGGCGTGGCTGTCGGTGGCCGGGATCCTGGTCCTGTTCACGCTGGCGCTGACCTGGATCGCCGTCATCCCGGGCCTGTCGGCCAGGACGATGGAGGGCGCGAGCGCGTTCTCCTACCCGCTGATCTTCCTGCCGTTCCTCAGCTCGGCGTTCGTGCCCACCGACACCATGCCGGGACCGGTGCGCTGGTTCGCCGAGAACCAGCCGGTCACCTCCGTCGTCAACGCCGTCCGCGCCCTGTTCGCCGGCCAGCCGGTCGGCACCGACCTGTGGGTCGCCCTGGCCTGGTGCGCCGGCATCCTCGTCGTCGCCTACGGCTTCGCCATGAACACCTACCGCCGCAAGATCTCCTGAAAGGAGGCGTCATGACCGAACACGCCCTGCCGGCGCTGCCGACCGAGCGCCGGCCCGGCTGCCCCTTCGACCCGCCCCAGGAGCTCGTCGAGGCGCGCGAGCGGAGCCCGATCAGCCGCCTGCCCTTCGCCGACGGGCACCAGGGCCTGCTGGTCACCGGCTACGACCTGGCCCGCTCGATCCTGGCCGACCCGCGCTTCAGCTCCCGCAAGGAGCTCATGAGGCACCACCCGACGATCGACTACGGCGACATCGAGGTCCCGCCCGCGCCGCCCGGCGAGTTCCTGCTGATGGACGAGCCGAGGCACAGCCGCTACCGCAAGCCGCTGGTGGGCCGGTTCACCGTGCGGCGGATGCGGCTGCTGACCGAGCGCGTCGAGCAGGTCACCGCCGCGCACCTGGACGCGATGGAGCAGGCCGGGCCGCCCGCCGACCTGGTGACCGCCTTCGCCAAGCCCATCCCCGCGATCATGATCTGCGAGCTGCTCGGGGTCCCGTACGAGGACCGCGGCTCCTTCCAGGACGACATCGACACGTTCATGAACGGGGAGACCAGCGACGAGGACCTGATCGCGGCCTACACCGCCGTCCAGGAGTACCTCGCCGCCCTGGTGGCCGCCAAGCGCGCCCACCCCACCGACGACGTGCTCAGCGACCTGCTCGACAGTGACCTGACCGACGAGGAACTGCGCGGGATGGCCCTGATCCTGCTGGCCGCCGGGCTCGACACCACCGCCAACATGCTCGCCCTGGGCACGTTCGCGCTGCTGGAGAACCCGGAGCAGCTCGCCGCGCTGCGCGCCGACCCCGCGCTCGCCGGCCCCGCCGTGGAGGAGCTGCTGCGCTACCTCAGCGTGGCCAAGCAGTTCGTGCGGATCGCGCTGGAGGACGTCGAGCTGGGCGGCCACCCGATCAAGGCCGGGACGACGGTCATCCTGTCCCTCTGCACCGCCAACCGCGACCCCGAGCGCTTCCCCGGCCCGCACAGGCTCGACCTGCGCCGCCAGGACGGCGGCCACCTGGCCTTCGGCCACGGCATCCACCAGTGCCTCGGCCAGCAGCTCGCCCGGGTGGAGCTGCGCGTCGCGCTCCCGGCCCTGGTCCAGCGCTTCCCCACGCTGCGCCTGGCCGTGCCCGCCGAACAGGTCGCCCTGCGCCCGGAGATCGCCGACATCTACGGCGTCAAGAGCCTGCCCGTCACCTGGGACGCCTGACCGCCGGCCGGTGACGCACGACGCCGCGGTTCCCTTTTCTCCCCTCTCTCTGGAGTGACCCATGCCCACCGTCCCTTCGGGCAGCGTGCGGGCGCCGTCCCCTGCGCGAGCCCGCGCGCTCGCCCCGGACCTGGCGCGCGGCTTCATGCTGTTGCTGATCGCGCTGGCGCACGCGCCGGTCTTCATCAGCCACGCCGACCTCGGCCCGGCGGCGCTCAACACCTTCGGCCGGTTCCTCAAGGTCTTCGCCGCCGACAACCTGGCGCGCTCGATGTTCGTGTTCCTGTTCGGCTACGGGCTCGGCCAGCTCGCCGCCGGCCGGTTCGCCAAGGGCGACGACTGGCTCGCGGTCCGCAAGCTGCTGCGCCGCCGGGGGTTCTGGCTGCTGGTCATCGGCTTCCTGCACGCGACGCTGCTGGTGCCGCTCGACATCGTCTCCACCTACGGCCTGGCGTTGCTGATCATGGCGCCGATCATGCGGGCCCGTGACTCGGTCCTGCTCTGGACCTCGGCGATCTCCCTGGTGCCCATGACTGGCCTGCTGGCCTGGCAGACCGTACGGGCGCACGCCGCCGAGGTCGCCGGCCACCCCGAGACGCTGCCGTCGATGATGAAGGACGACTTCCCCAGCCAGGTGCTCCTGCACCTGCTGGTGTGGGCGGGGAAGGCTCCGGGGGTGGTCCTGCTCGTGGTGCCCGGCATCACGATCGGCATCTGGGCCGCCCGGCGCCGGATCCTCGACGACCCCGAGCGGCACGTGGCCCTGCTCCGCCGCGTCACCTTCACCTTCCTCGCCCTGGTCGTCGCCGGCCGGCTGCCGATGGCGCTGATCTCGGCGGGCGTCTGGAAGACGGACGCGACCTGGCTGCCCGCGATCGCGCACACGTTCACCGGTCACACCGGCGGCATCGCCCTGGCCGCCGCCGTCGCCCTGGCCGCCGTCAGGATCGGCGGCGCCCACGGCCCGGTCACGACCGCGCTGGCGGCGCTCGGCCGGCGCTCGCTGACCTTCTACCTCTTCCAGTCCGTCGTGTTCGTCGCCCTGTTCTACCCCTTCACGCTGGACCTGGCCGGCGACCTGGGCACCGCCGCCGTCATCGCCGTCGGCGTGGCGGTCTGGCTGGTCTCGATCGTGCTGGCCGACTGGATGCGCCGCATCGGCCACCGGGGCCCGTTCGAGATCGCCCTACGCCGGCTGTCCCGCTGATCCCCGCGGGCCGTCCTCGTCCGGCTGCCCGGCCGGGAAGAAGATCGCGCTGATCATGTGCGGGCGGCGCCCCGGCGCGGGCCCGTTCCCCGCCCGGGCTCTGAGCACCGCCAGCAGCTCACCCGCGACGTCCTCCATCTCCTCCGGGCTGAGCCACAGCGTCCCCTGCCGGTACCCCACCCGGTCCGCGGCCGGGTCGGCTCCCGGCCGGTCGAGGTAGGCGTTGAACTCGGCGAGCAGCGCCGCCACGGCCACCGCGAACCCGTGACGGTGATCGTCGTTCGACATGGCCCGGGCCGTGTCGAGGCCGACGTGGAGGGCGTCGTGCCGCAGGCGGTAGTGGCGCTCGATCATCCCGCGCACCCGCTGCTCGCCGGCGACCTCCAGCAGCCCGGCGTCGGCGAGCATGCCGACATGCCGGTACAGGGTCGTCCTGGGCACGTCGGGCAGGCCTTCGCACAGGTCGGACGTGGTCCGGACGCGTCCGCCCGACAGGGCCCACATGATGCGCAGCCGGATCGGATGCAAGATCAGCTCAAGCGTGTCCACGAATCAATACTCCCATAAATGGTACTGTTCCCAAACTTGGGAGAATTGAGAGGGTGTCGATGGCCACGCACACGACCACACCACCGGCCCGCCTCAGCGACGCGGCGGTGATCCCCCTGCGCACGCTCGATCCGGCCGCCGCGCTGGACGACCTGGAATGGCTGGACGAGGCGATCGGGGACGCGCGGGTGGTGGCGATCGGCGAGAGCGCGCACTACAACCGCGAGTCCTACGAACTGCGCCACCGCCTCCTGCGCCACCTGGCCGAGCGCCACGGTTTCGGCGCCTACGCGATGGAGACCGGTTTCACCGAAGGATGGCGGGCTGACGCCTGGGTCCGCGGCGGCGGCGACCGGCTCGGCGAGGTCATGGCGGACGGTCTGACCTCGCTGATGGGCCTGTGGCGGCAGATGGGCGCCCACCTGGAGTGGATGCGCGGGCACAACGCCTCCGCCGAGCGCCCGATCGGCTTCCACGGCATCGACCTGGGCGGCCACAACGCCTCGCTGATCCCCGCCCTGGACGCCGTGCTCGCCTTCCTCGCGCACGCCGATCACGGCTTCGAGGCCGACCCGGCCGTCCGGGAGACGGCCTCGGCCTTCGCCGCGACGTCCCCGTTCGCCGCGCCCGCGACCATGGCCGCCTACGCGCAGCTTCGGCCGGAGACCGGGAACGCGCTGACGGCGGGCCTCGCCGGCCTCGCCGCGCGCATGCGGGGCCGGCGGCTGGAGTACGTCAGGCGCACGACCACCGAGGCGTACGAGCGAGCGCTGCGCTCCCTGCGCCACGCGCTCACCCTGGACTCCGTCATCCGCGGCATGACCGGCGGTGACCAGCGGAGCGTGCTCTACAACCGCGACGCCGAGATCGCCGGCACCGTCGAGGAGATCCTGCGCGGGCACGACCGGATCGTCCTGGCCGCCCACAACGCCCACGTCCAGCGCGGGCCCGCCGTGCTGCCGGGCATGGACCCCGTGACCCCGCTGGGCCTGCACCTGGCGGACCGGCTGGGCGAGGACTACCTGGTCATCGGCGTCACGTCGGGCACCGGCCACATGCTCAACGCCGACGCCGCCGCGTTCATGGCAGGCGCCCTGTTCGCGCCGATGCCCGCCCCGGAGCCCGGCAGCCTCGACGCCCTCATGCACGCCTGCCACGACGGCCCCTTCGCGGCCGACCTTCGGCGGCTGTCGCCCGCCGACGCCGGCGCCGTGCGGGCCGCGGCCACGCAACGCGCCGGTCTCGGCGCCTTCTACGCGCCGGTGAACGCGCTGGAGGCGTACGACATCGTCGTCCACCTGCCCCACGTCACCGGCGCCGACCCGGACGAGGCCGCGCTGGCCTGCTCGCCCCCGGAGGTGCGGGAGGTGTTCTCCCGCTACGCCTCCGGCAGGGCGGCCCCGCGTCACACGTGAAGCTCCGCGGCGAAGCCGAGGACGGCGGCGGCCCTGGTCAGGTCCAGCGGGACCGTGCGCCCGGGCAGCCGGCGGCGGAGCTCGGCCGTGGGGTGGAACCTGCGGAGCAGCTCCTCCGTGGGGTGGGAGACCAGGGTTTGCGGCGCGGCCACGGTGATGACGTGGAAGCCGTCCGGGCCGAGGCCGGCCAGGCACGCCCGCGCCGCGTCGCGGGTCTCCAGGTAGGCCCACAGGCCGGGCGCGTGCAGGCCGGGGTCCAGCTCGCACCTTCGCGCGAAGTCGAGCAGGCGCTCGTCGAAGCCGCCGACGTACGGCAGGCGCAGGACGACCACCGACATGCCGAAGCGCCGCGCCATCGTCCGGGCGGTCAGCTCGTCGACCTGTTTCGACAGCGCGTAGGGGTCCTCGGACTGTGACGGCTGCTCCTCGTCCACCGGGACGTACGGCGGGTGGAGGGTGCGCGCGGCGAACGGCAGTCCGGAGATCGCCGTGCTGCCCGCCGTGCACACCCGCCGGATCCCGGCCCGGCCCGCCTGTTCCAGCACGGTGCAGGTGGCCTGCGTGTTGGTGGCGAACACCACCTCGGCCGGATGCCGCTCGGGAGTGGGGATCGCCGCGAGGTGGACGACGGCGTCGGCACCGTCGAGCGCGCGGCGCACGGCGTGCGGATCCGTCGCGCTGCCCTCGACGACCCGGTCGGCCTTCAGGTCGCCCGGATCGTCCAGCACGAGGGCACTGGCCGCGATCCCCCGCCGGTCGAGCAGGTCGAGCACGGCCCGGCCGATGCGGCCCGCGGCGCCGGTGACCAGGACACGTCGCATGCCTCTACTCATACACGCGCACCGCCACGACATGGGCGTACGGCGTCCCGTTGGCGGAGTCGACCACGATCCGCAGCGCGTCGGCGGTGACCGCGCCGAGGTCGTGGACGTTGCGGCGCCGGCGGTTGTCGCGCACCTCGGCCACCGTCCGCCAGCGGCCGTCCTGCCGCGCCTCCAGCCGGTAGTCGCGGATCAGCGTCGGCATGACCTCGAACGGCGTGCGGTGGTGGTGCAGGTTGATCAGGTCCTCGTTCACGTCGTCGTCGGCCAGCAGGTCGACGCGGCCGATCGGCACCGGCGCGGGCCAGGTCAGTTCGAGGGTGGCGGGCAGCTCGCCCGACACCCACATGTGCGGTCCGGCGTGCGGGCGCTGGAAGCCGTCGAGCGCCCGGGACGGCGTGAACGCGCGGGTCGGGCCGGCGCGGAAGCAGAAGGTGCGGCGCAGCAGTCCGGCGTCGGTCCACTCGCGCAGGAGCTGCGGCGCCTCGTCCTGGGGGCGCAGCGGGACCCGGGTGAAGCAGAGCACGCCGGGGGTCGGCCGGTCGGCGACGTGCAGGCAGACGTCGGGGTTCGCGCGGACCAGCAGGAACGCGTTCTGCGCCTGATCCGGCCGGAAGGACGGCTCTACCCGGACCCACTGGTTCTTCCCGGGCTCCACCACGACGCGATGCGTGGAGATCAGGCGCCGCGGCACGTAGTTCTGGCCCAGCACCGGGTCGTAGAGGTCCACGACCAGCTCGGTCGCGGCGGCCGCGTCCAGCAGGAGCTCGACGGCGTCCAGCGCCGGGTCCACCGGCAGGACCAGCCCGGCGTCGGCCGCCAGCGGCCACGCCTCGGCCGGCGTCTCCACCTCCAGCAGGGACAACGTGCTCGACGCGGTCGCGGCGGCCGTACGGGCGAGGTCGGCGGGGTCCTCGTACGGCACGCCGATGATCGAGCCGTCCTCCCGCAGGAGCGCCGTCCGCAGGTCGCGCGCGTCCAGCTCCCTCGGCGCGACCCCGGCGGCCACGCACAGGGCGGCCGCGGTGCCGGCCGCCTGGCCGATCGTGGCGCAGGTGGCCATGACCCTGGTCGAGCCGAACGCCACGTGCGACGCCGAGATGTTGCGCCCGGCCATGAGCAGGTTCGGCACGTCGCGCGAGTACAGGCAGCGGTAGGGGATGTGGTAGATCCCGTCGGCGTAGCGCTGCCGGGCGCCGTCCTCCTTCGCGTACATGCCCTGCGGCGGGTGCAGGTCGATCGACCACCCGCCGAAGGCGACCCGGTCGTCGAACGGCGTCTGGCCCAGCACGTCGTGCTGCGTGAGCACGTGGTCGCCGAGGAAGCGGCGGTACTCCCGCTTGCCCGGCAGCGCGCCCACCCACTCCAGGGTCATGGTCTCCGCGTCGAACCTGCCCGAGTTCTTGATGTGGTCCCAGATGCCGTAGATGACCGACCACAGCTCGTCGCGGATGCGGTCGTTGTCGTGCACGGTGTCCAGCTCGCCGCCGAACTCGATCCACCAGTAGGCGCAGCCGTTGTCGCCCGCCCTGATGATGCGCCGCTCGGGGATCGACGTCGTGGTGATGTCCTTGGCGAAGCTCGGCGGGACGTAGCGGACCGGCTCGCCCGCGTCCTTGGTGTAGAACAGCAGCGTGCTGCCGAGCGTGATGGCGTCCGGCTCCTCGGGCGCCCACGGCTCGCCGTACTCCGCGCGGCCCTCGCGGCCGATCCGGTGGCTCGCGCCGGCCAGGTGGCCGACCAGCCCGTCACCGGTGCAGTCGAGGAACATCGGCGAGGCGAAGGTGATCAGCCGTTCGGAGCCCATCATCCAGCCGGTCACCGAGCGGATCCGGCCCTCCTCGCACGCCACCTCGCGCACGTCGGTGTTGAGGAACAGCGCGATGTTCGGCTCCTGCCGGACGAGGTCGAGCACGGTCGTGTCCCAGAAGTACGGGTTGCCGTGCGGGTTCCGGTACTGGTTCTCCAGGAACAGCTCGCCCATGATGCCGCCCTCGCGGGCGTGGTGGTTCTTGCCGTGCCCGGTCGCGCCGACCACCCAGACCCGCACCTCACTGCTGGAGTTGCCGCCGAGGACGGGCCGGTTGGTGACCAGGGCGACCGTGCGGCCCAGCCGGGCCGCGGCGACGGCGGCGCTGACACCGGCCAGGCCGCCGCCGACCACGGTCACGTCGTGCGAAAGGGTTTCCGATCTCATAGCTCCAGCCCGTAGTAGAGACGCGGGGCGCCGTCCAGCGTGACCTGGGCGCGGCGGCCCCTGGCGGTGATCGTGCGCTCCTGCCCGATGCAGTCGATCTCCCGGACCGTCCGGCCCGAGGTCTTCAGCGACACGCGGGTCTTGGTCGGCCAGTGGTCGACCCAGGCTTCCGGGTGCGGGTACCACTGGCCGTCGCCGTGGTCGCGGTTCAGGATGTAGCCGTCCTTGCGGCTCCACAGGATCGCCAGCCTGCCCCGCGGCGTGTCGAACAGCAGGCCCTTCAGGTCGGGGTCGGCGAAGGTGAGCCAGCGTTCGAAGGTCGCGCCCTCCAGGTGGCGGGTCGCCGTGGCGAACGCGAGCAGCGCCGGCTTGGTGCTGGTGTCGCGGTTCAGCAGTCCGAAGTGGTATTCGGGGTTGCCGGGGTCGGCTTCCTGCGGGTGGTGGATGGTGCTGTCGTGGGGCTGGTACCAGTTGACGCCGTCCACGCCCTCCGACAGGCAGAGCGCGAGCTGCAGCAGCGTGTTCTCGGCGGCCTGCCGGTGGGTGTCGTTCCACCAGTGGTTGGGCCGGGTGCAGGCGTACACCTCGGTCAGCCACAGCTCCTTGCCGCCGCCGTATTCGTCGAGGGTCTGCCTGGCCTTGCGCAGCGCGCCGAGGAAGTTCCAGTAGGAGCCGTTGGAGCCCTGCTCCCACTCCTCCGGCGGCGGCGCGTAGTCGGCGGTGAAGTTGCCCCGGCCCGGGTGGAAGGCGAAGGCGTCGATCAGGTCCCAGCCGCCGGCCGCGTGGAAGTTGGTCGTCCAGCGGTGGTCCATGCCGCCCAGCCCGCAGTTCATCAGCTTGATGCCGGAGTCCTTGAGCCGGTCGTGGATGGGCTTCAGGCCGTCGCGTACGTACTCCGCCGCCTTCTGCCCGGACATCCAGGGCTGGTTCAGCTCGTTGGCCACCTCGAAGTAGGCGGCGCCCGACTGCTTGGCGATCGCCGCCCGGTCGTCGGCCCAGGCGGCGATCTGCTGCGCCGTGCCGTTGAAGATGACGCCGCCGAGCTGGACGTTGTGCTTGATGCCGAGCGCGTCGAGCTCGGCGGGCGGGATGCCGGGCGCGCCGTCGTAGGCGATGCGCACCCACGTGACGCCGAGCTTGCGCATCAGCCGGCCGATCTGCTGCTTGCCGGGGACCAGGAGCCAGGTGTAGTTCGCGATGCCGAACTTGCCGTCGCCGCGGTAGGCGTACGGCTTGAGCGTGGCCAGGTTCGTCCGCGCGAACGCCTCCTCGCTTCCGGAGGTGGCTCTGACCTCGGTGAACACGATGCCCTGCGCGGGGCCGCGCACGGTGAACGTCTCCTGCCACGCGCCGCCGGGTTCGACGGTCCTGCTGAGCGTGCCGGTGCCGAGGACGGCGCCGCCGAAGTCGCGGGCCCACCAGGTGAGGGTGACCGGCTTGGCGGCCGGGCCGCCGTTGACCACCTGGGCGTTGACCGCCAGGGTCGCGAAGGGCTCGTAGAGGCCGAAGGGCTGCTCGCTCCACACGTCCACGCCGAGCGGGGCCGCGGTCGCCACGGCGTTGGCGGCGCCGGGCCGCATGTCGCCGAGCACCAGCTCCACCCGGGTCGTCCCGTCGGCGTCGGCCGGCGCGTGGATCCAGGTGGCGTTGGTGAACGACGGCCGGGAGGCCGCCAGCCGGAAGCAGGCGCTGGTGCCGTCCCACGTCTCCTGGTAGAGCGAGCCCGCGTTGATCTCGTACGGGACGCCGCCGCGCGGGTCCTTCGTCCAGACCGTGGCGGGCACGTACCGCTCCGGGGCGGTGTTGCCGATGAGGGCGCGGGAGAACATGTAGCCGCCGGGGGTCAGGGTGGTGCTGCCGGTCACCTCCCAGCGCAGGCTCGCCCGGCGGGCGGCGACGGTGAACGTGCCGCGCACGGTCACCGCCGAGGCGCCGGCCGACATCCTGTAGGCGACCTGGAGCGCGGGGCGGCCGTCCACGGTGGTCAGGCTGGGCGTGCCGCCGAACGTGCGCTGCTGGCCGAGCACGCTGTCCTTGATCATGAAGTGGCCGATCCTGAGACGATCGGTCCCGGAGCCGTCGCGGACCAGGATCGAGCCGTCGGCCTCGGCGACGAGCGTGATGCCGTCGGCGGTGATCGAGAGGCTGCCAGCATCGGCATCGGCGTGGGCGGGGGTGATGGTGAGCGCGGAGGCCGCGCCGGTGATCGCGGCGGCCTGGATGAGGGTGCGGCGGGAGACTTCAGGCATGGGGGGACTGCCTTTCGTGATCGGCGTTGCGGGTCAGCCTTTGACGCCGGTGAAGCCGAGTCCGGCGACGACGTACTTCTGGAAGACGAGGAAGAGCAGGACCGGCGGGGCCAGGGCCATCGCCATGCTGGCGATGAGGATGTCCTGCGGCGCCTGGTCGGCCAGCGTGGCCAGGGCGACGCTGATGGGCTGCTTGGCCGGGTCGGTGATGGCCACCAGCGGCCAGATGAAGTCCTTCCAGCTGTGCATGATCGCGATCAGGCTGATGACGGCCAGGATCGGCCGGCTCATCGGCAGCACGATCCTGGTCAGGAGCTGCCAGGAGTTGGCGCCGTCGACCCTGGCCGCGGCGAACAGCTCGGGCGGCAGCGCGTCGAAGAAGCGCTTGGCCAGCAGGACGTTGAAGGCGCTGGCTCCGGCGGGCAGCCAGATCGCCCAGTAGGAGTCGACCAGGCCCAGGTCGATGATGGTCAGGAAGAGGCTGGTCATGGAGACCGTGTAGGGGACGAACATGGTGGCGAGGATCGCGCCGTAGATCACGGTGCCGAGCCGGGGTCTCAGCACCGACAGGGCGTAGCCGGCGGTGACCGCGACGACGAGCTGCACGGCCCAGGAGCCGCCGACGACCTGGAGGGTGTTGAGCAGGTAGTGGCCGATGCCCAGGTCGTTCCACGCGGTGCCGAAGTTCTCCGGCCGGGGGTCGCCGGGCCACAGCTGGAGCGGTTCGGCGATCAGGTCGGTGGCCGGCGAGACCGCGCCCTTGACGGTCATGTAGAGCGGGCCGATGCCGATCACCGCCAGGGCGGCCAGGGTGAGCCACTGGACCGTGCGCACCGCGGCCCTGACGGCCGGGCGGCGCTCCTCGACGTGGGAGATCAGGCTCATGCGGAACTCCAGCTGCGGGTGGCCCGCAGGTAGATCGTGGACAGCAGGCCGAGGAAGATCGCCAGGAGGAAGGCGAGCGCGGCGGCCTGGCCGTAGTCGCCGTCGCGGAAGGCGTACCTGAAGATCAGCAGGAGGACCGTGAGCGTGCTGTTCTCCGGGCCGCCGTCGGTGAACACGTACGGTTCGGTGAACACCTGGGTGGTGCTGACCAGCTGCAGGAGCAGCAGCAGGCCGATGGTGGGGCGGAGCTGGGGCAGGGTGATGTGCCACAGCCTGCGCGCGATCGACGCGCCGTCCATCTGCGCCGCCTCGTAGAGCTCGGCGGGGATGGTGACCAGCGCGGCCAGGTAGATGAGGACCGTGCTGCCCATCCAGGCCCAGGTGGACTGGATGACCAGGCTGAGCATGGCGGTCCTGGGCGACTCCAGCCAGGGGAAGGGGCCCAGGCCGGCCAGGCCCAGCAGCTCGTTGAACAGCCCGTGGCCGGGGTCGTAGAACCACTTCCACAGCAGGATCGCCACCACCGGCGGGATCACCACCGGGAGGTAGACGAGGAAGCGGTAGATCCCCGCGCCCTTGCGCACCGTCGACATGACGGTGGCCAGGATCAGCGGCGCGGGGAACCCGATCAGCAGGCCGAGCCCGACGAACAGCAGGGTGTTGGCGATCGCCGTGGACAGCAGCGGGTCCCGCAGGAGCGCGGTGAAGTTGTCCAGTCCCACCCAGGTGGCGGGGTCGACCAGGTTCGTCTCCTGGAAGGAGATCAGCAGTCCCCTGATCATCGGCCAGTAGGAGAACGCCCCGAAGGCGACGAAGGCCGGGATGAGGAAGAGGAACGCCATGACGGGGTTCCCCCGCCTCCTGGCGTGTGGCGCCACGGTCACTGCCGGCTCGCGGCGAGCTTGGTGTTGACGTCGGTCTCCGCCTGGGCCAGGAGGGCGCTGACGTCGGCGTCCTTGTCGGTCAGGACGGCCTGCACCACGCTGTCGAGCACGGCGTAGACGGCCTGGGCCTGCACCGGGGGCTCGGCGCGGAGTTCGAGCTCGGGCGTGCCCTCGACCCACGGCCGGAAGTGCTCGAGCTTGACGTTCACGTACGGCTTGACGGCCTCGTCGATCTTGGCCTGCTGGGCCTCGTCGAACATCGGCAGCGTCGGCACGCCCACGGCGGCGTTCGGGTCGGCCGCCAGCGCCTTGGCCCGCTCGGCGGCGGCGGCGGTGTCGTACTGCGGCTGGGCGTAGGCGAACAGCAGCCACTTCACGGCCGCGGCCGTCTTCTCCGCGGAGGCCGATCTGGGCACCATGTAGACGTCGCCGCCGGTCATCGTGGCGTTCCCGCCCGCCTGGGGCATCGGGCCGACGCCGAACGCGTCGGTGTCCTTCATGCCGTAGGTCATCTTGGCCAGCCGGTAGGTGCCGGGCGTGCCCAGGTACATGCCGATCTCGCCGGCGGCGAACCGTTTGATCACGTCGTTCTGGTCGATGAGCTGGTTGTCGCCCATGGAGTCGTCGCTCCAGCGCATCTCCTTGAGCAGGGTCAGGGCCTGGCGTGCCGGCTCGGCGTTGAAGGCCGCCACCCACGAGCCGCCGTCCTGCTTCTCCATGTCGCCGCCGAAGGCGTAGGTGAGCTTCGTGAGCTGCCAGCCGCCCTGGTTGTTCTTGGACTCGTGCACGAACCCGGCCTTGCCGGTCTTCTCGGCGATCCGCCTGGCGTGGTCGCGGACCTCGTCCCAGGTCGCCGGCGGCCGGTCGGGGTCGAGGCCGGCCTTCTCGAACAGGTCGCGGTTGTAGACGAGTCCCATCGCGAACGGCGACTGGGGCACGCCGTACACCTGGCCGGCGCTGTCGCTCAGCGGCCGCAGCACCTGCGGGTTGAACTCCTTGTAGTGCGGCCACCTGGCCAGCTCCGCGGTGAGCGGCTTGACCTGCTTGCGGGCGATGAGCCCCTGCGGCTCGGTGAGCGGCACCTTGATCACGTCCTCGACCTTGCCGCCGGCCAGCTTGGCGGAGAACGTCAGCGGGTCGTAGTCGGCCGAGGAGCCTTCGACGGCGATGCCGGGGTTCTGCTTCTCGAAGTCGGCTGCCATCTTCTCGAACGCGGCCAGGCCCGGCTTGTCGGTCGCCGGCGGCATGCCCTGGACCCTGAGGGTGATGGTGCCGGACTCCTGACCGGAACCGGAGGACGAGCCGCACGCGGCGAGGGCCGTGGCCAGGGCGGCGACGCCGAGGGCAGCGGTGGTCTTCTTCATCTGAACTCCCGCATTCAGGTCATAGCAGGATGAATGGTGTTAAAGATGGCATGACGGGATGGCGGTACGGCACGCCGCACCGCGGGAGACCCTTCGGTCAGTGACGCACGGGCCCGGTCGAGGATCTGGGGATGAGCCGGGAGCCGATCTCCACCACACGCCCGCCGCCCCGCTCGGCGATGGTGTCGAGCAGCAGGTCGGTGGCCTGGGTGGCGAGCTCCTCGGCCGAGATGCGGATGGTGGTCAGCGACGGGGTGGAGGTCTCGGCCAGCAGCGTGTCGTCTATGCCGATCACGCTGACGTCGCCCGGCACGCTGACGCCGAGCTTGGCGAGCTGGTGCAGCACGCCGAGCGCGACCAGGTCGTTGTGGGCGAGCACCGCGGTGGCCCCCGAGGAGGTGACCAGGGTGGCGGCGTGCACGCCGGTCTCGAAGCGCGGCTCGTACGGGCCGAACTCGACGAGGGACAGGCCGTGCGCCTCGAACGCCTCCTTTATCGACTTGCCCCGGCTGAGCTCGGGCCGCGAGCCGTTGACGAAGACGCAGCGGGAGTGGCCGTAGGCCTTCAGGTGCTCGGCCGCCTGGGAGATGCCGGCGGTCAGCGAGATGTGGACCTCCGGGATGCCGGGCACGTGCCGGTTCACCAGCACCACCGGCATGGTCGCGGCCAGCTCGGCGAGCCGGTCCTCGGCCAGGGTGGAGGCCCACAGGATCATGCCGTCCACCCGCTTGGAGACCGCGGCGATGGTCTCCAGCTCGTCGGACTCCCGCTCGTCGGTGTCGGCGGCGAGCACGGTGTAGCCGAGCCTCCTGGCGCGGGCCTGCATCGCCTTCATGATCGGCGGGAAGAACGGGTTGGCGATGTCGGGGATGATCAGCCCGAGCGACTCGGTCTTCCCGCCGCGCAGCGAGCGGGCCGCCGGGTTGGGCGCGTAGCCCAGTTGCGCGGCGGCGTCCCTGATGCGCCGCAGGGTCTGCGGCTGCACCTGGTCGGGGGCGGTGAACGCGCGGGAGACGGTCGAGACCGACACCCCCGCCGCCTGCGCCACCTGCCGGATCGTCACTGCCACGCCGCCCTCCTCGTCATCGGTACGGAGGATGCTCGCAAACGTTCCCGGGAACCGTCAAGAGTGTTCTTCACCTTTCTGACCGGCCCGAATCCGCCCCTGGTCAATCCAGTCGGGATGTTGCATGATTTGTTGCGAAAATCCCGGTAACGTTCTCATTGGAGTTCGCCTGTGAAGATCACTGGTTGGGAAGTGCTCACCCTCCCCGAGCACGGCGACAGCATGATGCTCGTCGTCATCGACACCGACGAGGGCGTGCACGGCATCGGCGAGGTGGGCATCCGATCACGGCAGAAGGCGGTCGCCGGGGCGATCGACCACCTGGGCGACCTGCTGCTCGGCGAGGACCCCGCCAGGATCGAGCACCTGTGGCAGGTGATGTTCCGCCGCGGCTTCTTCCCCGCCGACCGGATCCTGTCCTCCGCCATCGCCGCGATCGACGTCGCGCTGTGGGACATCCGGGGCAAGACGCTGGGCGTGCCGGTCTACGAGCTGTTCGGCGGGCGGGTGCGCGACCACGTCCCCGCCTACGCGCACCTGGGGGACGACTACCACGACCTCGACGCGTTCCTGGACCGGGCCAGGGTGCTCATCGCGGACGGCTGGCGGCACCTGCGCTTCGCCGTGCCCCACGACCGCGACGGCACGCTCGACCAGCGCGCCTCGATGCGCTGGGGCATCGAGCTGTTCCACGCCGTACGCCAGGCCGTCGGCGACGACGTGGAGCTGATCCTCGACGTGCACACGCGGCTCGACCTGCCCGAGGCCGTGACGCTGTGCCGCGAGATCGAGTCGGCCAAGCCGTACTTCGTGGAGGACCCGCTGCGCTGCGAGAGCCTCGAGGTGTACCGGTCGCTGCGATCGCGCACGGCGGTGCCGCTCGCGGCGGGCGAGCAGCTCGGGTCCAAATGGGAGTTCCAGCGCCTCGTCGAGCAGGACCTGGTCGACTACGCCCGGGTGGACGTCGCCGTGGCGGCCGGGCTCACCGAGGCCAGGAAGATCGCCGCGATGTGCGAGACGCACTACGTCAAGCTGGCCACCCACAACCCGCTCGGCCCGGTCACCGCCGCCTCCTCGCTGCACCTGAACCTGGCCTCGCCGTACGTCGGCGTGCAGGAGCACCAGGCGCTGCCCGAGCTGGCCGACGTCTTCACCGCCCGGCCCGTGGTGCGCGGCGGCCGTTTCGCCATCCCCGACCTGCCCGGTCTGGGCGTCGACCTCGATCGCGCCCGGGCCCGCGCCTACCAGGCCACGGCCGCCGAACGCCCCCACCTGCGCACCCCCGACGGCGCCTTCACCAACTGGTGATCGCGCCTCTACCCGGCCCTGCGGGCGCGGACGAGCACGAAGGTCCCGAGCCGGGCAGCCAGGAGGACCAGCGCCAGAACGGCGAGACCCTGCCGGCCGAGCACGCAGGCGGCCGGGGTGACGGGCTTCTGCGTGTCATGCCCCCATCATCCCCGGGCGGGGGCGGGGGCGGGACGGCAAAGAGACGGGAAGGAACGGGGCCGGGTGGGCTACGGCCCGAGCGGGGCGGGGTAGGCCCTCACAGGCCGGGCCGCCACCGAGGAGCGGGGGCGCGTGCCCGCTCAACGGGGAGTGCCTGTGAGAGTCGTCGTCGACCTGACGCGCTGCCAGGGATACGGGCAGTGCGCCTTTCTCGCGCCGGACGTCTTCAGCATGCGCGAAGAGGCGCTCCTGTACGACCTCGACCCCGGCGACGAGCAGCGCGGGCACGTGCTGCGGGCGGCCGCGGCCTGCCCGGTCCAGGCTATCCATCTCGACTGGACCGAGACGTACGCCACCCAGGGACAGCCCCGGCCGTCCGGCCGGAAGATGACCGACGGCCGCATCGTCATCGTCGGCGCGTCGCTGGCCGGGGCCAGGGCCGCGGGGGTGCTCAGGCGGGAGGGGTTCGCCGGTTCGCTCACGGTGATCGGCGACGAGCGGCAGGAGCCGTACGACCGGCCGCCCCTGTCCAAGCAGGTGCTCACCGGCCAGGTCGCGCCCGGCCACACGATGCTGCCCCACCTGCGCGAGGTCGACGCCGAATGGCTGTGGGGCACCCCGGCGGCCGGGCTCGACATGGCCGGCAAGCAGGTGCGGCTGGCCGACGGCCGCGAGATCGGCTTCGACCGGGTGCTGCTCGCCACGGGCACCCGGGCCCGGCCGTGGCCGGACGAGGCGGAGGCCGCGCTGGAGGGCGTCCACACGCTGCGCACCACGGCCGACGCCGAGCGGCTGCGCGCCGCGCTGGCGGCCCGGCCCGGCCGGGTGCTCGTGCTCGGCGCCGGGTTCACCGGCAGCGAGATCGCCTCCGTCTGCCGCGAGCTGGACCTGCCGGTGACGGTCGTCGAACGCGGCCCAGCCCCGCTGGTCAACGCGCTCGGCGGCGTGATCGGCGACGTGGCGGCCGCGTTGCAGCGCGAGCACGGCGTGGACCTGCGGTGCGGCACGACGGTGACGGCGCTGGAAGGCGACGGGCAGGGCCGGTTGCGCGGGGCCCGCCTGTCCGACGGCAGCACCGTCGAGGCGGACGTGGCCGTCGTCGCGCTCGGCTCGATCCGCAACGTCGAGTGGCTGCGCGACTCCGGGCTGGCCGCCGGGGTGTGGGGCGTGGCCTGCGACGCGGGCTGCCGTGCCGTGGACACCAACGGCCTGGTCACCGACGACGTGTTCGTCGCCGGGGACATCGCCCGCTTCCCGCACCCGCTCTACGACTACCAGTTCATGACGCTGGAGCACTGGGGCAACGCGGTCGCCCAGGCGGAGATCGCCGCCCACAACATGGTCAGCGACCAGGCGCACCGGTGGCCGCACCTGTCGGTGCCTGTGTTCTGGTCCACCCAGTTCGGCGTCAACATCAAGTCGGTCGGCGTGCCGACCTTCGCCGACGAGGTCGTCATCACGCAGGGCTCTGTCGCCGAGCGCCGCTTCGCCGCCGTCTACGGCTACCGGGGCCGCGTCACCGCGGCGGTGACGTTCGACCAGGGGCTGTGGCTGGAGTTCTACCAGCGGCTGATCGAGTCGGCGGCGCCGTTCCCGCCGGAGTTCCGCCACGTCGATCAGGACGGCGACGGCGCGCCGGTGCCCGCGCGGGTGCCCGAACGGCTGGTCGCCACGGCGGGGGCCACCGTCGTGGTGACCGGCCACGACCCGGCCGAGCGCCGCGCCTCGCTGCTGCACGCGCCGCAGAGTTGATCGCCCCGGCAGGAGAAGACATGACCACGACCTCGTCCAGCGCCTTCGAGCGGATCCTCGACCCCTCGGGCCGCGCCGACCCCTACCCGCTGTTCGGCGAGCTGCGCCGCACTCCGGTCGCGCGCCAGCCCGACGGCACGTACGTCGTCAGCACGTACCGCGAGATCGTCGCGCTGCTGCACGACCCGAGGATCAGCTCCGACCGCCGCAACCTCGGCGGCCCGGACACGGACCCGGGCGCGAGCGGGAAGGAGGACGGCGCGATCTCGTTCATCGGGCTGGACCCGCCCGCGCACGACCGGCTGCGGCGGCTGGCCATGCGCCACTTCGGGCCGCCGCACTCCCCCGGCGTCGTGGACGGGCTGCGGCCGGCGATGCTGGCCATCACCACGGAGCTGATCGACGGCATCGCCGGCAAGCGGCGGGCCGACCTGGTGGACGAGGTCGCCTACCCGCTGCCCGTGGCGGTGATCTGCCGGCTGCTGGGCGTCCCGCAGGAGGACGAGCCGCAGTTCCACGCCTGGGCCGACCAGATCGTGGAAACGCTCGGACCGGGCGAGGAGAACCGCGCCGAGCGCGAGCGCGAACGCCTGGCCGTGGCGCGGGACCTGGAGCGCTATCTCGGCGGGCTGGCCGAGGAGCGCCGCCGGCAGCCGGGCGACGACATGCTGTCCGGGTTCGTCACGTACCGGGGGCCCGAGGGCGGCATGTCGCCCGAGGAGGTCGTCTCCACCGCCGTGCTGCTGCTCATCGCGGGCCACGAGACCACGATCAACCTCATCGCCAACGGCATGCTCACCTTCCTGCGCGATCCCGGCCTGCTCGACCGCCTGCGCGCCGATCCCGGCCTCATCGTCCCCGCCGTGGAGGAGCTCCTGCGGTACGAGCCGCCGGTGCAGCTGGTGTCCTCGCGAATCGCCCTGGACGACATCGTGGTCGCCGGCACGACGATTCCCGCCGGATCGCCGATCGTGCTCGCCCTGGCGGCGGGCAGCCGCGACCCCGGCCACGTGGCCGACCCGGACCGCTTCGACCCGTGCCGTGCCCGCAACGAGCACCTGGGCTTCGGCGGCGGCGTCCACTACTGCTTCGGCGCGCCGCTGGCCAGGCTGGAGGCGCAGATCGTGCTGGCCGAGCTCGTCCGCAGGCTGCGCGGGCCGCGCCTGGTCGCCGACCCGCCGCCGTACCGCCCGAGCGCCGTGCTGCGCGGGCCGCGCCACCTGCTGGTCGACTACGAGGGCGTCGCCCCTGCCTGAACCGTTTTGGATTTCAGAGTCCATTACATGTTAGGGTGTCCGTCATGGGCAGGCCACGGATGTTCGACGAGGTCAAGGTGCTCGACGCCGCGGCGGGCGAGTTCCGGGTGCGCGGGTTCGCCGGCACGTCGACCGAGCAGGTGTGCGAGGCGGCGGGCGTGCGGCGCAGCAGCCTCTACAACACCTTCGTCTCCAAGGACGAGCTCTACGTCCGCGCGCTGGAGCGCTACGTCGAGGTGACGGGCGCGCGGCAGGCCGCGATCCTCACCGACCAGGGCGTGCGCGGCGCCGAGCGGCTGCGCAGGCTCGTCGACGTGGTGGTCGCCGAGGAGCACGACGCCGCCGCCAGGGGCCACGCGGCCGGGTGCATGGTCGTGCACGGCTTCATGGACCCCGGCCTGCGCGAGCGGGACGAGCGCGTCGCCCGCCTCCTCGACCGCGACCTGCGCGAGCGGCGCGCCCTGGTGGGGGAGGCGATCCGCGCCGGGCAGCTCGACGGCAGCATCTTCCCCGGCGTCGACCCCGACGACGGCGCGCTGCTGGTCAGCACCGTCATCTCCGGCCTGCGGGTCACCGCGCAGGCCGGCACGGACCCCGAGACCCTGCGGCGGATCGCGCTGGCCGGGCTGCACGCCCTCCTGGGCTGACCCGCCGCCCCGGCCCTCGAAGGGCTTCCGCATGCCCTCATTTTGGATTCTCAATCACAGAAAGCCGATGACATGACCCGAACGGTTCCCCTGGTCGTCTACGTCCTGGCCGCCGGCATCTTCGCGATGGTGACCAGCGAATTCGCCGTCGCCGGCCTCATGCCCCAGCTCGCCGAGGGACTCGGCACCGGCATCGAGCAGATCGGCTACCTGGTGACGATCTTCGCCGTGGCGATGGCGGTCGGCGGTCCGGTCCTGACGATGGCGCTGCTGCGCGTACCGCCGAAGACCGCGCTGCTGGTCGTCATCGCCGTCTTCCTCGCCGGCAACGTCCTGGCCGCGCTCGCGGCCTCGTACCCGGTCATGGTGGTCGCGCGGGTCGTCAGCGGGGTGGCCTCGCAGGCGTTCTTCGGCATCGCCGTGTCGATGTGCGCCCGCGTGGTCGACGAGCGGATGCGCGGCCGGGCGGTCGGCGTGGCGATGAGCGGGCTCATGCTCGGCACGCTGCTCGGGCTGCCGCTGGCGACGTTCGTCGGCGGGCGGCTCGGCTGGCAGGCGGCCTTCTGGACCATCTCGGCGCTCACCGTGATCGCCGCGATCCTCACCGTCGCCTACGTCCGCGACCCCGCGCGGCCCGACGCCGCGGCGGCTCCGCCGGCGTCGCTGCGCGACGAGCTCGCCGTGCTGCGCCGGCCCCAGTTCCTGCTGGCGATCGTCTCCAGCACGCTGATCATCGGCGCGACCTTCTCCGCGTTCAGCTTCTTCACCCCCGTCCTGACCCGGGTCACCGGCTTCGGCGAGGGCACCGTCCCGCTGCTCCTGCTCGCCTACGGCGCCGCCACGCTGATCGGCAACGCGATCGTCGGCCGGCTGGCCGACCGGCGCACCGTCGCCACGCTGCTGACCGGCACCGCGCTCAACGCGGTCTCCCTGGCGGGGCTGGCGCTCTTCACCGACGTCCCCGCCGCGGCGGTGGCGTTCATGCTCGGCATCGGCCTGACCGGCGTGACCATGAACCCCGCGATGGCCGTGCGCGTGCAGCGAGCCGGCAGCACCGCTCCGCTGGTCAACAGCGTGCACGCCTCGTTCATCACGCTCGGGGTCGTCCTCGGCTCCGCGATCGGCTCGGCGCTCATCCCCGGCTACGGGCTCCGCGCCCCGATCGTGCTGGGCGTCGTGCTGGCCGTCCTGGCGATCCTCACGATCCTGCCCGCGCTCGCCAGCCGCTACCTGCGCACCGGCGACCGCGACGAGGCCGCCGAACCGGCCCTCTCCCCCGTGTGACGGCCGGGCCGGGGGCGAGGAGGCCGGTACGTCATGGGCGGCCGTCCGGGCTGACGGGCTACGGCGTGCGGGAGGGCAGGGCGACGGCGGCGAAGAGGCCGAGCGCGGTGCCGGCGGCGGCGGCGTACACCGCGGCCGGCATCCCCCACGCGGCGGAGACCGCGACCAGGACCGCCAGGCCGGTGGCGATGCCCACCTGGAAGGCGGTCGACGCCATCCCGCTCGCCGTGCCCTGCTCGTGATCGGCCACCCCCGTGCCGGTGGCGGCGAACATGGCGGGGAAGACGATGCCCATCCCCAGCCCGTAGACGACCACGCCGGGAAGCAGCGCGACGAAGCCGGCCTGGGCGCCCATCGAGGCGGCGAGCAGGACGTTCCCGGCCACCCCGGCGAGCAGTCCGACGATCAGCGTCGTACGGGTGCCGAAGCGGTGCATGAGCCGCTCGGAGCAGAAGTCCCCGGCGGCGATGACCAGCGACATCACCAGGAACGCCAGCCCGGCCTGGAGCGCGGTGTAGGCGAGCACGTCCTGGAAGTACAGCGTGAGGAAGAACATGACGGTGTTCATGGCCGCCCCGAACGGGACGATCACCAGGATGCCCGCGCTGAGGTTGCGGTTGGCCAGCAGGCGCAGCGGCATCAGCGGCGAGCGGCTGCGCGCCTCGATCGCCACGAACCCGGCCAGCGACAGCACCGCGAGCACCCCCGCCACGGCCACCGTCGTGGTGAGCCCGGCCTCACCGGCCTGGGCGATGGTGAACACCAGCAGCGTGGCCCCGGCCGTCCCGGTGATCGCCCCGGGGATGTCGAACGCGCCGCGCGCCTGCGGACGGTCGGCGTCGAGCAGCGTGAACGCGCCGATCAGCGCCGCGCCCACCAGCGGGAGGTTCACCCAGAACACGGCCTGCCAGCCGAAGGCGTGGGTGAGCAGCCCGCCCAGCAGCGCGCCCAGGCTGAGCCCGCCCGCCCCGGCCAGCGCCCACCACATCAGCGCCCGGTTGCGCTGCCTGCCCTCGGCGAACACCGTGTTCACCAGCGACAGCGTGGCGGGGAACACGAGCGCCGCGCCGATCCCCTGCAACACCCGGGCGACGATCAGCGGCGCCGGGGAGGAGGCCAGGCCACCGAGGACCGAGGCCGCGCCGAACAGGATCAATCCGGCGTTCAGCGTCCTGCGCCGCCCCAGCAGGTCGGCCAGCCGGCCGCCCAGCAGCAGGAACCCGCCGTAGAAGACGGCATAGGCGCTGACCACCCACTGCAGGCCGTGCGCGGTGAAGCCCGCGTCCTGCCCGATGTGCGGGAGCGCGACATAGATGATGGTGAAGTCCAGCGACGTGATCAGATTGGCGAACGCCAGGAGGGCGAGGGTCAGCCCGGCCAACCGGCCCGGCCTGCTTTGCGTGACAGTCATGATCCCGACCGTAGGAACCACACCCCATCCCCCGAATCGGTAAAAATTACGGAATTGCGGTTGGCCGGGCAGGGTTACGTATGGGTACTGACACACCTACGGACGGAGGACCGGTGCTGTACGGGCGGGCAGCCGAGCAGGAAGCCGTCGAGGCGCTCCTGACCGCCGCCGCGAGCAGGCGCAGCGGCGCCGTGGTGATCCGCGGCGAGGCCGGCATCGGCAAGTCGGCGCTCGCCGACTGGACCGCCTCCACCGCCGCCGCGCGCGGCTTCCGCATCCTGCGCGTGACCGGCGTGGAGAGCGAGGCCGACCTGGCGTACGCGGGCCTCGTCCAGCTGCTCTGGCCCGTCCAGGAGCACATCGCCGCCCTCCCCCGGCCCCAGGCCGACGCCCTGCGGGCGGTGCTGGGCACCGGTGGCGCCACCGGCGTGGACCGCTTCCTCAACGCCCTGGCCGTGCTCACCCTCCTCACCGAGCTCGCCGACCGGCAGCCCGTGCTCTGCCTCGTCGACGACGCCCACTGGGTCGACCGCGCCACGACGGAGGCGCTGCTGTTCACCGCCCGGCGCCTGGCCGCGGAGGGCGTCGTCATGGTGTTCTCGGCCCGCACCGGCTCCTTCGACGCCGCCGGCCTCGCCGAACTCCACCTGTCACGCCTGAGCGACGCCGACGCGGCGCGGGTCCTCGCCGTGCGCAAGCTCCCGGCGGCCCTGGCGGAACGGATCATCGCCGAATCGGGCGGCAACCCCCTCGCGCTCGTCGAGTTCGCCGCCTCGCCCGCCCCCCAGCCGGACCCCGCGGCCCCGCTGCCGGTCCCCGACCGGCTCACCGGCCTGTTCCACGCGCAGATCGCCGGCCTCCCCCAGCGCACCCGCACCATGCTCTCCCTGGCCGCCGCCGAGGGCCGCGGCCACCTGCCCACCCTCGCCACGGCCGGGCGAGCGCTCGGCGCGACCCTGAGCGACCTCGACAAGGCCGACCGCGCCGGGCTGATCTGCATCACGACGGACCGGGTCGTCTTCCGCCACCCGATGATCCGCAACGCCGCCTACCACGCCCTCGCGCCCAGCCGCCGGCTCGCCGTCCACGCCGCCCTGGCCGCCGCGATCGACGACCCCGACCTGCGCGTACGCCACCTGTCCGCCGCCACCACCGAGCCGCACGAGCCGACCGCCGCCGACCTCGCCGCAGCCGCGAGCCGGGCGCACGCCCGGGGCGCGTACGCCTCGGCCGCCCACCTGTACGAGCGGGCCGCCCGGCTCACCCCCGACCCGCGCCGCCGCGCCGAACGCCGGGCGCGAGCCGCCGAGCAGGCCCTCGCCGCGGGGGACACCGACCACGCCGAGACCCTCGCGGCCGACGCCGCCACCACGACGGCCGACGGCCCCCACCGGGCCCGCGTCGCCCGGGTCCGCGCCGCGGTCGCCTTCGAACGCGAGAACCCCGGCCACGCGGCCCTCCTGCTCATCGACGGCGCCACCGGGGCCGAACCGGACGACGCGGCCGAGATGCTCCGGCTCGCCGCGGGCTACGGCTGGTTCTCCGGCGACCCCGCCACCGTCCACACCGCCGCCGCGCGCCTCGACGCCCTCGGCCTGCCCGACGACACGGCGACCGGCATGGCGCTGCTCATCGAGCAGGACTACCCGGCCGGCGTGCGCCGGCTCGAACGCCACGTACGGCGCACCCTCTCGGCAGGCGGCGACCCCGAGCGCATCCACGCCATCTACGCCGCCGCCCTGCTCGGCGACGACGACGCCGTCCTGGAGCTCACCGCCGCCGAGATCGAGAAGTACCGCAGGCAGGGGCTCATCGGCCGCCTGCCGAAGGTCCTGCAGAACCGGTGCACCGCCCTCTTCCGGGCCGGCCGCCCCCAGGACGCCGCCGCGGCCGCCGCCGAGGCCGTCACGATCGCCCGCGACACCGGCCTGCTCCGACGCATCGACGAGATCGAGGTGGCGCTCGCCTGGATCGCCGCCGCCGAAGGCGACGAAGCCCGCTGCCGCGAGCTCGTCGCCGACGCCACCGACACCAGCCGCGTGGCCGCGGCCTGCGCCCTCAGCCTCCTCGACCTCGGGCTCGGCCGCGACGAGGAGGCCCTGCGGCGGCTAGAAGCCGCCCACGCCGGGCCGGGCCACCACGTCACCGTGCTCACCACGTCCATGCCGGACCTCGTCGAAGCCGCCGTGCGGATCGGCGCCGCCGAACGGGCCGAGGAGCCGCTGCGCCGCTTCGAGGCATGGGCCCACGCGAGCCGCCGGCCCTGGGCCGAAGCCGTCGCGCTGCGCTGCCGCGCCCTGCTCACCGGCTCCCCCGACCTGTACGCCGACGCGCTGGCCCTGCACGCCAAGGGCGGCAGGCCGTTCGAGCGGGCCAGGACCGCCCTGCTGTACGGCGAGCGGCTCCGCCGCGACCGCCGCGCCGCCGAAGCGCGCGAGCACCTCACCACGGCGCTGCGGATCTTCGAGGAGCTGCGCGCCCGTCCCTGGGCCGAACGCAGCCGTGGCGAGCTGCGCGCCATCGGCGCCCCGGCCGGCCCCGCCCGGCCGGCCGCGCCCAACCCCCTGGACCGGCTGACCCCGCAGGAGCTGCAGGTCACCCGGCTGGCCGCGGAGGGCCACACCAGCAGGGAGATCGCCGCCCGGCTGTTCCTCAGCCGCCGGACCGTCGAACACCACCTCTACCGGGCCTACCCGAAGCTCGGCGTCACCTCCCGCCGCGAGCTGGCCCGGCTCAGCATCTTCGGCTGAACCCGCCGGCCTGGAAACCACCGGTCTGGAAACCACCGGCCTAGAAACCACCGCCGCCGAACGAGCCGAAGAACTCGGAGAAGACGGCGAAGAACGCCAGACCCGCGACGGCCGCCACGAGCCCGAGGACGATGCCCCCGTAGCCGCCGCCGACGGCGCCGGCGGGCGCGGCGTGCGTCGGGTCCTGCGGGTCGTACAGGACCTCGACCTCCCGGCCGACCCCCAGGTCCGACACCGCCCACGACTCGGTGGTCACCTCCCGCCCCTCCACGGTCGTGAACGTCAGCACCGGCCGCCGGCTCGCCCGCAGATGCTCACCCCGCCCGGCGAACGTCGTCCGCACGTCGGCGACCACGCCCGGCACCCGCCGCGCCCCGCGCACGAACCGCCTGCCGTTCACGATCCCCCTGACCGACCCCCACGCGATCACCGCGCCGAACGCCACGAACAGCAACGGAAAATACGCGAAGACCTGCTCCACCAAGGTTCCCCCTGAGCTCGACACACCCTGACAACGATCAACGGCCCCGCGAAGTTCGCACGGCGCGGCTCAGCCGGTCGCGCCGAGGGCGGGGCGCAGCTCGGCCCACGCCCACGCCCCGAGCGTCGTGTCGGTCGTCGTCACCGCGGTCCGCGGCTGCTCGGGCACGAAGCCGTCACGCAACCCGGTCGACATGCCCATCACCGCCTCCACCCGCGCCGGCGACAGCCCCGCGCCCGTCAGCGCCGCCCGCATGTCCTCGTCGGCCACCCGGCGGACCGTGACCGTACGCCCCACGACCTCCCCGACCACGGCCACCGCCTCCTCCCACGACAGGTCCCCCGGCCCGTGCACCGCCTGCACCCGCCGCCCCGACCAGTCACGGCTCAGCACCAGCGACGCGCCCACCGCCGCGATGTCCGCCGGAGCCACCCACGCGAACGGCATCCCGGTCGGCAGCAGCACGGACACCTCACCCGCCCGGATGCCGTCGAGCTCGTACAGCAGGTTGCTGTAGAAGAAGCCGCACCGCAGGTGGGTGACGGCCAGACCCGCCTCCCCGACGACGACGCGGTCCAGCGTCTGCTCCACCCGCGCCAGCCCGTCGATCTCCCCGGCGCCCTCCCGCAGCTCCGCCCCCACGCTGCTCTGCAGCACCGTTCGCGGCACGCCGTTGCGGGCCACCGCGGCGGCCACGACCTCCCCCACTTCGGCGTACGCGGCCACCGGATCGTCGCCGTCACCCGGCGGCACGACCAGGAACAGCGCGTCCACGCCCCGCGTAGCCTGCGACACGGCCCCGGCGTCCCGCAGATCGACCTCTCGCGCGTCGACGAGGTCACCCCAGGCCGCGCGCAGCCGCTCAGGATGACGGCTCAGCAGCCGGGGGCGGACCCCGGCACGGACCAGATGCCCGACCAGAAAACGACCGACGTTGCCGGCCGGTGCAGTGACAGCGATCTCCATACCGCCACCGTACGAACAGATGCGGCCGGATCCCGGCCGCAACTCACCCTCCGGCCCGGCCCGAGGGACGGCTTGACCCTGACGCTGGGTCAAGCTTTCAGCATGGTGGCATGACCGATGAAGAGCGGGCGGAGAGAGACGACACGACCATGCGGCACTTCACCATCCGGCACGACGGCGTCACGATCCCGGTGTCCCAAGGGGGCCGGGGACGGCCGCTGGTCCTGTGCCCCGGGCTGAACTCCACCCAGGCCGACCTGCGCGAGCTGGCCGAGCTGCTGCGACGCGACCACGAGGTGGTGACCTTCGACCTGCGCGGCCACGGCCTCGCCTCGGCCGCCGGCCGCTACTCCTTCGAGGCGTTCCTCGGCGATCTCGGCGCGGTGATGGCGGAGCTGGGGCGGCGCGGCCTGGCCGAGGCGCCCGTGCTGGCGGGCTATTCGCTGGGCGCCGACCTCGCCGTGCACTACGCCTGCGAGCATCCCGGCGCCGTCGCCGGGCTCGTCCTCGTCGACGGGGCGAACCCGGTGCCGGAACCGTTCGTCACCGAGGCCCTCCTGCCGCGGTTCCGCGCCATGTGGGAGGGCCTGGCGGCCCAGCAGGAGGCCCTGCGGGGCACCGCGCGCCAGGTGCTGCTCACCGCCCAGGAGATCGCCGAGCTGAACCTCGAGATCGACGCGATCCGGGCAGGGATCCTCGACCGGTACAAGAAGATCGACCGGCCCATCACCATGATCATGTCGACCTCGATGGCCGGCGGCGACGGCGAGGGACCCGCGGCGGGCTTCAACCTGAACTGGCGGGCGGGCGTCGAACGGCTCGTCCGCGCGCACCCGCACATCACCACCACCTGGCTCGACGCCGACCACCAGCTCGTCTTCACCCATGCCCACGAGATCGCCCGGATCATCGGCAGGGCGACGGCGAGCTTCTGAAGCGATTCCTGGAGAGTGCTCTGATGCTGACCATCGGCGAACTGGCGTCGTACGCGGGAGTGACGGTCCGCGCGGTGCGGCACTACCACGCCAAGGGGCTGCTGCCCGAGCCGGAACGGGACCAGTCCGGCTACCGCAGGTACGACGGCGGCGCCGTGGTCGAGCTGATCAGGATCCGGACCCTGGCCGAGGCCGGGGTCCCGCTGGCACGGGTGCGAGAGCTGCTGCGGGCCGGCGAGGAGGAGTTCGCCGCGGCGATCGCGGACATCGACCGGAGGCTGCGGGCGGAGATCCGCGAGCGGCAGCGGCATCGCGAGCGGATCGCCCGCCTGGCCGCCGGAGAACTGCTGGTGCTGCCCCCGGAGGTGGTCGCGTATCTGGACCGGCTGCGGGAGCTCGGGGTCGACGAGCGGATCGTCCAGGCCGAGCGCGAGGGCTGGATCCCCTTGGCGGCCCACTCCCCCGGGCGGGTGCCGGAGTGGATGGCGCGCAAACGGGAGCAGCTCGGCGACCCGCGGTTCGTCGACTTCCTCCTCACCCTGAGCCAGGCGCTGGACCGGGCCGACGACGACCCGCTGCTGGCCGGGCTGGCGGACAGGCTGGCCGCCTACCTCACGCGGCTGGCCGACGAGCGCGGCGAGGACTACGTCGACGACACCGGCATCGAGCTGCCGCTCGCCGCGCTGATGGACACGCTGGCGTTCGCGACGGTGCCGCCGGCGCGGCGGCTGATCGAGCTCCTGAGGCAGCGCGGCTGGACGGGCTGGACCAGGCTCGAACGCCTGCGTTGACGCGGCCGACCCACCATGCGCTATACATGTAGCGATACAGATGTAGCGAATGGAGTCGAGTCATGCACGACGTCGTCATCGTGGGAGCCGGCCCCACCGGACTGATGGCCGCCTGCGAGCTCGCGCCGGCACCTTCGTCCTGCTCTCCGACCACGGCGTCCCGGCCCCGTGGCGCACCCGCGTCCGGCACGCCAGACCCCTGACCAGCACCAGGCCCGAGGCGACGCTGATCCGCCCCGACGGGTACGTGGCCTGGGCCGGGGACCACACCGGCGTCGAAGCGGCTCTGGTGAAATGGTGCGGTCCGGCCGGCCACCCCACCAGGGAAGGAAACCATGCCACCGCCTAACCCCCAGCGCCGCGACCACCTGGCCGACGCGGCCATCACCGTGCTGGCCGAGCAGGGGTCACGCGGGCTGACCCACCGAGCCGTCGACACCGCCGCCGCCGTGCCGGCCGGCACCGCCTCGCGCTACTTCCGCACCCGCGACGCGCTGCTCGACGGGGTCATCGAGCGCATCACCCACCGGCTCGGCGAACGCGTGGACTCCTACACCGTCCGGCCGATCTCGCCGGCCGACCTGGAGGAGGCGCTGGTCGGCGTCCTGACCACGATGCTGAGCGACCGGCACGACCCGCTCGCCCTGTTCGAGCTGCACCTGGAGAGCACCAGGAACCCCCGGCTGCGGCGCGTGCTGACCGGCGCCCTGCACAGCCGGAGCGATCTCCTCGTCCGCCAGTGCCGCGCCGCCGGGATCGACATCGGCCAGGACGAGGCCATGCTCCTGGAGATGAGCGTGCTCGGCATCCTGTTCACCGCCCTCACCACCGGCGTGCCCGAGTCCCCGAGCGAGCCGATCCGCACCGCCGTGCGGGCTCTCCTGGCCCGGACCGGCTGATCGCTCTATCAGCGGGCTTTACGTTGTAGATCACGTAAGGCCGAGCAGGCGGACGCTCTCCTCCCGCATCTCGACCTTGCGGATCTTGCCGGTGACCGTCATCGGGAAGCCGTCGACGACGTGGACGTAGCGCGGGATCTTGTAGTGGGCGAGCCTGCCCGCGCAGAACTCGCGCACGGCCGCCGCGGTCAGCGGCTCGCTCCCCTCCCGCATGACGATCCAGGCCATCAGCTCCTCCCCGTACTTCTCGTCAGGCACGCCGATCACCTGCACGTCGGCGATGCCGGGATGATGGTGGAGGAACTCCTCGATCTCGCGCGGGTAGACGTTCTCCCCTCCCCTGATGACCATGTCCTTGATCCGGCCGACCACGTTGACATAGCCGTCGGCGTCCATGGTGGCCAGGTCGCCGGTGTGCATCCAGCGGGCGGCGTCGATGGCCTGGGCGGTGAGCTCCGGCTCGTTCCAGTAGCCGAGCATCACCGAGTAGCCGCGCGTGCACAGCTCGCCCGGCTCGCCGCGCGGCACGGTCAGCCCGGTCTCCGGGTGCGTGATCTTGACCTCGACGTGCGGCATCACCTGCCCGACGGTCTCGGTGCGGCGTCGCAGGTCGTCGTCGGACCTGGTCATGGTGGAGACGGGCGAGGTCTCGGTCATGCCGTAGCAGATGGCGACCTCGGCCATGTTCATCTCGGTGACGACGCGCTTCATCACCTCGACGGGGCAGGGCGAGCCCGCCATGATGCCGGTGCGCAGGCTGGACAGGTCGAAGCGTCCCGCGAGGGCGAGCTCGGCGATGAACAT
Organism: Nonomuraea sp. NPDC023979; assembly: GCF_040639085.1. NCBI lineage: Bacteria > Bacillati > Actinomycetota > Actinomycetes > Streptosporangiales > Streptosporangiaceae > Nonomuraea > Nonomuraea sp. NPDC023979. Next base: position 135,133 of record NZ_JBEZZG010000017.1, read on the forward strand.
GGTCGGCACCCCGTACAGGGAGGTGCACCGCTCCTGCTGGACGGCGCGCAGCGTCGCCTCCGGGTCGAAGCCGGGCGCCGGGATGACGACGCAGGCGCCGTGGGAGGTGGCGCCCAGGTTGCCCATCACCATGCCGAAGCAGTGGTAGAAGGGCACCGGCAGGCAGACCCGGTCGTGCTCGGTGTAGCCGATGCCCTCGCCGACGAAGTAGCCGTTGTTGAGGATGTTGTGGTGCGAGAGCGTGGCGCCCTTGGGGAAGCCCGTCGTGCCCGAGGTGTACTGGATGTTGATCGGGTCGTCGGGACTGAGTGCGGCCATGCGCTCGCGCAGCGCCTCCTCGGGGGCGAGCGCCTCCAGCGGGCCGGGCTCGCCGAGGTAGACGACGCCGGAGAAGCCGATCTCCTCGATCATCGCCCGGTAGTCGCTGCCCTTGTGCGTGCGCGCGCTGAACAGCAGGCGCATCCCCGACTGCCTGACGACGAAGTCGAGCTCGTGGGCGCGGTAGGCGGGGTTGACGTTGACCAGGATCGCGCCGATCTTCGCGGTGGCGTACTGGACGATCACCCACTCGGCGCAGTTGGGCGCCCAGATGCCGACCCGGTCGCCCTTGGCGATGCCGGCGGCCAGGAGCGCGCGGGCGAGCCGGTTCACGTCGGCGTCGAGCTCCGCGTACGTCCAGCGGCGGCCGGTGGGCACGTCGACGAGGGCCTCGCGGTCGCCGAAGCGCCGGACGGTCCGTTCGAAGTTGTCGCCGATGGTCTCGCCCAGCAGCGGGGCCGGCGCGACCGCGCTCGAATAGGACCACATGTCAAAACCTCCGATCGGTGCATTCATTGAAGACCACGGGGTGGCCGGGTGACCAGCTAGACGAGGTTCTTGAGGGCCTGGTTCTGCCAGGCGGCATTGGCCGTCAGCTCGGGGGCGGCTCCGGCGAACGCCCCTCGGGCCTGCGTGTCGCCCATGAGGCGATAGCGCAGCCAGGCGGTCACGTAGCCGAGGAAGGCGCCGCCGGTGTTCTGGATGTCGTTGTGTCCCGCGCCCTTGAGCAGCGCCATCCCCGCCCCGGCGGTGGCCTGGTCGTAGTAGCCGCGCACGGTCGCGGCCGAGGAGATCAGCCAGTCGTTCGCGCCGCTGAGGAAGAGCGCCGGGCAGGTCAGGTCGGCGACGGAGAACTCGTCCCCGGGGCTCGCCATCCACTGCGCGGGCACGGCGATCGGCACGACGGTCGTGATCAGCCCGGCGGAGTCGTTGGCCGCGTTGATCGAGCCGCCCGCGCCCTGGGAGTGGCCGACGGCGGCGATCCGGGTGGCGTCCAGCTTGCCGTGGAAGACGCTGGCGGGGTCGTCGCCGAGGGCGGCGAGGTGCTGGGCGGCGGCCAGGATCTCGGCGCCGGTGCCGGTGGTCGTGTCGGTGGAGGCGATCACCGCGAAGCCCCATGAGGCGAGGTGGTTGAGCAGTCCCGGGTAGTTGTCGGGGGTGGCCCACGAGCCGTTGCCCCAGGTGACGATCGGGTGGGTGACGCCGCCCGCGCCCAGGGTGGCGGGGTGGTACAGGCGGTGGCCGCCGGAGGTTCCGGTGGTGACCGGCCACGGGCCGGTCGCCTGGTAGGCCGACTCGATGGTGGCGGAGGCGGCGGCGGCGCTCTCGGCGGCCGACGCCAGGAACGCGGCCGGCAGGAGGCCGAGCGTCCCTGCGCGCAGGGCCTGGCGACGGGTGATGTTCTTCATGGGCACCTCACGGGTGGTCCGGAGACGCGGGCGTCTCCTGGGGTGGGGGGAAGCACCGGCACGGTGCGCGGGCTCCGCGCGGCCGTGCCGGTGGGCGTGCCGTTGGATAGACGGCGGTGGTCAGGCGCAGCCGGGGGTGCCGGAGGCGCGCTGCTGGCGCATGGCGGTCACGTCGCCCGCGACGGCGGACTGCGCCATCGGGCCGAGGTCGAGCACGACGTCGGTGAAGGCGAGCGACGCCTTGCGCATGACCGCCAGGTCGATCGCCTCGGCCCCGAACTTCGGCGAGAACAGCGTCTTCGGCGCCGCGATGGGCGCGATCACGGGCAGCAGGTGCTGGTTGTACGGGGTGCCCTCGCCGCCGAAGGAGCAGTGACGCGGCACCTTGGTGAGGTCGGCCGCCGACAGGCCCTTGAGGATCGCGGTGCGCCGTACGTCCCAGTGCTCGATGTGGCCCCTGACCAGCTCGCGCAGCGGGGTGCTCTCGCTGACGGGGACCAGCAGCAGCTCGGTGAGCGCGGGGTCGGCGACGAGCTGGCGGCCCGGCAGGCCGCCCGGCCTGGCGACCGCGTCGTAGCGCCGGGCGCCCAGGTGCTCCAGGACGACGACGGAGGAGACCCCGCCCTGGTCGTACTCGGCGTCGAGCTGGGCGGCGAGCCGGCCCGCGCCGCCCTCGCGCACGTCCGGGCCGGTCAGGTGCTGGTAGAGGTGACCGGTGACGAAGGCGAACTGCACCGTGCGCGGGCGGCACGCCACCGGCAGCGACGCCAGGTAGCGGGCCATCTCGATCATGGTGAGCGGGCCGTTGTCCCACACCGGGCTCATGCCGTCGGTGTGGCTCTCGACGACGATCTTCTGCGCGGCGCCGCCGGGGAGCGTCGCGAGCAGGGTGCGGGTGGTCGTCGGCGTCCAGGCGGCGTTCACGGTGAGCGCGGCCTGGACCTGCTGCCCGGCGGCCAGCGCGTCCTTGATCTGCTTGCCCTGGTCGGCGCCGACGTACACGCCGGGCACGCCGTACGGCAGGCCCTCGTAGGGCGCGTACATGCCCTCGATCTGGGCGTGCGGGAGCGTGCTGATCTCGATCACGCCCAGCGCGCCCGCGGCGGCGGCGGCCTTCAGGTCGGCGTCGGCCGCGGCCGGGGCCTCCATCGACTCCGAGCCGAGCATGTTGATCGTGAGGCCGGGGTCGTACATGGAGTAGCCGAGCGTGGGCGGATAGAAGAGCAGGTTCGGCACGTTGGTCCACGGCAGGTCCCGGACGACGATCTTCCCGGCGGCGTTGGCCGCGGTGATGCCCGTGCCGGCGGGCAGGTGGACGAGCGGCGCCGTGACGCCGGCGGCGGCGGAGAACGGCACCGGGGCGGCCACCTGCACCGGCGTGCCGCCGACGGTCAGGGTGGCGCCGAGGCTGTCCCAGCGGTCTATGGCGTAGGGCAGGGAGGAGAGCTGGAGGCCGGGGACGGCCGCCAGCTCGTCCTCCAGCCAGTCGATGTAGCCGGCGTGCGCGGTGGAGCCGGTCGGCCTGGGGCCGAACGTCTCCTGCTGCTCGGCCAGCTCGCCCAGGCGGGCCTCGGTGGCGAACGCGGCGGGGTCGACGCGGACGGGGCAGGTCAGGGTGGCCGCCTGGGCGGCGGCCGGCAGGGCTGGTGTGATCAGGGGGAGGAGAAGGGCGAGCAGGGCGAGTCGTCTCACGGGGGTCCTTCCAACGAAACGTTTTAATACGTGGTCCGCGACAGTCCCCCGATGCGCGGCCGGGCGTTCTCAGTGGCGGGGCGGGCCTGTGGTGCCCCGGACGATCAGCGTCGGCGAGACCGACGAGGTCACCGACCGGGTCCGGCCCTCGATGCGTTCGACGAGCAGTTGCGCGGCGATCGCCCCGATGGCCTGCCCGTCCTGGTCGACGCTGGTGAGCGAGATGCGCTTGAGCGAGGCGATGCCGATGTTGTCGTAGCCGGCGACCGACAGGTCCTCCGGCACCGACAGGCCCGCCTCGTCGGCGGCGCGCAGCACGCCGAGCGCCGCGATGTCGGCCCCGGCGAAGATCGCGGTGGGCCGGTCGGCGCGGGCGAGCAGTTGCCGCGCGCCCTCGTAGCCGCCCTCCTCGGTGAAGGAGGTCGCCAGCACGTCGTCGGCCAGCCCGTGGGCGCGCATCGCCTGGCGGTAGCCTTCGGCGCGCACCGTGTGCGGGAGCCCCTGGGCGCGGGCGCGCTCCAGGTGGGTGATGTGCGCGATCCGGGTGTGCCCGAGCCCGACCAGGTGGTCGACCACGAGCCTGGCCCCCATGACGTCGTCGTCGACGACCGCGCCGTAGGCGGCGGAGCCGCCGTGCCGCCCCACCACGACGACGGGGACGGCCGTCGCGATGGCGGTGAGCTCGGCGTCCGTCATGACCGGGGAGATCAGGATGAGCCCGTCCATGCTCCGGTCGATCATGGCGTCGGTCATCCGGGCCTGCGTCCTGGGCTCGATCCCGCCGGGGCCGAGCAGCACCTGGTACTGGGTGTCGCTCAGGTGCCCGGTGACGCCCTCGATGATGTCGGGGAAGAACGGGTTGCGGGTGTCGGAGAGCATGACGCCGAGCGTGTAGGTGCGTCCGCGCAGGGCGCGGGCCGCGGCGTGCGGGCGGTAGCCCAGCTCGTCGATGGCCTGCGACACCTTGGCCTGCATCTCCGCGCTCACGCCGTAGGCGCCGCGCACCACCTTGGACACGGCCGCCGTGGACACTCCGGCCCGCCTGGCCACGTCGGCGATCGTCACCCGTCCGCTCGGCACACGCCGTCCTTTCTCTCGTAGAACGAACTACACGATCTTTCTGAGGGAGGAGGCTAACTCGGATCGATGCTCAGGTCTACCTCTTGACGGGCGATTATCTTGTGCCCTAACAATGGAGAACGTTCTACACAATCAACCCCCCTATGTGAACAGGAGCACGGGCGTGAGAGCACCATCCCGTCTGCTCGGCGCGGCGATCGGCGCCGTCCTCGCCCTGTCCGTCTCCGGCTGCGGGTCGTCCGCCCCGGAGGGGACCGGTCAGGTGAAGCTGACCCTCTGGCACAACAGCGCGGACCCGGCGGCGCTGCTGGAGATGTACGAGAAGTTCGAGAAGCAGTCCGGCCACACGATCGAGCTCGTGTCGATCCCGTCCGACGGCTTCGAGGACACCACCCAGACCAAGTGGGCCACCGGCGAGCGCCCGGACATCCTGGAGTATCACGCGACGGTGAGCGGCCTGCTGGCCCTCAACCCGGCCGAGAACCTGCGCGAGCTGACCGGCGAGGCGTACATCGCCAGGTCCGGGGACCTCTACCAGGCCGCCGGGGCCGTGAACGGCAAGGTCTACGCCGCCATCACCGGCTTCCCCCAGGTGTTCGGCCTCTACTACAACAAGAAGGTCTTCGCCGAGGCCGGGCTGACCCCGCCCACCACCTTCGCCGAGCTGTCCGCCGCCTGCACCGGGCTCAAGGCCGCCGGGGTCACGCCGGTCTTCGAGTCGGGCGGGTCGATCTGGCCGGTGCAGATCCTGCCCATCCTCTACCTGGCCGGCGCCAACCAGGGCAACGCGTACGGCAAGGCCATCGCGAGCCACACCAGCACGCTGGCCGACGCGGGCTCGCCCTTCGTCGCCGGGCTGAGCGCCTACGCCAAGCTGCAGGCCGACGGCTGCTTCAACAAGGACATCGTCACCGCCAAGTTCGAGGACTCGATGAAGGCCCTCGTCACGGGGAAGGCGGCCATGGTCGCCCAGCACTCCGACATGCTCCCGGCGCTCCTCGCGGCGGCGGGCGGCGACCAGAAGACCGTGGACGAGTCCGTCGGCTTCGCCGGGCTGTCGAGCGACAAGCCGCTCGTCACCTACGCGCCCGGCCCGATCGGCACGTTCTACCTGCCCAAGACCGGCGATCCGGCGCGTGAGAAGGCGGCGCTCGACTTCGTGCGCTTCATGACCGGCCCGGCTTACGCCGAGTACATCGCCGCGTCCAAGACCTTCCCCGTGCTCAAGGACGTACCCGGCCCGCAGGGCGTCCCATCCGTGCTCCAGGACGTCAAGAAGGCGTACGACACCGGCGCGGTCATCGCCTTCAACTCCGACATCCCCGGCATGGGCGGGCTGGCGCAGCTCATGTCCGAGCTGATCGCCGGTCAGAAGGACCCGCAGAAGGCCGCCACCCAGCTCCAGGGCCAGGTCGAGCAGGCGGCCAAGGCGGCGGGGCTGCCCGGATGGTGATGCGGGACATGACGCGGGCCAGGGCGGCCTGGCTGCCGTGGGCGCTGCCCGCGATCGTGCTGGTCGCGGTCTTCTTCGTCGCCCCGTTCCTGCTCAACGTCCGGTTCGCGTTCTCCTCGTGGACGAGCTTCCGCGCCGAGATCACCTGGAACGGGCTGGACAACGTCCGCACGCTGATCGACCAGGACCTGCTGGCCAACGCGGTCACCGTGACCGTGCTGTACGCGATCCTGTGCATGGCCATCCAGAACGCCGTCAGCCTCTCGCTGGCGCTGGCCCTCCAGCGGACCGGCCGGGTCAACACCGTCTTCCGCTCGGCGTTCTTCCTGCCGACGCTCATCTCGCCGCTGGCCGCCGGCTACATCTGGCGCGGGCTGCTCGCCCCCGACGGGGCGGTCAACTCCTTCCTCGGCATCGAGTGGGCGTGGCTGGGCGAACCGGCCACCGCGCTGGTGGTGGTCGCGTTCATCGACGCGTGGAAGTGGAGCGGGCTGATCACGCTCGTCTACATCGCGGGGCTCAACTCGATCCCGAAGTCGCTGCTGGAGTCGGCGACCGTCGACGGGGCCGGGGCGTGGACGCGGTTCCGCCGGGTGGTGTTCCCGATGCTCGCCCCGGCGCTGACGTTCAACGTGGCGGTCACGCTGGTGGGCGCGCTGAGCGCGTACGACGTGATCGCCGCCACCACCGGCGGCGGGCCCGGCGACCACACGCGGGCGCTGAACGTGGTGATGCGCCAGCAGTGGGGTCAGGGCTTCTTCGGCACCGCGAGCGCGCTGGGCTTCACCGTGACGCTGCTGGTGATCGCGACCGCCGTGCCCCTCGTGTGGTGGCTGCGGCGCAGGGAGGTGACGGGATGAGGCCCGCCTTCAGGCAGGCGCTCAAGTACGCGGCGCTGACGCTGTTCGCGATCCCGTGGGTGATCGTGCCCGTGTGGCTCGTGGTCGTCAACTCGTTCAAGCCCGCGGGCGAGGCCGCCGAGCTGGGCCTCGGCCTGCCCCGCACGTGGGCGGTCGCCGAGAACTACGGCATCGTGCTCGACCGGGGCGCCTACCTGACGGGGCTGCTCAACAGCCTCAAGGTGAGCGTGCCGATCGTGGCGGCCGTGGTGCTGCTCGGCGCGGCGGCGGCCTGGGCGTTCGGGCGCAGCCGGTCGCGCTGGCTGCAGGCGGCCTACTTCGTCATGGGCCTGTCGATCCTGCTGCCGCCGTCGATCATCCCGACCGTCTACCTGCTGCGCGCCCTGTCGCTGGACGGCGGCTCGCTCGGCTACGTGCTGACGATGACCGGCTGCCGCGTGGGCATCGTGGTCTTCCTGGCGACCGGGTTCGTCCGGGCGTTCCCGCCCGACCTGGAGCACGCGGCCGCCATCGACGGCGCCTCCCGCCCGCAGGTCTTCGTCCGCATCCTGCTGCCCCTGCTGCGGCCGGTGCTGTTCGTCGGCAGCGTGATCCTCGTCATCAGCGTCTGGAACGACTTCTTCTTCGCCCTCTTCCTGCTCCAGGGCAGCGCGAACGCCACGCTGCCGCTCAGCCTGTTCCAGTTCGCCTCCGGCACCCTGCAGAGCCTGAACTGGAACCTCGTCTTCGCCCACGTCCTGCTCACCACGCTGCCCCTCGTGGCGGTGTACGTCGCCGCGCAGAAGCGCGTCCTGGCCGGTCTCACGGAAGGTGCTCTCAAGGGATGACCACGCACGACATCGCGCTCGACTGGGTCAGACGCGAGATCGACGGGGGGCGGCTGCCGTGCGCGGTGTTCGGCGCCGCCACCTCCGGCGGCATCCAGGTGCTGGAGGCGTTCGGCACGCACGACGGCCGCGCGACCAGGACCGACGACCACTTCGCGCTCTTCTCCGTGACCAAGCCGCTGGTGGGGCTGGCCGCGCTGCGCCAGGTCGAGCGCGGGCTGCTGTCGCTGCGCCGCCCGCTGCGGGACGTGCTGCCGGGCTTCGCGCGGCCCGACGTGACCCTGTGGCACCTGCTCACCCACACCGCCGGCATCGCCGAGCAGACGCTCACCCCCGACGACCTGGTGGAGCACCTGGTCACCGCGCCGGCGCTGTTCGAGGCGGGCACGCTCAGCCACTACTCCAACCTGGCCTTCGCCGGGATCGCGGAGATGATCCGCGACGTCACCGGCCGCGACGTGGCCGGCGTCGTCGACTCCGACCTGAACGCGCTGGTGCCGGGCGGCGGGCGCATCACGTTCGACCCGGCCTGCGACCCGGCCGAGGTCCACGGCGTCGAGCTGCTCGGGCCCAGCTTCGACCTCGACGCGTTCGTCCGGCTCCGCCACCCGGCCGGGGCGCTGTTCTCCCGCGCCGAGGACCTGCTGGCGCTCGGCGGGGCGCTGCTGCGCGGCGACCGCGCGCTGATCCACCCGACCACCCTGGCCGCGATGACGACCCCGCAGACGACGGGCCTGGTCAAGCTGCAGCCCGACCCGGTCAACGCCGGGCAGGACTGGGGCCTCACCTGGAACCTGCGCCACTCGGCTCCCGGCCTGCTCGAACGGCGGCTGTACGGGCACGGCGGCGCCTCGGGCTGCCAGTGGTGGATGTACCCGGAGCAGGACGCGTGCTTCGTGCTGCTGATCAACGTGATGGCGCCGAGCCTGTCCGGCGTCGACGTCGACGGCCTGCACAACGCCTTCACCACCGGGCTCGATGCGTGAACGGGGAATCGGGGGTGCTCGGCGCGCAGGTCTCGGGCGCGCAGGCGCCGCTCATCCGTCCGGTCCCGCCCGGCCCGCAGGCGGGCCTGACGTGCGGTCTGGCCGATCCCGTGGGCGTGGACGAGCCGTCGCCCCGGCTGTCGTGGAACGCCCGGCTCGCCGAGGAGGCCGCCGTGACGGTGCGCGCCGAAGGGCGCGAGGTGTGGCGGTCGTCCGTCCCGGCCGGGTCGCACCTGGTGGACGTGCCGGACGACCTGCTGGCGCCGCTGACGCCGTACACGTGGAGTGTGGACGGTCACGCGGCCGGCGCGTTCACGACGGGCCTGCGGGCGGGCGGCGGGTGGGACGCCCCGTGGCTGGCGGGCGATCCGCGGGCGGCGGTGAGCCTGCGCGGGTCGTTCACCTCGCAGCCCGGGCGCGTCTGGCTGGCCGCCACCGCGCTGGGCGTCTACCGGGCGCTGCTCAACGGGGTGCGGCTGGGCGAGGAGGAGCTGGCCCCCGGCTGGACCGACTACGGTCACCGGGTCCGCTACCGGCTGCTGGAGCTCACGCGGCTGCTCGTGCCGGGTGAGAACGAGCTGGAGCTGTGGCTGGCGCCCGGCTGGTACGCGGGTCACGTGGCCGGCGGCGGGCCGGGCCGCTACGGCGACCGGCCGGCCGTCAGCGCCCAGGTGCTCGTGCGGGACGGCGCCGGGGTCCGGCGGGTGTGCGCCACGGACGCGGCCTGGACCCGGCACGACCTCGGCCGCCCGCGCGCCGACCTGATCATGGGCGAGACCGTGCAGACCCCGTTCCCCCAGGGCGGGGCGGCCGAGCCGGTGGCCGTCCCGGGGGTCCTCGTGGAGGCCGACCCCGCTCCCCCGGTGCGGGTGATCGGCACGGTGCCCGCCGTGTGCGTGACCGAGCCCGCACCGGGCGTCCAGGTGGCCGACTTCGGGCGCAACGTCGTCGGGCGCGTCCGGCTGCGCGTCGACGCGCCGGGCCCGGTGCGGATCGTGGTGCGGCACGGGGAGGAGCTGACCGCGACCGGGCGGCTCTACACCGACAACCTGCGCACCGCGGACCAGTGCGACGAGTTCCTGCTCGGGCCCGGCCGGCACGAGGTGGAGCCCGCGTTCACGCTGCACGGGTTCCGCTACGCCGAGATCACCGGCTTTCCCGGCGCGCTGACGCCGGACGACCTGGAGGCGGTGCTGCTGTCGTCGGCGATGGCCGTCACCGGCTCGCTGACCGTGAGCGATCCGGCCGTCCGGCAGCTCGTCGCCAACATCGGCGCGTCGGCGGACGGCAACCTGGTGAGCGTGCCGACCGACTGCCCGCAGCGCGACGAGCGGACCGGCTGGACGGCCGACATCTCGGTGTTCGGCTCGACGCTCAGCTTCCTGCGGCACACGCAGGCGTTCCTGTCCGGGTGGGTGACGTCGCTGATCGACGGGCAGCGGGCCGACGGCGCGGTCCCGCACGTCGCGCCGGTCCTGCCGGAGTACGGCTACGACTCCCCCGTGTGGTCGGACGCGCTGGTCGAGGTGCCGTGGCTGCTGTGGCGGCGCTACGGCGACGACCGCACGCTGCGCCGCGCGTACGACCCGATGCGGCGCTGGGCCGCCTACTGCCTGGCCCAGGCCGAGGACGGCGTGCGGCCGGGCCGGGCGCTGGGCGACTGGCTGGCCCCCGGCACGGTCGAGACGCCCAGGAACCTCATCGCCACCGCCGCGCTCGCCCGCAGCCTCCGCCTGATCGCGCACGCGGCCGGCGTGCTCGGCGAGCCGCACGCGGCGGAGTACGCCGAGGCGTCCGCCCGCGTGTCCGGCGCGTTCCGGCGGGCCTTCCTCGACGGGCCGAGGCTGCGCACCGAGACGCAGACCGGCTACGCCGTCGCCCTCGCCTGGGACCTGGTCGCGCCGGAGGACCGGGCCGCGTCGGCGCGGGCGCTGGCCGAGCTGGTCCGCGCCGACGGGCACCGGCTGATGACGGGCTTCGTCGGCACCCCGCTGCTGCTGCCGGTGCTGTCGGAGACCGGACACCACGACCTGGCGTGCCGGATCTTCAACCAGGAGGGCTACCCGTCCTGGCGCTACCAGCTCCGCGCCGGGGCGACGACCATGTGGGAGCGCTGGGACGCCTGGCACCACCGCCACGGCCTGCAGACGCCGGCGATGAACTCCTTCAACCACTACGCCTACGGCTGCGTGGGCGACTGGCTGTTCCGGCACGTGGCGGGCCTGGGCGACGACCCGCGCGGGACGGGCGGCGGCTTCGGCGAGCTGCTGCTGCGCCCCGGCCCGGTCCCGCTGCTGCGCCAGGCGCACGCCCGCTACGCGAGCGCCTCGGGGACCGTCGAGTCGGGCTGGCGGGCCGGGCCCGGCGGGGTCCAGTTCACCTTCGCCGTCCCGGAGGGCGTGAGCGCCCGCGCGGTGCTGCCCGTACGCGGCGCGTGGGACGGGATGACCGTGAACGGCACCTTCCTCATGGGCCTGAACGAGCAGCTGCCGGTCACCAGGCTGGCCGGCGGGGGGTGCGCGCTGAGCCTGCCGCCGGGCCGCTGGTCGTTCACGGCTCCCTCGGCGGCCACGGCCCACCTGCTCCAGGAGTGGGACGACCTGGGCTCGTGACGGCGTCAGGGCTTCCAGACGAGGTAGGACACGGTGACGCTGCCGTCGGGCCGGGAGACGTCCGTGACCCGCACCGCGGCGACGTTCCGCTCGGTGGTCTCCAGGCAGTACCAGGCGCCCTTCTCGGCGTCGACGCTGCCGTAGTGGCGGCGCTGGAGCCGCGCCGCGCACGCGGCCTTCGTGGGGGTCCCGTCGAAGGGGGTGATCCGCAGCTCGCCGCCCCCCTTGGTCCAGAGGTCGGTGTACGGGGCGTTGTAGACGATGTCGGCGGTGGCATTCGCCTCGCTGACGACGCCGCTCTCCAGGTCGAGGTAGTCGTTGTCGGCGAGCGTGACCTCGCCCTCGCCGGTCGCCGTCGTGGAGGGTGACGGGGTCGCCGGGACGGTGACGTTCTCGCCGCCGGCCGAGGACGCTGGGGTGACGGCGGGGATGGAGGCGGAGGCTTCGGGCGCTGTCAGGAGGCGGTCGAAGGCGGCGCCCGCCGTCCCGGCCCCGACGGCGATCAGCACGGCCACCAGCAGGTCGGCGACGCGCAGGGCGCTGCCGAGCCGCCGCAGCAGCAGGACGAACCCGAGCAGGGCGGCCAGAAGGCCGGTGACGAGGATGCCCGTCACCGAGCCGCTGACCGCCAGTTGCGCGACGGCGGCCGTGTCCGCGACGAGGCCGAGCCCGGTGAACAGCACGGCCTCACGGGTCCGGGCGGGCGGGCCGGCCGTTTCCGAACTGGTCAACACGCGTTCCTTCCGTCGCGGCGCGCGGCTGTGGGACGGGGCTCCCGGTCAGGGCGCCCTGAGGTAGGCGACGCCGAAGTGGGCGTCGGCCAGGGTGCCCGCCCCGGAGTGACAGTAGACGTCCATCAGGAGCGCGGGCGGCGCGCTGTGGGCGTTGACGTTCCCGAGATGGCAGTAGCGGCCCGCGCTCCGGGACGACACCTGAGCGCTGTCGCCCGGCTTGCCGATCCCCGTGTACGCGATCCGGTACCAGCCTGCCGAGAGGCGGGTGACCGCCGGGGTCTCGGCGCTCGTGCTGTGGGAGCGGCGGGCGTCGATCCCGGGGTTCTCCGGGTCGCCCGTGGTCGTGACGTAGGCGGCGGGCGTCGAGGCGTCCCGGTGCAGCCCGGCGTCCTGCGTGTAGGACAGGACCCACGGGGAGTCGATCCGGCGGGGCGTGGCGTCCGCGCCGATCGCGTAGCAGCCGACGCTCACCTCCAGGCCCTCCCCGGCGGGCGCGGTGCCTTCCGCGTGGCAGCGCGCGGGCGTTCCCGTCCCGTACGCGCCCACCTGGAGGTATCCCTTGTCGGCGGCGTACGGCGCGCCCTTGAGCACCGCCGTGTAGCGGCCGGTCCCCTCGTGGCGCACGTGGTTGACCAGGCCGGCCGAGTTGAACGTGCCGTCGTTGCGCGCGGGGGCGAGGTCACCGGCGCCGCCGGGCGCGTCGTAGCGGACGGTGGCGTAGGGGGTGTCACCGGCGGCGGGCGCGGCGAAGAACACGGTGAACCACCAGTCCACCGGGGCTCCGGTCTGGTCGAAGCAGCGCACCCGGATCACCTCGTCGGGCCCGGCGGGCTGCTGACCGGCCACCGAGCAGACGCGGCCCCGGTAGTGCGTGCGGTAGGCGGTGGCGTGGGCGACGCCGGTCTGCGAGGCGACGTCCGGCAGGCGTACCTCGTAGTCCCCGGTCCCGGTGCGTCTCACGCTCGCCCGCCGGCTCGCGGTGGCGGGGTCGAGCCTGCCGGTGGTCCACTGGTAGGCGGGGTTCAGCGCCGTGTCCGCGCCCAGCGGCGCGCTCGCCTGGTCCATGTACGCGTAACCCCAGCGGGGCGTGGCCGACGGCGCCGGGGCGGCGGCGGCGACCATCGCGTCGACGAGGCGGGCGACGAGGCGTCTGCCCTCCTTCTCGGTCAGCTCGGGCTCCTGCGGCTGCGGGGAGGGAGCGCCGGCGTCGGGCGACACCCCGATGGGGAAGGTGATGGCGTCCCAGTCGTCGAAGCCGCTCAGCGTCTCGTCCTTGCCCGGGTAGCGGAAGCCCGGGTCGCGGACCTGCGTGTCGCCGGGCTCCGCCATGGTCGAGCACTCGTCGTCGTTCCCGGTGACGATCAGGTTGCCGTAGCGCCGGTCGAGGTCGTGCGGCGTGGTGTCCAGGCCGGGCCGCGTGCCGGCGGGGTCCTCCGGTGAGACGCACACCTGGCTCCAGCTCAGCAGGCTCACGCCGACCTCGTGCGACGGGTCGGGGTCGGCGGCGCCGCCGGAGCTCCAGTCCCAGTCGATCCCCCGGGAGGCGTCGGCGACCCGCTGGACCAGGCGGGGGTCGAGCCAGGTGACCAGCAGGTCGGTCGAGGCCCCGACTCCCCTGCTCTCAACCAGCTTCGACTGCTGGAGGTCCGTGAGCTTCTCCCGCGAGTAGTCGATCGAGCTCACCGCGCGGACGCGGTCGCTCCAGACGTCGGCGTCGGCGTCGCCCATGCCGCCGACGGCCGCCTGCCAGGCGCTGTAGTCGGGCACGCCGATGAGCCCGTAGGCGTAGTTCATGACGGACAGGTAGTTCGGCTTGTGGTTGACGCCGTCGCCGCCGCCGTGGGCGAGCCCGAGCGCGTGCCCCAGCTCGTGGACGAACAGCGCGCTCCGCTCGCGGTCGGTGACGTCGCCCCACGATCCCAGCGTGACGATGAAGTCGGTACGTCTCCCGCCCGCGTGCGAGTGGCCGCCGCTGTGGTTGTCGCTGTACTGGTAGCCCCACAGGGAGTAGAAGAAGAACCCCTGGCGGGCGGCGGGGAAGTTGCCGTCGCGGTGGTGCTCGAAGACGGTGCGCCCGTCCGGCTCCTCGGCGAACAGGTAGCGCCTGCGCTCCTGCGGCGTCACCGCGATGGCGGTCGACTCGTCGATCAGCAGCTGTATGCCCGTCCTGGACACGGGACCGTACGGGCAGGCCCCGGCGGGGCTGACCGGCGCGCTGTCGAACATGTGCCGCGCCTCCGCCAGGGCGCCGGGCGTGGGCCGGTCGGAGTCCGTGCCGTCGTCGAGCCAGTCGATCTCCACGGCGATCGTCCTGCGGCAGGGGTCGGCGCCGTGCTCGGGCAGCCAGGTGTCGCGGGTGCCGTCGGGACGCGGGATGCCCCGCAGCTCGACGCGGTCGGTCAGGCCGTCGCCGTCGGTGTCCGCGTCCGGCAGGCCCTCCCTGGTGTTCCAGGTCTGGTCGGTGTTCTTGTAGAAGCGGTGGAGCAGCTCGGCCGAGGCGGGGCGGTCGGCGTAGACGGCGCCGCTGTCGCGGTCGACGATCCTGAGGGCCTTCAGGTCCCAGTTGTCCGCGTTCAGGTCGGGCGCCGTGGACAGGTGGTGGAAGGTGAAGCCGTCGAGCAGCGCGTCGGCGGGCACGCACGGCGACAGGTGGGCGTGCCAGGTGAACGTGGTGTGCGCGAGGTCGCCGGTGCCGCCCAGGTGGAACCGCTCGGGCGGGGTGTCCTCGGCGCCGTCGCCGTTCCAGTCCTCGAAGAGGAACGCCTGGCCGCCCAGGGTCACGGTCTCGGTGGAGTCGTCGCGCAGCCCGTCCCCGCCCGTGGTGACGGAGAACGTCACCCGGCACACCTGGCCGGCGTCGGCGTGCGCCGGAGCCGCGGGGGTGACGGGCGACAGGCCGGCCAGGGCGGCGGCCGCGAGCAGGACGGCCGCGAGCACGGCGGACGCCCGCGGGCGCCGGGTGCGGGTGGCTCCTGGAGGTGGTCGCATACGGCTGCTCCTAACGTGAGGTGGAGGCGCGTCCGCGCACGGGGGCGCCTCGGCGGACGCCGCCGAGTCGACGATCACGGAGTCCTGGGCGGTTGGGAAGCAGTGCGGAATTGTCCGTACAAGGCCGTACACGACGTATCGGACACCGGGCCTGTAACCCTCCGCCACCTCGCGGCGACGTACTGGTGTGCCGACCCGAGAAGGCCCCGACGCCGCCCGCGAAGCCGACACGCCCGAACCCGACACGCCCGCAGCCGACGCATCCGGAGCCGACGCGCCCGATCCCGGGCGGGTGCGCGACCGGCGGGACTTCGCGCGCGAGCTCTCCCTGCTCCGCGAGCAGGCGGGCCTGACGGTCCGGCAGGTCGCGGCGAAGGCGGGCGGGCACGGCGCGCACAGCACCCTCGGCGACTGGTTCGCCGGCCGCGGGCTGCCGTCGGCGGCGTCGCGGGACCTGCTCACGCGGGTGCTGCAGGCGTGCGGGGTCACCGACGCGCGGACGCTGGAGGAGTGGCTGAGCGCCTGGCGCAGGACGCGGCGTTCGCCGGGCCGCCGCCCCGCCGGGCCGGAACCGTACCGGGGGCTGGCGTCCTTCGGGGTCGAGGACGCCCGGTGGTTCTTCGGCCGCCGCGAGCTGACCCGCCGGCTGGTCGCCCGCGTGGGCCGGCTGCGGGAGCGGGGCGGCGGCGTGCAGGTCGTCGTGGGGCCGTCCGGGTCGGGCAAGTCGTCGCTGCTGCGCGCGGGCCTGATCGCGGCGCTGCGCGCGGGCGAGCTGCCCGGTTCCGGGGACTGGCCGGTGGTGCTCTGCGTGCCCGGCGCCCGCCCGGTGGACGAGCTGGCCGCGCGGCTGGCGGCGGTCACCGGGACGCCCGGGGGCGAGGTCGCGGCGGCGATCCGGGCGGACCCCGGGAGTTGCGCCGTG
Source organism: Nonomuraea sp. NPDC023979 (assembly GCF_040639085.1). NCBI lineage: Bacteria > Bacillati > Actinomycetota > Actinomycetes > Streptosporangiales > Streptosporangiaceae > Nonomuraea > Nonomuraea sp. NPDC023979. The sequence goes on from NZ_JBEZZG010000017.1 coordinate 151,014, forward strand.
TACGGCGGGCCGCTCGTCCTGGTGGTCGACCAGTTCGAGGAGGTGTTCACGCTCTGCGCCGACGAGGAGGAGCGGCGGCGGTTCGTCGCCGCGCTGTGCGCCGCCGCCGCGGGCGGCGCGCTGGTGGTGCTCGGGCTGCGGGCCGACTTCTACGCCCCGCTGCTGCGCTTCCCCGAGCTGGTCACCGCGGTGCAGGACGGTCAGCTGGCCGTCGGCCCCATGACGGAGGCGGAGCTGCGTGAGGCGATCACCGAGCCGGCCCGCCTGGCCGGGATCGACGTCGAGGACGGGCTCGTCGAGCTCCTGGTCCGGGAGGTCGCCCCGAGGGGCGCGGACCGGGCGGCGCACGACGCCGGGGTCCTCCCGCTGCTCTCCCACGTGCTGCACGCCGCCTGGCGGCAGGGGAACGGCAGGAAGCTCACGGTCGCCGGATACCACGAGGTCGGCGGCCTCGACGGCGCCGTGGCGGCCAGCGCGGACCAGGTCTACGGCGCGCTGCCGCCGTCGGGGCGCGAGACGGCGCGCCGCCTGCTTCTCGACCTGGTGCACGTCGCTCCCGACACCGCCGACACCCGGCGCCGGGTCGCCACCGCCGAGCTGCTGGCCAGGCACGGCGGTGACCGGCCGGACGAGGCGGAGGACGTGCTCGACCGCTTCATCGCCCAGCGGCTCGTCACCGCGAGCGCCGACAGCGTCGAGATCAGCCACGAGGCCCTGCTCACGGCCTGGCCGTCGCTGCGGGAATGGCTCGGCACCGACCGGGCGGGGCTGGTCGCCGGGCGCGAGCTCGCCGCCACCGCCGCCGCGTGGCAGCGCGACCGGCGCGACCCCGACGCCCTCTACCGCGGGGCGCGCCTGCTGGCGGCCCAGCAGTGGGCCGCGGGGCGGGGCCTGCCGCCGCAGGTGCGGGCCTTCCTCGACGCCAGCACCCGGCACGCGCGCCGCCGCGCCCGGCGCATGCGCCAGGTGATCGTGGCGCTGGCCGTCCTGCTCGTCCTCGCGCTCGGCGCCTCCGGCCTCGCCTTCCAGGCGCAGCGCACGGCCACCCAGCAGCGGGACGAGGCGCTGTCGCTGAAGCTGAGCGCCGAGACCGGCGCGCTGCGCGCCACCGATCCGGCGCTGGCCGCCCAGCTCAGCCTGGCCGCCTACCGCCTCGTCCCCGGCCCGGAGGCGCGCGGCAGCCTGCTCAGCGCGCTGGCCGGCCCGTACGCGACCCGGCTGGCGGGCCACACGAACGCTGTCTACGCCACGGCGTTCAGCCCGGACGGGCGGCTGCTCGCCACCGGGAGCACCGACCGTACGCTGCGGCTGTGGGACCTGTCCGCCCCGCACCGCCCCGCGCTCCTGGCCACGGCCGGCTCCCGTGCCGAGGGGGTGCTGTCGGCGGCGTTCAGCCCGGACGGGCGGGTGCTGGCGACCGGCGGGGAGGACGATCTCGCCCGTCTGTGGGACGTCAGCGTCCCCGGGCGTCCGCGGCAGGTGGCCACGCTGGCCGGGCACACCGGCGACGTCCGGCGGGTGGTGTTCGGCTCCGGCGGGCGCACGCTCGTCACCGCCGGCCACGACCGGCTGGTGCGGCTGTGGGACGTGACCGATCCGGGCGCCCCGGAGCTCCTGACCGCGCTGGACGGCAGGCAGGAGGCCTCACCCGCGGTGGCGCTCGCTCCCGGCGGGCGCACGCTGGCCACGGCCGGGTCGGACGGTCCGATACGCCTGTGGGACCTCGGCGACCCGCGCCGTCCCGTCCCGCTCGGCACGCTCCGCGGCCACACCGGGCCCGTCCTGACGGCGGCGTTCAGCCCGGACGGCCGCACGCTGGCCACCGGCAGCTTCGACGACACGCTGCGCCTGTGGGACGTCGCCGAGCCGCGCCGCCCGAAGCCGCTCGCCACGCTGACCGAGGAGGGCGGCGGGATCGCCGCGGCGGCGTTCAGCCCGGACGGGCGCACGCTGGCCACCGGCGGCTACGACTTCGCCGTCCGGCTGTGGGACGTCGCGGACGCGCGCGACGCCGGTGACCCGATCACGCTGCGCGGGCACGCCGACACGGTCTTCGCGGTGGCCTTCAGCCCGGACGGCCGCACGCTGGCCTCCGCCGGAAGGGACGCCACGGCCCGGCTCTGGGACGTCCCCGGCCCGGCGCTCGGGGGCAACAGCGGGACGGTGTACGCGGTGGCGTTCGGCTCTGACGGCCTGCTGGCCGCGGCGAGCCATCGGACGGTGCGGCTGTGGGACACCGGCGGGCCCGTCCGGGTGGCCACGCTGCCGGGGCACGCGGACGGCGTCGTCGGGCTGGCGTTCGGGCCCGGCGGGCGGACCCTCGCCACGGCGAGCCTCGACAGGACCGTGCGGCTGTGGGACGTGTCCGGCCCGCGCCGGCCCGTCCACCTGGCCACGGTGGGCGGCCATACGGACAACGTCTACTCCGTCGCGTTCGCCCCGGGCGGCACGACGCTGGCCACCGCCGGGGCCGACCGCACCGTCCGCCTGTGGGACATCGCGGTCCCGCGCCGGCCTGCCGCGCTCGCCACGCTGACCGCTCACGCGGACACGGTCTACTCGGTGGCGTTCGGCCCGGACGGGACGACGCTGGCCACCGCCGGGGCCGACCGCACCGTGCGCCTGTGGGACGTCGCCGACCCGCGCCGGCCTGTGGCCCTGGCCACGCTCGGCGGTCACGCCAACGCCGTCAACGACGTGACGTTCGGCGGCCGGAACCTGCTGGCGTCCGCCGGCTTCGACGGCACGGCCCGGCTGTGGGACGTCGCCGACCCGCGCCGGCCGAAGCCGCTCGCCACGCTGACCGGGCACTCCAACGCCGTCGCGGACGTCGCGTTCGCCCCGGCCGGCCGGACGCTCGCCACGGCGAGCTTCGACGGCACGGTGCGGCTGTGGCGGCTCGACGACCCGCGCCGCCCCGGCGTCCCGGTCGTGCTGAGCGGCCACACCGACCGGATCTACACGGTGGCGTACGGCCCGGACGGCCTGCTCGCCTCGGGCGGCGCCGACGCCGCGGCGCGGCTGTGGGACACCGACGCCGGGCGGGTGGCCGCCCGGGTGTGCGAGCGCGCCCACCCGGCGATCACCCGGGCGCAGTGGGAGCGGCACATCCCCGGCGTGCCCCACCGGCCGCCGTGCGGCTAGCGCTGGGCCGCGAGGGTGACGCCCAGGCCGATGAACAGGGTGCCGGTCGCCGCGTCGAGGCGGCGGCGCACCGCCTGCCGGGCGCGCAGCCAGCCGCCGATCCGCCCGGCCAGCACGCCGACGGTCGCGTCGGCCAGGAACTCCAGGATGATCAGGATCGCGCCGAGGATCGCGAACTGCAGCCAGACCGGCCCCGCCCCCGGGTCGATGAACTGCGGCAGGAAGGCCACCATGAACGTGAACGTCTGCGGGTTGGCCGCCGACGACACCACGCCGTTCAGGAAGGCGCTCCGGCCGGTCATCCCGGCGCCGGGCGCGTCGTCGGCGTAGCCCTTCCTGAGGTTGCGGAACATCTGGACGCCGAGGTAGATCAGGTACGCGGCCCCGGCCAGCCGCAGCACGGTGAACACGACGGGGAACGCCGTCAGCAGCACGGAGAGCCCGGCCGCCGCGGCGACGACGTACAAGGCGTCACCCGTGATCACGCCGAGCGTGGCGAGCAGCCCGGCGCGGGCGCCGCCCCGCACGCCGCAGCCCAGCACGAACAGCATGTCGGGACCCGGGGTGATCAGAGCGACGACGGTGGTCACCGTGAACACGGCGAGCAGGTGCGAATCGATCGGCATTCCGATCATCTTGCCACTCGCCGCCGCCCCGATCGAGCGCGGTCGCCGCCTCGCGTCAGGGCGCCGACGGCCGGGTCAGGCCCAGGTCGGCGCCCTTCGGTTCCTTGACCGCCGTGACGGCGGCGAGGGAGACGACGCAGAGCGCCATGATGTACGCGCCGACGGACATCGTGGTGCCCGTGCTCTGCACCAGGGCCTGGGCGATGGTGGGCGCGAAGGCCCCGCCGAGGATCGCGCCGAGCGCGTAGCCGATCGCGACGCCGGAGTAGCGGACCGAGACGGGGAACATCTCGGCGTACATGGCCGACATGGGCCCGTACGACAGGCCGAGGCCGAGGGTCAGGACGAGGATCGCGGTGGCGAAGAGCCAGATGTTGCGGGTCTCCATGAGCAGGAAGAGCGGGATCATCCAGACGAAGACGAGCGCGTACCCGATCTGGAAGGTGCGCACGCGGCCGATCCTGTCGGACAGCGCCCCCGCGTACAGCGTGAAGCCGAGCCAGCCCACCGAACCGGCGACGGTGGCGAGCAGGACGGACGGCCGGGACAGGCCCAGCGTGGTGGTGCCGTAGCTGATGAAGTAGGCGATGAGGAGGTATCCGGCGGCGTTGTTCGCCACGAAGATCAGCGCGGTGAGGACCACGTTCTTGCTGTTGTGGCGGAACAGGTCGCGCAGCGGCGCGGAGGAGGTCCTGGTGCGCTGCTGGAGCTCCTGGAAGACGGGGCTCTCCTCGACGGCCCGCCGGACCAGGTACCCGATGACGATCAGCGTGAGGGAGAGCAGGAACGGCACCCGCCAGCCCCACGCCTGGAACTGCTCCGGCGTCGTCACCGTGCTCATGACCCACAGCACGCCGGTCGCGAGTATGAGCCCGATCGGCACGCCGACCTGCGGGAAGGCGCCCCACCAGCCGCGGCGCTCGCGCGGCGCGTGCTCCACCGACAGCAGGGCGGCGCCGCCCCACTCGCCGCCCGCGGAGAAGCCCTGGAGGATGCGCAGCAGGATGAGGGCGATGGGCGCGGCCACGCCGATGTCGGCGTAGGTGGGCAGCAGGCCGATGAGGGTGGTGGCCCCGCCCATGATGAGCAGCGTGAGCACGAGCATGCGCTTGCGGCCCAGCCGGTCGCCGTACCGGCCCGCGATGATCGCGCCGAGCGGCCGGAACAGGAAGCTGATGCCGATCGTGGCCAGCGAGATGAGCGTGGCCAGGCCGGGGGCCTGCTCGTTCACCGGGGCCAGGAACAGCGGGCCGAACACCAGGCCGGCGGCCTGGGCGTAGATGAAGAAGTCGTACCACTCGATGGTGGTGCCGGCCAGGGTGCTGGCGAGGACCTTGCGGTCCTCGCGTGTCATGGGGCGTGGCTCGCTCGTCACGTCGGGGCTCCGTTCCTTGCTTGGGGGGGTCTGGTGGCACGTTCCAACGGGCTGGGGAACGGCCACGGCGGGCGGCGCGAGGCGGCGCGAGGTTGCGCAGCGCGGCACTCGGCATGCGTTTCCCGACCGTAGCCGACGAACGGGCGGGCGGGCAGCCCCCAGGCCCGCGTCGGCGCGTCGTGCCCGGCCGGGTCAGCCCGCCGAGGAGACGACCGACTCCAGCGTCGCCACGATCTCCTCCGCGAACAGCAGCGCCGCCGGGCCGTGGCCGTGCTTCCCGCGCCGGACGAGGGAGAGGATGTTGTTGCTGAAGGCGCGGTCCCGGACCGGCCGGTAGGCCAGGCTGCCGTTGTGCTGCTCCTCGGCGATGTCGAACCGGCTGAGGAACGCGACGGCCGCCCCCGAGGCGGCGAGCCGTTTCATCGTCTCGATCGAGTTGGTGTGGAAGGCGGGCTCGACCCTGAGCCCGGCCTCGGCGAAGGTGTCGGCGATGATGCCGTGGATGAGCATCGACCGGTCCGCGAAGACGAGCGGGTAGGCCGCGCAGTCGGCCAGCGGGATCGACTCGCGGCGGGCCAGCGGGTGCTGCGGCGCGACGACCGCGCCGAGCCGGGTGTCGAGCTGCCAGCAGGTCTCCAGCTGCGGGGAGGCGGGGATGTTGAAGCCGAGCGCGAGGTCGGCCTCGCTGTCCACCATGGCGCGCAGGATGTCGTGGGTGGACAGCGCCCGGATCGAGATGCGCACGGCGGGATGGCGGGCGTAGAAGCTGACGGTCGCGGCGGAGACGATGCCGCTGGCCAGGCCGGTCATCGTGGCGATCACCACGTCGCCGCTCGGGAGCGCGTGCAGGTCGCGGATCTCGGTCACGGCCTCGCGGTACTCCTGCATGGTCCGCCGCACGTGCGCCAGCAGGACCTCTCCGGCGGGGGTGAGCCGCATGCCGCGCGGCAGCCGCTCGAACAGCGGCTCGCCGAGCTCCTGTTCGAGGACCAGGATCTGCCGGTTGATCGCCGACGGGGCGATGTGGAGCCTCGCCGCGGCCGCCCGGATGGAGCCGTGCCGCGCGACCTCGTCGAGGTACTGCAGCAGGCGTGAATGGAGCATGGGGCCTCCTCGTCCCGACTGTACGCAAAAAGCGTACAGTCCGTGCGAAAACGGCTGCTTGTCAGCAACGGTGGCGTGCCCTTTCATGTCCTCAACGCGACAAGAGCGGCGATGAAGTGAGGAAACGCATGCCCCACGACAAGACGGCCGACCTGCCGGCCCACTACGACCACGTCCGGATGATCTTCGACATTCTGCGGGGCGAGCGGGAGGCGGATCTGCTGCTGCGCGACCTCAACGTCCTGGACGTGCACGGCGAGGCCGTCCACCAGGGCTCGATCCTCGTCCACGACCAGCGCATCATCGCGCTGGACCCGGACGAGTCGGTCGTGCGGGTGCGGGAGGTCTTCGACGGCCAGGGCCTGTACGCGATCCCCGGCCTGATCGACGCTCACCTCCACTTCGACGCCCAGCTCGCCCACCCGGCGGCGTTCGGCGAGGCGATCGTGCCCAGCGGCACCACGACGATCTTCGCCGAGACGCTGGACTTCGCCAGCGCCGCCGGCGACGAGGCGATCGAGGCTGCCCAGGCCCTGTTCAAGGACCACGAGAAGCTGCCGTACCGGATCTACGCCTTCGCGCCGGGCAAGAAGACGTCGGTCGACGTCACCGCCGCCATGCTGCGGATGGACCCGGTGATCGGCCTCGGCGAGCTGGCCCACCTGTCGTACATGACGGGCAACGACGACGACTTCCGCAAGGCCGCGCTGGGCCGCGCCAACGGCGGCTTCGTCAACGCCCACTGGGGGGTGACGGCGCTGCCGGACATGCTGCTCAACTACCTGCCCGCGATCGGCGCCCACAACAACCACGACGTCTGGAACGAGGAGGACATCGACAAGAGCGTCCGGTACGGGTTCCACACGCAGATCAAGTTCGGCGTGGGCAGCCCCGAGGTGATCAGGACGATGCTGCGCGCCATCGTCAGGCGCCGCTGGCCCGCCGAGAACTTCCAGCTCTGCGCGGACAACATCTCCGTGGACCGCGTCCTGACCAAGGGCCACATCGACTGGGTGATCTCCCTGGCCGTCGAGATGGGCGTCCCGCCGATCCAGGCGATCAAGATGGGCACCCTGTACGCCGCCCGCTCCTTCGGGATGGACCACGAGTTCGGCTCGCTCGCCCCCGGCCGCTTCGCCGACATCGTGCTGACCGACAGCCTGTCGAAGATCAACCCGAGGTACGTGTTCAAGGGCGGCGAGCTGGTGGCCCAGGATCGCAAGCTCCTCAGGCGGGCCGGCCTCGACTACTCCGGCATGGTGAAGCAGCCCAGGCCCGGCCTCACCGGCCTGACCCCTGACCAGCTCGACCTCACGCCGATCGAGGTCTCCGCCGACGGGGAGCGGGCCAAGGTCCTGCTCTTCGACGTCTACGGGCGCGGCCACCTCAAGTTCGCCCAGGAGGTGTGGGTCCCGTTCCGGGACGGCGCGGTCGTCCCCGAGGTGGACGGCGTCCGGCTGAACCGGATCTCCGTCGTGCAGCGCTACGCCGACGGGACGCGCCACATCGTCAACGGCCTGTTCAAGGGCGTCTCGATCGACCGCGGCGCCGTCTCCACGTTCTGGCCGGCCCCCTTCCCGTACTTCGTGGTCGTCGGCGCCGACAGCGGCGAGATGTGCGCCAACCTCGAACGGCTCGACGCCTACGTCGGCGGCTGCGTCGTCACCGAGGACGGGCAGGTGCGGGCCTCGCTGCCGCTGGACATCTACGGCGTCATGGCCGACATGGACCTGCCCGAGCTGGTGGACGCCACCCGCTCGATCGACGCCGCCCTGGAGAAGCTGGGCCACCGCAACGAGGGCGAGCCGGTCGTCAACAAGCTCCTGACCCTGTTCATCTCGCTGGACCGCTTCGGCTTCATGGTCTGACGACAGCGTTTCCGTATCCGACCGAGTGTCAGCGGGTGCCGGTCACCTGACACGTAGCCGAGGAGAGACTGTGCTACAGAACGAACACGATGCCGGGGTCGCTGACACCGGAAGCCTGGTGCGGCGCTGGATCACCTACGCCGCCGGGATCTACGTGCTGACGCTCGGCGTCAGCCTGGCCATCAGGGCGGGCATCGGCATCTCGCCGCAGAGCAGCCTCACCCGCACGATGACCCTGGTGCTGCCGCCGATCAGCCAGGGCACGTTCAACTTCCTGCTCGAACTCGTCATGCTCGGGCTGACGTACCTGGTCATGCCGAAGGACTTCAAGGCCAGGAGCTTCCTGTCGCTGATCCCGGCCCTGGCCCTGGCCTCGTTCCTGGACCTGAACCTGATGCTGACGGACTGGATCGTGGTCGAGCCGTACGCCGGCCGGTTCGCGCTCCTGGTGTTCGCGGACGCGACGCTCGCGTTCGGCCTGTTCCTGATGATCCGCGCCAACCTGGTGCTCATGCCGATCGACATGTTCGTCAACACGATCTTCAAGCGGACGGGCTGGAAGTGGGGCAACATCAAGACGGCCTTCGACTGCACGCTGCTGGTCACCTCGGCGGCGATCGGGCTGATCTTCCTCGGGGCACCGCACTTCATCCGCGAGGGCACCATCATCAACGGCATCCTCGTCGGGCAGTACATCCGGCTCTACTTCTTCTTGTTCGCCCGGTTCTCCCGTAACAGGGAACGGTAGCGGTGCGCCACCTCGTGGAAGGCCGCCTTGGGCGTCCAGGCCGGGTCGTCGCCGTCCGCCACCTTCACGATGCCGAACCCGGCCTTGTCCAGGTCGAGCCTCGGGTCGTCGCGGTGCGGGAAGCCCCGCATGGCGAAGGTGAACACGAAGCACCCGTGCACGCCGGCGTCGTCGTAGAGGCCGATCAGCTCGCCGAGGTAGGCCGCCTGCGTGCGCTCGTCGCGTGGGTGGTCGCCCCGGATCTCGGGCTGCTCGGCGAACCAGCGGACGATGCGGAACGAGGCCGCCCCGCGCAGGTCGGCCCCGGTGAACGCGCCGCAGCCGAACTCGGTGACGACCACCGGCCGGGCCTGGTCGCGCACCAGTGACCGCAGGCGCCGTTCGTAGCCCGCGTGGTCGTCGCCCGAGCGGTAGAGGCTGACCCCGGCCACGTCGAAGCGGGACCAGTCGACCTGCTCCCAGGCGGCGGCCGCGTAGCTCAGCGGGCCGTGGAAGACCTGCCGCGCGCACCGCGCCGCCCGGTCCAGGAAGGCGTCCAGCTTCCGGGTGATGCGGCGGCGCAGCAGGCGGCGGGCCCGCAGGATCGCCAGCAGCCGCAGGTAGGACCAGGGCAGCGGCACGATCCCCGGGGCGGTGTGGGAGAACTCGCTGCCCACCAGCAGGGTCACCCGATCGGGATGCGCGGCGCGCAGGCGTTCGGCCGCCGTGGCCACCCGTTCCAGGTGCGCCAGCACCTCGGGCCGGGGACGGTCACGCAGATGCGGCCGGACCCAGATCTCCAGACCGGCGTCCAGGGCCTGCTCGGCGGCGCGGATCAGGCGCTCCTCGTCGGTGCCGATCAGCATCACCGCCGTGCAGTGCAGCTCCTCGCGAATCACCCGCAGGTCCCGCCCGACCTCGCCGGGTGGCGCGTCGTCCACCAGGTACGACACGCCGCGAACGGTCAGCATCGGATCCTCCTCACGCGGGGACGTCGTCCCGCCGGTCGCCGCCCTCGCGGTGGTGGCCGCGCTGGGCGTCACGGTCGAAGATGCCCAGGATCTCGCACGGTCCGCCTTCGGCGCCGATGGCGTGCGGCGTCATCGTGGGGAACTCGGCGGCCTGGTTGGCCTCCAGGCGCAGGCGGCGGTGGCCCAGCATGAGGACGGCCGTGCCGGACAGGACGACCAGCCATTCGCGGCCCGGGTGGGCGCGCATGCGGGCCGGGTTGGCGGGCGGCGGCTCGGTGATGCGCCGGCGCATCACGGTCATGCCGGGATCGGCCTTGACGGGCCAGCGCATCAGGCCGTGGGCGGCGTCGATCGTCGGGCTGGTGACGACGTCGTCGGCGGCGGTCTCGACGAGCTGGTCGAGGGAGGTGTCCAGGGCGCGGGCGAGGGTGACGAGCTGGTCCAGCGCGAGGCGGCGGCGGCCGTTCTCGATGCGGCTCAGCGAGGACTGGCTCATCCGGGCGCGGGTGGCCAGCTCCTCCAGGGACCAGCCCTGCGCGACCCGCAGCGCGCGGATGCGCGTGCGCACCAGGTGGTCGAGATCCTCGTCCTCTTGCGTCATGGGCAACAGCTTATGCCTGCCGTGCAAGCCGTCCTCAGGAAGCTGCTCGGCCCCTGCCGAGGCCGGAAACGGCGAGAAATTAGGCCTTTTCGCGGCGCGCCGGATATTGTGTGCCGCTTTGCGCCCGCATGGTTGCCCTGGCAGAGGCGCCCGATAGATTTGTAACTGAGCGTGCATGACATTTGTTCCGGATAACTGACTTCAGAAATCAAGGCGGCGGATAATCCAGGAGGAGAACATGACCGCGACCGCAACAATCCAGCAGATATGGTGCCTGCGTCATGCGACGGGAACGGACGCCGGCGTCGTCGAGGGCCTGGCCGGGCTCGCGCCGGTGAAGCTGCTCAGTGAGCTCGACGGCGGCTCGCTGGCCGACTTCGTCAAGGGGCTGCCCAACGTGGTGAACGCCATCGACAGCGCGCGTTCCGACCCGGACAACCTCTTCGTCACGACCACCACGTCAGGAGACCTGGACGACTCCATCTGGCCGCCGGACCACACCACCGTGGACATGCAGGCGGACCAGACGCAGGCGCCGGGCGTCGACGTGCCGGTGGAGTTCTCGCAGAACATCTCGCTCTGGGACTTCGACGACGTCTCCGACAACGACCTCCTGGGCTCGATCACCGTGCTCGAGTCGGAGGCGGGCGCCGGGTCGATCGCCAAGCTCGCCAAGTCGGAGACCGAGACCTCCTACTACTACGTCACCTACGAGGTGCGGCCGAACGGCTGACGCCATCACATGGGGCGCTCCCCGCTCCTGAACGGCTGCAGGTCGTGGATGATGCGGTGCAGGCGCACGTGCGAGAAATCGGGGGTGCTGCTGAACGTCTTCCTGGCGAGCGTGACCGGGGCCGGCTCCGCGAGAGGGGGCGTCAGCAGCGCCGGATTGAAGGGATTCGGCACGGCGATTTCTTTCGTAGTGAGTTTGACCGCGTATTCCGTGACCGCGTCTATCAACTGGTCATAAAGATTGATCGACCCCGTGACCGTGTTCGCGTCCGGGACGGCGTCGTAGAACGCGGGTTTGTCCCGGGCGAATTCCAGGTCGTTCTTGAGCTGGATATAACGCAGTTTCTTCGCGCGCGCGTCGGCGAGGGCGGCGACGAAGGCCGCCGACTCGTCGGGCACGGGGATCGGCAGGGGCACCGTGTCGTAGGTGGCCACCTCGGTCTCGTAGGCCGTGGGGCGGCTCCTGGCGAACTCCGGGAACTCCCTGAAGTGCTGGATCACCTCGTCGACGGACTCCGGCGACCAGGTCTCCGGGCCCAGGCTGGTGTGCCGGAACATCACGGCCGCGCTCTCGGCGCTGGTGTCGCTGGCCGTGTTGGCCTGGAGGAACGCCGCGTCGAACGATCCGGGGCCCTGCTGCCCGTCCAGTTCCGCCTGCAGAGTCGCGGCGAGGGACGCCTGCGTCGCGACGGACATGGAGGTGATGCGGACGACGGCGCAGAGCTCCCCGCCCCCCTGCAGCCCGCGGACGAAGCTGTCGCCGAACTTCTGCCTGAACTCCGGCAGGCGGGTCGGGTGCAGCAGGTCGGTCGCCTCTTTGGAGAGCCGGAAGTCCTTCCCGTGCTCGATCGGGTTCTTCACGACCACGCGGGCGACGAGGAAGGACGACAGCGCGTTGTACCGCGTCCTCTGCGCGAACATGCCCTTCGGCGACTCCTTGAAGAATCCGTAGCGGCCGTTGGCCGTGAAGGACATCCCCAGGGCGTTCTGGAGCTCCTCGTGCGTGGTGACGACGGTGACGGTGGGGATGACCTGCTGCCCCGCCCCGCCGGGGGCGCCCGCCTGCAGGGTGAAACCCTCGAACGGGGAGGGGAGGGCCGATCCGGACTCGCTGTTGAAGCCCATGCCGATCTTCTCGCCGCCGAAGACGGTCCGGCGTACCTGGGGCAGTTGAGTCATCTGCCGTTCCTTTCCTGAGGTCCCGATCAGAAGGCGCCCGCGTCGACGACGACGAGGTACTTGCCGAGGTCCGTCCTGGCGGCGGAGGCCAGCTCCTGGAGGTCGCCCTCCACCGTCCGCGCCGCGGACACGGGCCCGTGCAGCGTCACGACCTGGCTCAGCGCCGTTCCCGTACGCGGGTGGTCCCGTTTCAGCGTGGCGGTGCCCGGTCCGCCGCCGAGGTCGAAGAGCTCCTGCCTGACGAGCCCGAGCACGGCCGCCTTGATCTCGTCGGTCTCGCCGAGCCAGCGGGTCGTCCTGGCGTCCAGGCTTCCGTGCCCGGCGTCGGTGATCCGGGTGGTGACCGCGCCGCGGGCGAGGGCCGCGGTGTGGACGGCGTCGAGCGCGACGTCCTCGGGCAGCGCTCCGCCCGGCCCCGCGGCGTCCCGGAGCAGGTCGTACAGCTTGTCGGCGTCGACGTCGACCCGCGCGGTGAGGACGGCCGGTCCGGTGGTGAACTGCTCGGTCAGCCGGTTGCGGATCGTGAAGGGCGGCGCCGCGCCGTCCCGCAGGTTTCTCACGACGGCTTCGGCGGCGGCGGGGGTGAACGACACCAGGAACGTGTTGTGTCCCTGCGCCTCGACACTGCCCGTCGCCCCGTGCTGGGCGGTCATCACCAGCGGGGGCTCACCCTCGATCACGCACGACAGCACGCTCCGGGTCACCTGCACGGGGGTCAGCGAGGGGGCGGGCTCCTTGGCGCCGCGCTCGAACAGCTCGGCGATCCGTGGCGCGGGATCCGGGTGGTCGTGGTGGGCGAGCTTGCGGGTGACGATCTCCAGGGCGGGAGGCGGCAGCGCGAGCGCGACGCCGAACGTGCAGGAGCCGCCGACGTACTCCGGCGTCCCGGGCGCCCCCTTGACCAGGACGCTCGCCGAGAAGTCCAGGTCGGGCGACGCCTGGCGGCGCGCCAGCGCCATCCGGGCGGGCTGGACGTAGTACCGGGCGGGCAGTCCGGCGGCCCGCAGCGCGGGGTTTCCCGCGTCGGGGCGCACGTGCACACCCCCGGTGGGGCCGTCGACCTCGACGACGACCGTGTCGGGCCCGAAGATCGGCCCCGCCGGTGACGGTCTCTCCGGCATCGCTGCCTCCTTTCCTGCTCTCACGCGATCGTGTTCGGGGTGAGGATGAGGATGGGGGTCTCCATGAAGTCGTGGCGGACGGTGACGGTCCTGAGGCCGGCGGCCGCGGTGAGGGTGAGCGCGACCGAGCAGTCCAGGCCCGTGACGGCGGACTCGACGGGGATCGCGACGTGGCGGAAGTCGACGGCGTGCGAGGGGTTGAGCGAGATCGACGGGATCGGGGTGGCGGGGTTCGCCGTCATGGTGATCTGCACGTCGACGGCGGTGACCCCGGCGGCGGCGAAGTCGAGCCCGGCGGCGTTGACGGTGAGCGGGTGGAGGATCTGCTGCACCGTGTGGGTGTGGAAGGCGACGTACTTCGCCATCTGCGTCTTCGGGAAGGGCGTGGGCACGGCGAGCGTGCGTGACACCTCGACGGACGCGCCCACGGGCACGCCGGCGAGCGTGGCGGAGCCGCCGGCCGGCAGCGCCTGGTCGCCGAGCGCGGTGATCGTGACCTGGTTGCCCTGTACGGCGGCGAACCGGCGCAGCACCAGGTCGAGCGGCCCCCGGTTGGCGGCCTGAGGACCGGTCGTCACGAGCTCGTCCCCGCTGGCCGTCTGGCGCAGGTTGAGCACGACCTGCGTCTGCACCGGGCTGGGGAACACGTCGTCGAGCCTGACGGCGACGGTGCCGAACAGCGGCGGCGGCCCGGCCGACCCGAGCTGCTGCAGGAACAGGTTGACGTTGGTGACCGCCGGGCTGCCCTCGGCGTCGGCGATCTCCACGCCGACGTTGATCGCCGGGACCTGCGCGTCGCTGAAGGCCGTCTTCGCGGAGGCGAACCCCTCCAGGGACGGCGGCGTGCGCGAGTCCAGCCCGCCGGGCAGCACGACCCGCAACGTGCGGCCCTTGGCCTCGGGGATGCCGAGCACGTCGGCGCGCACCTGAGCGAGGTCGACGGGGTCGGCCATCGGGAAGACCGTGAACGTGAAGTGGAAACGGCACCCGGTGACGTCCCCGGGCGTGGTGTCCACGATGGAGTCGCAACTGGCCTGCAGCCCCTGCGCGGTCCGCTGGATGCCGTAGGCGGCGGGCAGCGCCACGACCGTGCCGCTGACCGCGCCGAAATAGAGGCGGCGCAGCGACGGGTACTTGGCCGGGACGTCGCCCAGCGAGGTCAGCTCCCGGTACTCCGAGCGCGGCCCGGCGAAGGCGTTGAGGTCGTTGGCGTCGATGACGGTCCGCGTCAGGTTCTCGGCGGTGATCGTGTAGCGGCTCCGGTAGTCGTCGGTGGCGAACACCACGCCGATCGGGAGCGACCGGCTGAACCGCGCGACAACCGGAAAGAACCGGTACGTTCCAGCCGGGCTGACGGGCTCGAAGGGGAAGCCCGGCGTGTTGCCGCCGTCACCGAACAGCTCCATCCGCACCTGGGGGGTGGCGACCGGCAGCGTCTCGATCTGGAGAGGGGCGACGAGCGCCGTCTGGTACGCGGTGTACTTCGCCGTGATCTCCAGCCCGACCCCGCCCTCCCTCATCAGGTGCACGTACGCGGCCTCGACCAGCGAGCCGACCAGTTCGAAGGTCAGGAGGAACCCGCCGTCGGCGCCCTCGGTCGCGGTCCCGGGCACGGGCCTGCGCTGGATCGAGCCGTCGGGCGCGGCCACGGGAACGGTCAGCACGGGCTCGATGGCCAGGTCCGGCACCCGTCGTACGGGCTCGCTCTCGGCCAGGGCGGCGAGCTGGGACGGCATGGCGGCCCGCAGCGACATCGTCAGCGCGGCCCGGTTGAACGGCCCGCCGTCCTGGTCCACCCCGGCCTGGGTCACCTTGAACCCGAAGGCCGCGTCGGCCTCGGCGGGCAGCGCGAACTCGGGCATGAACCAGTTGGGATGCAGCAGGCCGGGGAAGATTCCCCCTTCGAGCCGGGGCAGGTCCGCCGCGCCCGCCGGGATCTCGGCGCGCTCGGCGCTCGCGGACGGCATGCCGGCGCCCGTCCGGGCCACCAGCCACGGCGTGGACCCGCCGGAGATCAGCGCGTCGAAGGTCACGTCGATGAGGTTCTCGAGCAGGGCGGCGATGTCTTCGGTCATGGTGGGCACTCCCCCTGGGTGGTGCGGGAGCCGTACGACCCCCGCACCGTTCCTGATCGCGCCTGCTCAGGCGCCTGTCGGCTCCGGCCATGACAGCTGCGGATAGGCGGCCAGCAGCCCGGCGTCGCCGTCGTCGCCCGACTGCCGGCACGCGGCGGCCCACAGCTCGGTGACCGCCGTGGCCGGGTTCGCACCGCACTTGGCGATGACGAGCACGACGCGGTTGTGCAGGGCGACGCCGTTCCGGCCGTCGGCCAGCTGCTGCTGGGCCTGCCCCTGGCCGTCGATCCACGCCTCCCTGTTCCGCGCGTCCTGGTCGGGGCCGCCGAGGCTGCCGGAGAAGGCGGGCTCCGGCGGGGTGCCCATGCCCATCGCGTCGTAGGCCACCGTGTAGACCCAGGACCGCATGCTGACGCCGCGTTCCTCCGTCTCGATGGCCTTGATCACGGCCAGGAGCATCTTCACCGGCTGGGTGAACCAGGCGACCGGTGAGATCTCCCCCTTGAGGGCGTCGCCGAAGGCCATCGCGAGCTCCGACAGCGCCGCGTACTCCTTGTCGACGACGGCGGCGACGCCGAACGCCCGCAGGACCCCTTCGGCTCCGGCGAGGTCGATGAGGGCGCCGGCCCCGTCGACGATCTCGTTGAGCTGGTCCACCGTGGTCGGCGGCGGCGTGGGCGCCGGCTCCCCCTCGGGCGTGCCTGACAGCGGCTGCCCGGTGGTGAGATCCAGCGGCGCCCCGTTGACGTCGTTGAGCGTGCGTGTCCCGTCGGTCTCGATGTTGAGCACCGAGAAGTCGGGAAAGGTCACCATCACCCGGCCGTCGGGCTCGTCGACCCGCGTGGTGCCGTCCGGCCAGCTCGTCTGTGTGGAGCCGTCCTCGTTCTGGACGATCGACGCGCCGTCGCCGTCGACCGGGTCGAGGCGCGCGAGTTGTTCTGCTGTCGGCATGGCTGATCCCCCTCTGTGCCGGCCGGCCTCACGCGGTGGCCGCCGCCTCCGTGGCCTTCTTGATGTAGTCGTTGATCAGCGGGAGCTTGTCGTCGGGCGGGTCCGGCAGCATCACGCTCGACTTCGGCACGTACTTGATGTGGCCCTGCGCCACGGGCACCGTGACGGGCTCGGGGGTCGAGTAGACGATCACCTCGTCGGTGAAGTTGGGTCCTACCACCGTGACCGTCATGGTGTAGGTGAAGTGGTCCTCCATCACGTACTTGTCCGAGTAGATCTCCCACAGCGCGTTCTTCTCGTTGTCCTTGGTGATCGTGATGGGGGCGTAGGTGTCCGCCCCGATGGTCGGGGTGATCTCCACGGTGATGTTGGGCGGCAGCTTCTGCACCGGCATGAAGCGCACGAACACGTGCCCGACCATGCTCGCGGTCAGCGTGGGGGCGTGATCGTTGTTGTCCACCTCGATCTCGGCGATCGCCGGGTCGTTCGGGGCGATGGCCTTCGACAGGTTGACCCGGGGGTCCTGCCCGTCGAAGATGATCTTGCGTCGCAGCCTCACCTGGTCCGACGGCCAGCCGTCCACGGGAGTGTCCAGTCGCAGGAACGAGATGTTGACGATGTCCTTGGCGTTGTCGCGGGTCCAGATGGCCGGCTGGTCGGACGTCTTCGGCTTGTCCGAGCCGATGATGTAGTGCTGGCCCTGCCCGCGCATGTGCAGATTCGGCTTTCCGTCCTGCACGGGCTGGCTGAAATCGGGATAACCGGCCTCCAGCTGAACCGCCTGCACCGGATCGTCGAGCACGGTGCCGTCGTCCAGTTTGTCATCGAAGTCCACCATGCAGACCGCGGCGACCTGAACCTTCTTGAAGAACTCCCCGATGTCGACGATGAACAGATATTTGTTGAGATTCGCCCGTACGGCCGGGAGCAGCTCGTTCAGGTCGCCGCTCACCGCGTGCGTCGCCGTGTACGCCTGGTCGAGGATGATTTTCTCCTTGAAACGGATGCCTTTTCTCTCGTGCGTGGACTTCAGCGAGACGGACGAGCCACCGAATATCTGGCTGAACCAGCTGCGTCCCGCCGTCGACGCCTTGGTGTCGGCCTTCGCCGGATCCCAGTCGAAGATCTCCTTCTTGACGAGCTCGACCGCCGTCTGCCGCATCGTCACGACATTGTCCATGATCCATTTTTTGGTGGGGTCGTCGAGGACCCCGGAGTTCATGGAGATTTTCGTGGTGATGCCGCCGTTGGTCAGGCAGGAACTGTAGGCGAACTCGGCGTTGATGTCGGTGATCCCGAAAAAGGAGCCGGTCGACACGGCGGCGGAGAACGAGTCGTAGACCTTGTCCACGTCGACCTCGACCTCGACCGTGACGCCGTTGATGTAGAACATCTCCTCGAGCGTGTTCATGACCAGGAACGGCGGCGAACCGCCCGCCTTGAGCGCGCTGGCGATCAGGCCCGCGGCGGCGAGGTTGCACGACACGAGGAACGAGTTGATCCCCTGCGCCTCGATGCTGCCCTTGCCGTTGTAGTCGGCCTTCATCTGGATCACGTTGCCGGACACGGCCGGGTCCTGCACCGCGCAGACGACGGTGCTGCTGGTGATCGGGATGATGCCGACGTTCGGCTCCGGGTCGTTCTGCTGGTAGTTGAAGAACGCGCCGAACCGCTCGTTGGGGGTGTCGTGCTCCTGCTTCTTGATTTTCTCGCGCACCTGCTGGATCACGTTGGGCGGGATGCCGAACGTGGTGGAGAACGTGCAGAACCCGCCCCCCAGCTCCTTCTGGGCCAGCTCCTGCGGCGTGATGGTGGTCTCCTCCGACATCAGGCCCTTGAAGAGGGTCATCTCGAAGTCGAAGTCCTCGGGGGATCCCTGTTTGCGCGCGAGCATGATCCGCGAAGGCTGGAAGTAGTACTGCGTCGGCATTCCGGCCGCGCGCAGTTCCGGGTTGTGCGCGTCGGGATAAACCTGAAGACTCAACGGCTTTCCCGTCTCGTCGTTCACGGTGACGACGACGGAGTTGGGGCCGAACAGCGGGCCCACTCCTGACACAAAATTGGACACGTCAGAGCTCCTGGAAACATACGGAGAACGAACGGCCACCGGCGGCACTCCTGTGCCCCCTGCCGCGAATTCGTAAGAGAGATGATGTCGCGGCCCGCGGCCGCTCCCAGAGAAATGCCGATCAAGCACGACACTGGCTGTCCGGCATATTCCCGCCGCTCCTTCAGCGCCATCCCCCGCTCCGCTGCGTTGTTTCCCCCACCGCTCTCAAGGGCGGGGAGATCACCGGGGCCGGCTGTGACCCGCGCGTTTTCCGGCACTCCGAATGCGGCGGTGCGCGCCTGCCCGAGAATGCCGCCGCCGCGCTCGGGCAGCCGCCGGTCATGTTTTGGATGAATTCGTTAAACCGGGGTGCCGCCCGCTCGTCCGAGGGACATACACCAGCGATGTAACCCCCCGGCCGTGAGCGGATGACGCTCCGTCGGTGAAAGGGAGCCGTCCGATGACCGTGTCGAGGCGGAGGCGCCGGTTGATGGCGCTGGGCGCGATCGTGCTCGTGGGCGCCGTCGTGACGGTGTGGTGGATCGTCGCCGTGTTCGCCGGAGTCTGGCCGTTCGACGGGCGGCTGGCCTGGCGGTTCACGCCGCTGTGGGCGGCTCTGGTCGCCGCGTTCACCCTGGCCGCGGCCCTGACAGCCGTCCATCTGGCGGTGCTGCTCGCGCAGGACGTGCCGCCTCGGCCGACGCGGCGGGAGCTGGCGGGCCTGGGCGAGGTGGAGCGGGCGCGGCGAATCCGGGACTACCGCCGGGCCGGGCTCAAGGGGCTGGTCGTCGGGAACGACGGGCGGACCTCGACCTCGCAGCTTCAGGTGGCGATCTGGACGCTGGCCCTGGCGTTCGGGCTGCTGATGCTCATCGTCGTCGGCCGGACGCCGAACTGCCCGCTTCCGGCCGGCGCGCCGTTCCAGGGCGACTGCCCGCTCGACGACATGCGCGGGATATCGTTCGCGTCCCTGCTGGGCCGGGACTTCCGGTGGGAGTACCTGTTCCTGCTGGGCTGGCCGCTGGCGCTGGCCATCACCGCCAAGCGCCAGGTCTACAAGGCGCTGGACTCCATCAACGAGGTCAACGAGGCGCACGGCGTGGACGTCCCCGCCGGCACTCCGGCCGCGCTGGAGACCGACACCGCGGCGCGGGTGAAGGCTCCGCCCACCGACGCGAACGAGGTCGGGTGGGTCGCCGGGCTCCGGCAGGCCATCAGCGACGACCACGGGCGGCTGGCGCTGATGGACGCCCAGTACTTCCTCTTCACCGTCATCACCATCGGCTACTTCCTGCTCCAGCTGGTCACCCATCCCCGGGAGGGGCTGCCGGAGATCCCGGCGACGCTGATCGTGCTGATGGGCGTCTCCGGTGGCGGCTACCTGTCGGGCAAGCTGCTCGACCCGGTGGACGTGAAAGGTGATCAGAAGCTGCCGAGCCCCACTCCTCCGGGCGCTTGACTTCATGTTGACATTAACTTGCACACTTGCCTCACGCCAAGCGATCACTGCTAGGGAGGCAAGAGATGTTCGACGTCGTCATCGTCGGCGGGGGCCCGGCCGGGATGTCCGCAGCGCTGGCCCTGGGGCGGGTGCACCGATCGGCGCTGCTGCTCGACGCCGGGGAGGGCCGCAACGCCGCCGCCCAGAACGTGCACAACTTCCTGACCCGGGACGGCACGCCGCCCGGCGAGCTGCGCAAGCTCGGCCGCGAGGAGCTGGCCGCGTACCCGTCGGTGCGGGCCAGGACCGGGACGGTCGCCGAGGTCAGCGCGCGGGACGGCGAGGGGTTCCGGCTGGAGCTGTCCGGCGGCGACACGGCAGGCGACACGGTGGGCGGCACGGTGGGCGGCACGGTGGAGGGGCGGCGGCTGCTGCTGGCGACCGGGCTGGCCGACGAGCTTCCCGGCCCGCCCGGCGTGCGGGAGCTGTGGGGGCGCTCCGCCTTCCACTGCCCCTACTGTCACGGCTACGAGTGCACCGGCAGGCGGGTCGCCGTGCTCGGCACCGACCCGTCCCGCGTCCGGCTGGCGCTGCAGCTCAGCCGCTTCGCCGCCGGCGTCGTCCTGTGCGCCGACGGCCGCCCGCTCGACCCGGAGGCGCGGGCCACGCTGGAAGGGCACGGCGTCGGCGTCCGTGAGGAGGCCGTCACCCGCCTGGAGGGCGACGGCGGGCGGCTGGAGCGGATCATGTTCGCGTCCGGGCCGCCGGTGGAGCGGGACGCGGTGTTCGTCGTCAACGTGCCGCGCCAGCGCTCCGGCCTGGCCGCCCGCCTGGGCTGCGCGGCCTTCGCCGACGGGTGCGTGGAGGTGAACGAGTTCGGGCAGACCAGCGTGCCCGGCGTGTACGCCGCGGGCGACATGGCCCGCCGGGCCAGCGTGCCGGTGCCGCTGGCCGCGGTGATCGCCGCCGCGGCGAGCGGCACCGTGGCCGCGGCGGCGCTCGACCAGGACCTGCTGAGCGCCGACTTCGGGCTGCCGAACCCGTTCGCGGGGGCCGGGCGATGACGCGCACGGACGTCGCCCCGGCGGTGACGCGCGGCGGCAACGTGCCGCTCGCCACTGCCGGGCTGCTCATCGGCATGCTGCTGTCGATCCTGGACCAGACCGTGGTGGCGGTCGCGCTGCCCGACATCGCGGCCGACCTGGGCGGCCTGGACGCGATCGGCTGGATCGTCACCGCGTACGTGCTGACCTCGACCGCGACGGGCGCGCTGTACGGGCGGCTCAGCGACCGGTTCGGCCGCCGCGCGGTGTTCGTGACGGGGGTCGCGATCTTCGTCACGGGGTCGGCGCTGTGCGGCTTGGCGCGGACGATGCCCGAGCTGATCGCCGCCAGGACGTTCCAGGGCGCCGGGGCGGGGGCGCTGTTCGTGCTGCCGACGATCGCGCTGTCGGAGCTGTACCCGGCTCGGCTGCGCAGCCGGGTCCAGGGGTTCACCGGCGGCGTCTTCGCGCTGGCCAGCGTGGGCGGCCCGCTCGCCGGCGGCGCCATCACGGACGCGTGGGGGTGGCGGTGGATCTTCTACGTCAACCTGCCGCTCGGCCTGCTCGCCGTCGCGCTGGCCGCGTTCGCGCTGCGGCTGCCCAGGACCGGCGGGAACGGCCGCGTCGACCTGGCCGGGGCCGTGCTGGTCGCCGGCGCGATGGTGAGCCTGCTGCTGGTGGCCGAGTGGGGCGGCCGCGCGTACGCGTGGGACTCCGGCGTGATCCTCACGCTGGCGGCGGCCGTGGTGGCGCTGGGCGCGCTGTTCGTGTGGCAGGAGCGTCGCGCGGCCGACCCGCTGCTGCCGCCCCGGCTGTTCGCCGATCCCGTGCTGCGGGTCGCGCTGCCCGCGACCGCGCTGCTCGGCGCGCTGCTCGGCGGCTCGACCGTCTACCTGCCGACGTACCTGCAGGCCGCGTACGGGATGGGCGCGACGCAGGCGGGGCTGGCGCTGAACCCGTACGTGCTGACGTTCATGGCGGTCTCCTCGCTGGCCGGGGCCCGGATCGGCGCGAGCGGCCGGTTCCGGCCGTACCTGCTCGCCGGCGCGCTGATCGCGGCGGCGGGGTTCGGGCTGCTGAGCCTGCTCCGGCCCGGCACTCCGTACGTGCTGCTGGCCGTGGTCCTCGGCGTGCTCGGCGTCGGCTTCGGGCTGCTGATGCAGAACCTCGTGGTCGTCGCGCAGAACGCGGCCTCTCCGGCGGACCTGGCCGCGACCACGTCGGCCGTGGTGTCGGTCCGCGGGCTGGGGCTGTCGCTGGGCGTGTCCGTCTTCGGCAGCGTCCTGGCCCGCGAGCTCCAGGGGCGGCCCCCTGGTGCGTCGGCGACCGCCGCCGCCGTCCCGGAGGTGCTGTTCTGGGGCGCGCCGGCCGCCCTCGTCCTGGTGGCGCTGCTCGCGCTGCTGCCGCGCACCGTGAACCGCGCGCCAAGCGGGCCTGCCTGAGGCGGCCCCGCGTGTGACAGCCCCGCGTGTGACGGCCCGGTGTGGGCTAGCCTCACCCGCATGGCCCTCGCCTCGATCCCCAGCCCTCCCGAAGCGGTCTGGCATCTCGGATTCCTCCCGATCCGGGCGTACGCGCTGTGCTTCATCGTCGCGATCGCGTTCGGCATCTGGCTGAGCGAGCGGCGCTGGCGCGCCCGGGGCGGCGAGAAGGGCGTCATCGGCGACATCGCGTTCCCCGGGGTGATCTTCGGCCTGGTCGGCGCGCGCCTCTACCACGTCATCACCGACTGGCAGACGTACTTCGGCGAGCGCGCGATCAAGGAGCCCTACCAGGCGCTGTTCATCTGGGAGGGCGGGCTCAGCATCTGGGGCGCGGTCGCGCTGGGCGGCGTCGGCGTGTGGCTGGCCTGCCGCCGCCGGGGGCTGTCCCTCGGCGAGGTGGCCGACACGGTCGCGCCCGGCATCGCGTTCGGGCAGGCGATCGCGCGCTGGGGCAACTGGTTCAACCAGGAGCTGTACGGCTCGCCGACCACGCTGCCGTGGGGCCTGGAGATCGACCAGGCACACGGCGGCGAGCCCGG